>CAMOVZ010000001.1 GCA_946628045.1 uncultured Caryophanales bacterium
TTTTACTAATATTAGCTGTTCCGTTAATTTTTAATGTTGTAGCTAGTGCTGCAAATCCTATACTTATTCCTAATAGTAATAATAGTAAAAAAGTTATTTTATCTTTCTTTTTATTTCTTCTCATAAAGCCTCCTATTATGTATTTATTATATCTCAATATATAAAATTAATGCAATAAAAAAAGTATCTATAATAAGATACTTTACACTAACTCATTTAAGATTTTATCTAATTCATCTTGTTCTTCTTTAGTAGTTTCTACTATTTCTTGCTCTTTATTAAACCATGCTGGAACTTTTTCTTCTTTTACATTTTTCTTAACAGTTTTTTCTTCATCTTTCTTATGAATAGTCTTATTAAATTCTTTATGTTTCTTTTCAGCAAATCTCATTGCTTCTTCAACTGTCTCTATATTAAGTCTTTTCCATTGACCAGCAAGTGTCTCTACATAACTTTTATTTAATTGTTCATTATTAATTTTTAATATATAACTAATTAATACATTAACTACCCCAGGATTTAATTTTTGATCTACCATTAAACTTTCAATTAACTTTTTATCCCTATCAGTAGGAGTACCACCTTTATATTTAGCCTTTAATAATTGATAAGGTGATGTATTTTCAAAAACATAAACCATCTTAGCCCATTTAGAATTATCACCTTTAGGTTTCTTTAAATATTCAGGTTGTTTTGTATATATTAATGTAGGTAAATTACCAAAATTATCAAATTTATAATAATCCCTACAACTTTTTCTTAATACACTCTTATCTATTAATCCTTTTTCATTAATAGAATTTCTAATCAATCCTTGCATATCTAAAGTATCTAAACTATATATATAACTTAAAGTATTAATTAATTCTTTAATATCATCAGTAAAACACTTATCACTAATTTCATTTTCAGGTATACCAGATATTAATAAATCAAAATCTATTTTTTTATTAATATTAATATTATTAGAATTTTTAGTAATAATATCATCACTAACTTCAACTGTACCTCTAACTGGAGTAAATACATCATCAAAATTACAAGTTATATCTTCATAATCTTTTAATATTATTTTAGGTACTTTAAAATAATTTTTTACTTTTTCATATTCTTTTTTACCTAAATTATTATATAAAACTACATTAAGTACTGGGTGATTAAAAAATTCATTAGCACTTATAGGAGAATATATTAAATAAACATATTGATTAATATTATCTTTCTTCATATATGTTTTTAATAAACCTACTGCTTCTAGTTTTTCACGAGATATTAATATATCTTCTAATCTAAGTTGCATAGTACTCATTAAATGATGATGAGTCATATCTTCACTCATCATTTCAGTTTTTTCTAAATCATCAAGTAAAGTATTATATAAACTAACTGCAGTATAACCTATAATCGGTTGATATAACATAGTTATTATTCTTTTATCTTGAGAAGTAATAATACTCTTATTAATAACTGTGTATGTATCAGCAGGTAAAACTACTTTATTTCTCATATACATCACCCATAAATATAATAACATAAAAACATATCTAATCAAATAAAAAAATTCTTATGTTTCCATAAGAATTAATTTAATTATTACTCTGCTATTCTAAATGCTGGACTTATACCAAAAACACCATTAGTTCTATGCCATGCACCAATAGCATTAACATTATAAAAACTAGAATAACTTACATTACTAGGTGTACGAAGTCCCCAAGGAGCAGCAGTACCTGTAGATATATCATTTTTAACAACAGCCTCATAATTACTCATAGTTACTACACCAAAAGATTCATAATAATCCAATTGTCTTTGACTTGTTTCTGAAGTACTACTAGTATTTTGAGGAGAATAAACCTCGCTTACACTTGGTATATATATTTTATCAGTAGATGTATAATTTCCATTTTCTCCATCATTTTGACCATATCCTGTTACTACAAAAGTATCAATAATAGTATCTCTTAAATCACTAGGTAATTTATTATAAAGACCTGTTTTATTATAATTAATATTTTCAAAAGCATATGTTGTACTATTTAAATAAGCTCTAATATCTGAATGTGGCCAACTTCCTTTGTTACCATTACCGTTAGCAGTAACAAGATTATCATAAGGATTAAATCTATGTGTTGTAATAACATCAGCAAACTCTAATACAACTCCACAAGCACTTTGTGAAAAACCTTCACTTGAACATTCACTAGGTGTTGTATTATTAGCTATTCTTAAAGTATAAACTTCATTAGTGCCATCACCATCTAAATCCATTTCAAATGTCTTAGTTGCACCTACTGGATAAGCTTCTCTATTTTCAGAAACTACTCTTTTTATTATAGGCCATGAATCATTTTGAAATGTTGTAGCTTTAGCTATTTCTTCTGCATCACTTGTTGCTTGTCCATATGTTACATTAAATGTAAATGTATAACTGTTTCCTCCAGTTGGTATAGCATTTATTGTGTCCCCTGTAGCTAATGCTTCATCATAATATACTCTTACTTTATATTTTTCTGTTGTGTTTTTTGCAAGTAAATGATTTTCATCTATAGCTACTCCATCAGCATATGTTACATCATACTTTATGTATTCAGGTAGTGTTGGTGTTACAGTATTATTAATTCCTGTGATCATCGCATCAATTGTTCCTGCATTTACTGCATCAACTGTAAACTCATAATAATCTCCTGGTAAGGCTAAGTCCACTGTCCAAACAAGTTTTGTATTTGCAGGATCTCCTTCATCATTAGTTCTAGTTGGAACTGTTGTTGAAACTGATCCTTCTGTTACTACTGGAGTATCCCAATAAACATTCCATGTTTGTTTTAATACGTTTGCTGTTCCAGTTATTTTTAATGTTGTAGAAATAAGTGCATATCCTAAACTTATTCCTAATAAAAGTATTAATAATAATAAATATTTATTTCTTTTTCTATTTTTTCTCATAAACCCTCCTAAAATAAAATTCTACTAAAAGTTAATAAATCTAAAATCATCTTAGTATCTAATTTAGTAAAATAAATAAATAAGAATGCTATTAATAAAAATGGTCCAAAAGGAATTAACTTAGTTTTCTTCTTCCATAATATTAATAAAGAAATAGGTAAAGCTAATAAACTACCGAAGAATATTACAAATAATCCAAGTAACGGAGAAACTACTAATCCAATTACAAACATTAATTTAATATCTCCTCCACCCAATGATTCTTTCTTAAATAAAAAATTACCTAATAACATTATTGTATACATTATACAAAACATAATAAGACCACTTAATATATTAACAAAAGTAGGAATAATACCTTTACTAAGTCCGAATATAATTAAGAAATAACCTATAAAGAAAATTAACACCTCATCTGGAATAATATAATAAGTTAAATCAGATACTGAAATAATTATTAGCATTGAAACTATTCCTAAAGCAATTAATAATTCATATGAAAATCCAAATACATAAAAGCTTAAAGCAAATAATATACCAGTAAATAATTCCATATAAGATGATAATTTATCTATTTTCTTCTTACAATATCGACATTTTCCTCTTAAAAATATATATGAAAATATAGGAATCATATCTAATAAAGATAATGGATGATCACAATGATCACAATGACTTCTTCCTGAAATACAATTTTCATGTTTAGGAAGTCTTAATCCTACTACTGTATAGAATGATCCCATAAATAATCCTAAAAGAAAAAAGATAATTAAATATAGAATGTTCATAAATAATTACCTCCTATTTAATTTGACTATAAATTGAGAACATTGGTTGAATTATTGATAATAATATAATTCCAACTACTACAGCCAAGAAACAGATAAGTATTGGCTCTACTAAACTCTTCATTTGATCAATAACATTCTTATGAAGCATTTGGAAGTGTGCTGCAACTTTTTCCATCATTTGTCCAAGTTGACCAGTAGTCTCACCAGTAACAATCATTTCATATGCTACTACTGGTATTGCCCATTCTCCTTTAAATGCACTAGAGATTGAGTCTCCTTTACCTAGATTCTCTAAAGTTTTATTTATAATTCTTTTATATACTTCATTATTTGTAATCTTAGAAAGTATTTCCATACTATCAGTAATAAATACACCATGATTTAAAAGTGATGCAAAAGTTTTAGTAAAGTTAGCTATTTCATTATAAATTATAATATCTTTACATACCGGTATATGCATCAACATTGTTTGTATAGTTTGTCTAAATTTTTGTGAATGAGTATATATTTCATATAATCCAAAACTTACTACTGCTAAAACTAATAATATTAATACCCAATTAGCTTTAATAAATTCACTAACTGCCATTACTGCTAAAGTAAGTGCAGGAAGTGTAGCTCCATTAGCCTCAAATAATGAACTAAATTGAGGTACTAAATAAGTAAGCATAAATATTAATACACCAATAGCTATAGCTAATACAACTAACGGATATGTCATTGCAGATTTCATTTGCTTACGTGTTTGATCAATAGAAGTATAATATTCTGCCATATCATCTAAAATAGATGGTAAATCACCAGTCATCTCAGCTGTTTTAACCATATTTATTAATAATCTAGGATATACTTTATCCTGCATATCCATCGCATCAGATAAACTTTCACCTTTAAGTAATTGATATACAAGTTCAAAAAAACTTTTTTTAATTCCAGGCTTTTTAGATTGTTTAGCTAATATTCTAACAGATTCAGCTAAAGGAATACCAGCCTTTAAATATGTAGATAATTGAGTAAGTGAGAAAGATAAATCACTGGCAGTAAACTTACCTCCACCAATATCTATATCTAATTTAGAACGTTCTTTTACTTCTAAAACTTGATAATCTAAAGATAACAAGAAATTACGTACATCATTTTCACTTTCAGCATCAAATGTACCTTTTTCCTTTTTACCAACACCATTAATAATGGTATATCTATATGCTATCACAGGTCTTTTAGCACGACCTTTTTTATCTAATTCAACTGGTGCAGTTACTTGATTTGTATTTGAAGGAGAAACATTTTGTTGAACTGGTTGTGTATTTTGTGGTTGTAATACTTCAACATTATTATTACCTTGCATATTTTCACCTTCCTTTTTACCCTACTATAATACAATTCTAACACATTAATTTAACTTTTTAAATACCCTATTTAAACATTTTAATTAATTTACATATACTAGAATAGAGGTGAATATATGTATCCAAGTCAAAGTAGTAGTATTCTAACATTATTAAAAAATATTAAATGGGGATCAATACTAGATGGTACTAGTAAAACTCTAGGAGTAATCAATCAAGCAATACCAGTAATATATCAAGTAAAACCTATTATTAATAATGCAAAAACCATGTTAAATATAGCTAAAATAATGAATACATCCACTGAGGTAAAAGAAGTAAAAGAAACAAAACAAGTAGCAAACAATAGTCCCATTTTTTACATATAAAAAAGAGGATTACTCCTCTATTTAGAATTATATTTATTAATAAATTCTTTTTTATAATCTAAAAATCTATCTTCTTTAATAGCTTCTCTAATCTCTTCTGTTAATCTAATTAAAAAGCGTATATTGTGAATTGATAATAGTCTACCACCAAATGTTTCATCTACACTTAATAAATGGCGTACATAGGCTTTACTATAATTCTTACAGCAATAGCAGTCACAGCCTTCTTCTACTGGTGATAAATCTTTTATGTATTTAGCATTTTTCATGTGTATTTTACCAGTACGAGTAAAAGCTTGACCATGACGAGCAATTCTAGTTGGTAGTACACAGTCAAATATATCTACACCACGTTCAACAGATTCAAGTATATCAATAGGGTCACCTACACCCATTAAATATCTTACTTTATCTTCTGGCAAATATGGTATAGAATAATCTACTGCTTTATACATATCTTCTTTACTTTCTCCATCATTTGCAACTCCACCAATACTATAACCATCAAAATCAAGTTTTACAGTTTCTTCTGCTGAAAAACGTCTTAAATCTTCATGAGGTCCACCTTGTACAATACCAAATAAAGCTTGATTAGGATTATTATGTACTTTTTTACCACGTTCAGCCCATCTAAGAGTTCTCTCAATACTATTTTTTAAATATCCATAGTCAGCCGAAGCTGGTGGACATTCATCAAAACTCATCGCAATGTCACTATCTAGTTTATTTTGTATTTCAATAGATTTTTCTGGAGTAAGAAGTAATTTAGTCCCATCAATATGACTTTTAAAATGAACTCCTTCTTCAGTAATATCTTTCTTTTTATTCTTAGCTAAACTAAATACTTGAAAACCACCACTATCAGTTAAAATAGGTCCATTCCAATTCATAAACTTATGTAGTCCACCACAATAATTTACTATATCTTCACCAGGTCTTAACCATAAATGATAAGTATTAGCAAGAATTATTCCACTACCACACTCTTTAACCTCTTCAGGTGATAAAGACTTAATAGTAGCACGAGTTCCTACTGGCATAAACATAGGTGTTTCCACTGTACCATAATTAGTTTCAAGGCTACCAAGTCTAGCTTTACAAAATTTATCAGTTTTTATTAAATTATATTTAATTTTCATAATATCACCTACTTTATAAACATTGCATCTCCAAATGAGAAGAATCTATATTTTTCATCTACAGCAATCTTATATGCATTAAGTATATTATCACGTCCTGCAAGTGCACTTACTAACATAACTAAAGTTGATTTTGGTAAATGGAAGTTTGTGATTAGAGAGTCTATTCCTTTAAATTCATAACCAGGATATATAAATATACTAGTCCATCCATTACATTCTCTAAACTCACCATATAAACTCATAATAGTCTCAAGAGTTCTAGTAGAAGTTGTTCCTACAGCTATTATTCGTCTTCCCTCACTTTTAGCTTTATTTAACTTATCAGCAACACCCTTACTCATAGTATAAAACTCACTATGCATTTCATGTTCTTCAATATTTTCTACACTGACAGGTCTAAAAGTCCCAAGTCCAACATGAAGAGTAACATAACATATATCTATTCCTTTATCTTCTATTTTCTTTAATAATTCTTTAGTAAAATGTAACCCAGCAGTAGGAGCAGCAGCGCTTCCTACTTCTTTCGCATATACTGTCTGATATCTATTTTGGTCTTGAAGTTTTTCATGTATATATGGTGGAAGTGGCATAGTACCTAATTCTTCTAATATTTCTAATAAAATACCATTATAAATTAATTCAAAATGTCTAATCCCGTCATCTAATTCTTTAATGCATTTAGCTTTTAGTTTACCATCTCCAAAAGATATAATAGTACCTACTTTAACACGTCTCGCAGGTTTAACTAAACACTCCCAATTATCTTCTTGAATATCTTTTAATAAAAGTATTTCTATAACAGCACCAGTATCAGTCTTCACACCAACAAGTCTTGCAGGTAATACTTTAGTATCATTTAAAACTAATGTATCTCCAGGATTTAATAAATCTACTATATCATAAAAATGTTTATGTTCTACCTTACCAGTTTCTTTATCTAAAACCAATAATCTAGATTCATCTCTTTTTTCAAGTGGTGTTTGAGCAATCAATTCTTCTGGTAAATAATAATCAAAATCATTTGTTGTCATTATATCCCCTTCTTTCAATATAAAAGCACTTTCAAAAGCGCTTTTATTATACAACATATTTTAATTTAAATCTAGACTAGTCTGTGTATTTTTATCTGTTTTTTCTATTCCTAATACTTCATAAGCCTTATCAGTAACAACACGTCCTCTACTAGTTCTTTTTAATAATCCCATTTGAAGTAAATAAGGCTCATATACATCTTCAATAGTAGTGACTTCTTCTCCAATAGATGATGAGATAGCATCAATACCAACAGGACCTCCATTAAATTTATTAATAATAGCTAATAATAATTCTCTATCTGTATTATCAAGTCCAAATTTATCAACTTTCAATCTATTAAGAGCCTTATTAGTTATATCTAAATTTATTACACCTTCGGCTTCTACCATAGCAAAATCTCTTACTCTTTTAAATAATCTATTAGCAATTCTAGGAGTTCCTCTACTTCTTTTAGCTAACTCTACTGCAGCCTCATCTTCTATTTCAGCACCTAATACTCTAGCCGTTCTTTTAACTATTTCAGTTAATTCTTCTACAGTATAAAACTCTAATTTATTAATAATTCCAAATCTATCACGTAATGGAGATGATAAATCACCAGCACGTGTTGTTGCACCAACTAAAGTAAATGGAGGTAAATTAATTTTAATATTTCTGCTATTACCTTCACTACCAACTATTATATCTAAAGAAAAATCTTCCATAGCAGGATACAATATTTCTTCAATATATCTTGGCATCCTATGTATTTCATCAATAAATAATACATCACCTGGTTCAAGTGAAGATAAAATAGCAGCTAAATCTCCTGCTTTTTCTATACTAGGACCACTTGCAGTCTTAATGTTACTCCCCATCTCATGAGCAATTATAAAAGCTAAAGTTGTTTTACCTAAACCTGGAGGTCCATATAATAAAACATGGTCTAATGCTTCATCTCTTAATTTTGCAGCTTTTACAAATACTTTAATATTTTCTTTGACATCATTTTGTCCAATATATTCATCAATACTTTCAGGTCTAATATTATTATCTAAAGTCTCATCATCAACTACATCATAATTTTTAATAATACTCTCTTCACTCATAAAAACCTCCTATTTTAATAATAATTTTAATGCTTCTTTTACTTGATCTTCAATAGATAAAGTATTATCAACTCTAACAAGTATAGGTTTAATTTCTTTATCTTTATAACCTAATCCCAATAATACGTCTCTTAATTCATTTTCTACTATTTCATTACCTACACTACCTGTAGCAACATAATTAAGTTTTCCTTTTAAATCAAGAATAATTTGTTTAGCAAGTTTATCTCCAATCTTAGGAAATTTCTTAATATAAAGTATATTTTCTCTTTCTATTGCATCTTTAATTCCTTCAATTGAGCCTGTAGCAAGTATTGGAAGAGCCATCTTACAACCAAGTCCTTTTACACTAATAAGTTTTAAGAATAACTCTTTTTCTTCTAAACTTTTAAATCCGTATAAATTATTACTATCTTCAGTTATCTGTTGATAGATATATACTTTTGTTTCATTATTTAATTCAAAAGAATATGGATTAGCTACATATACTAAATAACCAATGCCATTATTGTCTAATACAATTGCATTACTCTTAATATCTACAATAATTCCTTTTATATAATCGTACATAATACACCTACTTTTTATCAACTTTTAATTTATCTATTAATTTATCACTTTCAGCCTCATCTATAACTTGTTCTAATAAGTCTCCATTACCTTCAAACTTATTATCTTTCTTCTTCATCTTTTCTTCTTGAATTAATACATTATAAGCAACTTTACCTACTAAAGTCTTAGGAAGTTCATCTCTAAATTCATACTCATATGGCCAAGAAAATCTTGCTAGATTTTTCTCGACTAATCCTTTAATTGAATCAAGTATTGCTTCTTTATCTTTAGTATCTTTCTTTAATACAATAAATGCTTTAGCAACAGTTACTTTATATGGATGAGGTATACCTATAACACAACTCATCTTAACACTAGGATGAGAATCAATTACATTTTCTATCATTCCAGGATATACGCAATACCCTGAAGTAATTATCATACGTTTAAGTCTTCCTTTAAAGTAAACAAACCCATCTTTGTCCATAACTCCAGAGTCACCTGTATGTAACCAAATACGTCCATCTCTATGTTTCTTTAATGTTTGTTTAGTTTCTTTTTTATTATTAATATATCCAGCCATTACAGTAGGCCCAGTTATAACAATTTCTCCTTCATTTCCATATGGAAGCTCTTTTTCAGTTCCTTCTTCTACTATCTTATAATACATATCAGGATAAGGTATACCAATACTACCTTCTCTATAATTATTTAGTGGTGTAAAACAACTTGCTGCACAACACTCTGTAAGTCCATAACCTTCTCTAATAGTAGTTGGAGAATGATGTTTACTTAACCATTCATCAAACTTCTTCTTTAATTCTATAGATAAAGAATCTCCTCCTGAAATAACACAAGTTAAATAATTTAAATTCATAAATCTAAAATTCTTATTATTACAAATAGCTTCAAATAAAGTAGGAACTCCAACTAATACATTAGGTTCATATTTCTTAACTATTTTATCAAAAGTTTTTGCATTAAATTGAGGAAGTAATATACTAGTTCCTCCAAAGTACTGCACACAATGAATACAAACAGAAAGTCCAAATCCATGGAATATTGGCATAATAGCTAATACTTTATCTTTATCATGAAGACAAGCAACATGTTCAAAGTTTTGCATAGCACTAGCATTCAAATTTAAATTAGTAAGTTTAACTCCTTTAGGAGTACCAGTAGTACCACCACTATATAAAATAGCAGCAATATCTTTACCTTTAAAATTATCATCCATTTCTTTTATATAATCTTTACCAAGTTTTAAAAAACTACCCCAATTAATCTTCATACTATTAAGTCCAGTATAATCATCATTTAAATAATTAATTGGATTAAGTTTATTTAATGTTTTAGTAACGTTAGTTGCTGCATATAATGATTTCATAACAGGAGGCATACTCTCTCCTACACCTACACTAATTACTTTTTTAACTTTAGTACTTTTAATTATTTTTTCTATTTTAGGCATAGTAAAATCTATCGCAATTAAATAACTACTTTTACTAATATTTAAATAATGTTTAATCTCGTTTTCAGCTGACAAAGGATGAATCATAGAAGCAATAGCTCCTATCTTATTACATGCATAAAAAGATATAATTCCTTCAGGAGTATTAGGCATACAAATACTAACTACATCTTTATATTTAACACCCAATGCTTTTAAACTTCTTGCTACTTCATCTATTTGTTTTAAAAACTCATGATAAGTCTTCTTATTACCATAATAATTATAACTATAATTATTTAAATGTTTACTAGCTGTATATTCAATTAATTTGTATGCTGAAAAATCAGGATACTCTAAATGTTGTTTCTCATCCCCATAATATTTTATCCATGGAGCTTTAATACTTCTACCCATAACTATCACCTAATAATATTTTATCATAAAAATAAAAAAAGAAGAAATTAATCTTCTTTTAAATTATAATATACATCTTGTACGTCATCAATGTCTTCTAATGTATCTACTAATTTCATAACTTTTTCTACTCCTTCTTCATCAAGAGTAACTTCCATATTAGGAACATAAGTTAATTCACATTCTAAGAATTCTTTAACTCCATTAGATTCCAATGCATCTCTAACACTTGTAAAACTATTTTGATTAGTTGTAATTACATAAGTATCTTCAACTTTTTCAAAATCATCAGCACCAGCATCAAGTGAAACCATCATCATAGTATCTTCATCATATTCAGCTGGTATTACAATACTACCTTTTCTTTCAAACATATAACTAACTGATCCATCAGTACCTAAGTTTCCTCCGGCTTTAGTAAAACTGCTTCTAACCATTGATGCTGTACGGTTTCTATTATCAGTTAAACAATCAACCATAAAAGCAACACCATTTGGTCCATATCCTTCATATCTTACATTTTCATAATTAGCACCATCTACACCACCAGTTGCTTTTTCAATAGCCTTTTGAATATTATCTTTAGGCATATTTTGAGCCTTAGCTTTGTCTACTGCCAGTCTTAATGCCGCATTTTGACTTGGATCAGGGCTTCCTCCTTTAGCTGCCACCATAATTTCTTTTGCTAATTTTTGAAATACTTTACCACGAGCTTGATCAAGTAATCCTTTTTTTCTATGAATTGTAGCCCATTTAGAATGTCCACTCATAAATATACCTCCTCTTTCCAAACAATATAATAACATATAAATAAAAAATTATAAAGTTTTTTAAAAAATATAGTATAATTAATTTGGTGATTATATGTATATAAAAGTAAATAATAAAAATTTAGAAATAAAAGACTGCATTAAATTCAAAGATAGATTTAAATCATTAAAATTCGTATTAGAACCATTAGATTATGGTATAAGAATATCAAAAACAAAACTAATAAGTACATATTTCTTTTGTCAAAGAGTAGATATTTGTGTCACAGATAAAAATAATAATATAATAGGACTATTTGAAAACATTAAATCAGAAAAAAAGAAAATAATTTTTAAAGCATATCATATATATTATTTACCAGTAGGCACAATAAAATATCTGGAAGGACAAAAGCAATTAATCCCAACAAAAAAGAAGAAATAATTTTCTTCTTTTTAATTACTCATATCTACAACATAAGGATTAGTCATAGATCCATCTCCACTAGAATACTTAGTACCTTTAATAAGTGAAATTGCTGGACGTACGCCTTGCTTACTGCTAACAGTATAAGTGTCATATCCACCACCAGTACCTCCTAAAGTACCATAAACATTAGTTTCACTAGATTGCTTAGGAGTAATATACCAAGAACTTGAAGCACTTCCTCTAATAGCTCTACCAGTATCATAGCTTAGGATATTCATCTCAGAAGCACTCATAAGTGCTATTGGATATTTTAATTTAGCTTTATCATTAGAAACACTAAAACTATCTTCAACATTCTTACATTTTATATTAGATGTAGGAGTATAATCCTCAAATTTAAGTATTTGATCTACTTTACCTTCATTGGCATCCCATCCACCATATTGACTAATATTTCGATTATTACAGTAAATTGTATCATCTATCTTTGCTTCATATTCTGTATCTTTTATATGGCTTTCATACCATTTATCTAAATTAATTTTAATACTAGAATCTGTTGTGTTTTTCTTTAACATTGCATTAATTGCATCATCAATACCACCTATACTAGGATCATTAAGTAATACATAACGTAAACTATAACCATTACCAGAATAATAATATATATATGCAACTTCTGAGCATTCAGTCTCACCAGGTGTTAAACAAAAATAATGATGTGATAATAATACAGTTAAATCATCTAAAGCTTCTAATCCTTCATAATCAACTAATTTATATTTATTATCTTCATATTTTATACTTTTACCATAATAGTGATTAGGCAAATAATTATAAGATGTACTACTCTTACTTTTTATATATTTTAAATTTGATGGATTACATACAGTATCAGTATTACCACATGTATATACATAATCAGCATATGTTGTATTATAACCATTAAACCACTCATTAGGTTTTATTGTTACATAATCTTGAAGTTCTACACCATTAACACTTTTAGCAATTGTAATGTTACCAGACATATAAGTATATCTATAATATGTTGTATCTGAGATAAATCTTGGAGAAGCACAAGAAGTTGAACTATCCCCGCATGTATACTTATTTCTATAATCAGCATGATTAGTATACCATGTTTTTAAATCAACTAATGTTGTTGGTTCTTTTAAAGCATATACTCCGTTACCTATATCTTCTATATCATCAGAAACTCTTAAATAAATATCAGTATCTCCATTTTTTAGTTCTTTATAATACATTGTACTTCCATTAACAGCTGTGATATAGCGTACCGTAGCATTAGTATAAGTTTGTGAAGCATTTCTAAATGTATATTCTCCTACTAAATTAGGATACTCTTCACTGCTAGACACTTGATAAGCATTTAATAGTGAATACTTATTAGCAGCTGTAATATTCCAATCTATTTCATTTGCATACCAATAAGTTGTTCCAAGTGAAGCACTTTCAAATAAATTTTGATGTGTTCTTAAGCTTTGTTCAGTAAGTGGATTAATAGCAGTATATGGATATACATCTCCATACATATAACCAGAATAAGCTAAAGAATTAGTATTATCATTATACGCACTATATCCTATAGTATCCCTATATGATGCTTGATAAGCATTAGCACTTGTACCACTATTTTGGCTAATAATTTTATAAAAATTATTATTTGTACACGAAGTTGTATTAGTACTTTTACATACATATGGATAATTTTCGGCAATATCAGGTATAGTTGTTGCTGCATTAGATGAATTAACTGTTATTAACTTATAATCATCGGGATCATCAGGATCATCAATAAGAGTAAAAGTTGTAACTTCATCAACGGTACTTGCTGTATAATTTTTAGCATAATAATGTGCTTGATTCAAACTAACTGTAGTTTCTATTTCACCTAATTGATAATAATTTCTTGTATTACCACAATTTAATCTAACTTCGCCATCTATTTCTATTTCTTCCGGTTTTCCATTATATAAAAGTCTTACACCACCAGTATCTGTTGTTCTATACATTTGCCAACATTGATTAGCAAATACTACATTATTCTTATTTAATACTTCCTGCCCCTTAGAACCAGTATCAGCATAAAAATGATATATATCATCGACCGATTTAGAAGCATCTATTGAATCTTGATGTGCTCCTTCAAACTTAACTGCATAACCACCTTTTAACATTTCTTTTTTAATTACACCATAAAGTGTCTTATCATTATCATATTTAGATACCTCTAATGTCCCAAAAATATTTAAATTACTTTCTAATATTGCATAGCCAAGTCCAACAAATAGAAAAACTCCTAGTATTATTAATACTAAGACTTTTTTCTTTATATTTATTTGATATTTCCATTTATGCTGTTTCTTAGCCATAAAATCATCCTTATACTTTTATTTCATTTCTTTATAAAACAAAGTTTTTTCAATTACCATTTTTACAGTTTGATCATTAAATGGTTTTTCTAACATATCAACTATTTGATATGTAAACGCTCTATCTATTGTTTCCTTAGAAGAATCACCTGAAATAATTGAAACAGGCATCTTCTTTAATAAATCATTTTCTTTCATATAATCAAGTACTGCAAAACCATCTACTTTAGGCATATTTAAATCTAATAAAATTGCCTCAATAAAATCATTATCTTTATTAGCCTTAATAATATTGATAGCTTCTTCCCCATTTTCAGCAGCACCTACATTATAAGTATCACTAAATATACGTTTAACAAAGTTTCTAATAATACTAGAATCATCTACAACAAGTATTGTCTTTTTATCATATACTTCACCAGGTGCTTCAACTACTTCTTCTTTCACTTCTTCAGTAGCCTCATTACCATTCATATATTCTTGAATTAATATAATTGTATTATTAGTTTCTTTTATTAAATCATTGATATGACTAGTTACATAATATAAATCTCCAGCTTTACTTTTCATCTCATGTTCATAAGCCATATCAGCTAACTTTGTAAATCCAAAATATTTAGCATCACTTTTTAGAGAATGTACATATATTGCATAATTGGCTAAATCTTTATTATTCATAAATTTAATAAGTTCATTTATTTTATTATGAATACCAACTAAAAATTCACCTATAGTTTCATTATAGGTATTTATATCTCCAAATAATTCTAAACTTTTATTTATATCTACACCTTTTTCTTCTAAAAATTTTATATCTCTCATAAAACACCTTCTCTACTCTATACCAATTATATAATAAAAAAAAAGAAAATACAAATAATTTTCTTTTTATTTTTTAATAAATATTAATTGATCTTTACAAGAATCTAATCTATTATGATAATACTTCTTATTAACTAATATTTCTTTATATAAATCTTTTACTCTTTTATCTTTAGCTTTACTTTTTTCTACTTGTTTAAAGTATAAATCTCCTTCATTATTTTTATCTAAATAATAACAATCTCTAGCATATAATAATTTAATATAATTAGTATCTTCTTCACTTAGATTTAATTTTTTACAAGCATCTATTAAAGATATTTCTCCTTCACTAGTTAATCCTATTAAATCATTTAATAATTCATCATCTAAATTAGTTTTATTAGTATCAGTAAATTCATCTTCACCGATAACTACTTTAGGTTTTTTATTTTCTTTATCTGAAGGATATTCAATACTTTCAATTAAATCAGTATAATCTACTTTACCATTATCATCTTTACTTAAAATAGTAGCTATTTTTAAATAATCTAATGCTTCATTTTTTCTATGTAATTTTAATAAAACTAAACCATATGCTCCATAAGTTATATCTCTAGGTTTACCTATTTTTAATAATAATTCATAGCATTCCGCTGCTTCTTTATATTGTCCTTTTCTATATAATCTTTTAGCCTCCATAGCAGTATCCATTATACTAACATATTCTTCTACATAAGGTTTATATCTTAAAACTACTCTTCTTTCATCATCTTTTCCTATATTAAATGATGCAACATCATCTACTGTAGATATATATTCGTGTATTAAATCTCTTTTTTCTTTAGGCATAGGATCTAATAAAAATGCACTTCTACCATTACGTAATTGTCTAATCTTAGAATCTAATGATTGTTTTTCTTTAATTGATAAAGAATCTTTTTTCCTATTTCTCATTTCTTCTACTGCTTCTATTAATACATCTATATTAATATTAGTAGATTTTACTTTTTTTGTTTCAAATGAATTTAATTCAACCTTTTTTCTTTCAATTAAAGAATCAATTCTTTTTAACATAATTAATAAATAACTATCTTTTTCGATATTATGTTCATCCATATATTTTTCTACTAGTTTAATAGCTAATTTAAAGTTATTACCATTAATAGCGTCAAAAACATCATCACCTTCATATTTAATACTAGGAATAACTGAAGTATCTCTTATTGTTATATAACTATTAATTAATTTTAATAAATAAGTATTAGTAGTAGATAAAAATCTATTCTCATCTTCTCTATCCAATAAACTCTTTGTTTCGTTTATTTTATCTTCATGTATATATGAAAGAAGCATTTTATTAAAATTTCTATTTTTAACTAACCATTTTAATATAAGTTCTTTTTCTACCATATCTTTAAGAAGCATATCATTTTTATCTTCATATTCAAATCTCTCATCAAACATAGTATTTACTTTATAATATGAATTATCAAACACTTCTTTTCTAAAAGTATTTTCATAAATTGAAAAGCCATCTACCTCATCAAGTAAAATATCTTTTTCTTCTAAATCATTAAATTTTTCTCTATATTTTGCAGGAACTCCATACAAAGTACCAAGTAAATATAAATAATAATTAGCATCTGCCTCATAATTATTTTCACATAAATAATTATATACAACATCAAAATGTTTAAATATATTATCTTTTTTCTTTTGCATCAAGCTTCGATAAAATAATTGAAAATTAGCATTAAAATTATTAGGATCAGTCATATAACAGCATATAAATATACTATTAGCTTCATTATAGCGCTTTTTCTCTAATAAATATTTACCATAATAATATAATTCATCTACACTATCTATTTTATAATTATCATCATCTACTTGAGTAAATATTTTATTATCAATCATATCTTGTATATAATAATCATCTGCTCCAAATTCATATAATTTATTTCTACTAATTATCTTTTTTGTTCTTAATGTATAAAATAGCTTATTAAAATTCATAAAAACACCTTACCCTCTGTCATTATATATAATTGGATATTGTAGTCCAACTTCTCTTAAACGTTTAACTTTTAATTTACCCATATTATTCTCTTCTACAGCATAAGCTGCTTGATTTATAAAATTATTTGGCCAATCAGGATCTTGTTCATACCCATCAAAATATTCCAAATAATTACAACTATCACATAATGCAATCATAAAATCTTTATTATGTTTTATTGCTGATTTTATAATTGAAGAACTAGAACCACAAGGTAATAATCCTACTAATACATCAGCCATATCAACATTAGTTATTGGGAAAAATTTTCTTTTAATTAATTTTAAATTTGGATAATATGCTTTATTTAAATAAATGTTTGGATCATATACAACAACTGTTCCTCTATCTTGCATAAGAGAAAGTCTTTTAGCAAGTCTAGGTATAACTCCTCCACCTATTTCTACTACATTTTTATCTTTAATATTAAATTGTTCATTAATTAATTTTGAAAAGGCTTTATACGAATTAATCTCATCCGGTAGAATACCTAATTCATCATATAATTGTAGTACTACATTAGGAATACTATATAAAGTATCCTCAATATTCATATTAGAAAGTATTATATTAATATCTGTATCACTAAATACATCTCTATTTTCTAATAAATAATTGATTACTACACTACTTCTCTCAGCAGCATTCATCTATACGTCTCCTTTTTCTAATGATTATATTTCAAATAAACACAAAAGTAAAGATTAATCTTTATAATCAAAATAGAAATCTAATATTCTAACTTGATCTCCTTCTTGCGCACCTAACTCTTGTAATTTTTGATCAATACCCATTCTTCTTAATTTCTTAGCAAATCTATAAATAGCTTCATCACTAGTAAACTTAGTCATTTTAAATATTTTCTCTACTTCTTTACCACTTATTACCCATACATCATCTTCTTTTGTAATAGTAAATGGTTCTTCCTTCTTAAATTTATATAAAATATGACTTTCAATTTGTGATTCATCATATAATGGATTATCAGGTATACTATCTAAAGTATCAGCTAATTTATCTACTACTACTTGTAATCCTTGATTCATAGCAGCACTAACTTCATATATTGGTAAATCACATTTCTTTTTAAATTTAACTAAATTATCTTTAGCTTCTGGTAAATCCATCTTATTAGCTATAACAATCATTGGTTTTTTCATTAATTTTTCATTGAAAGCTTCAAGTTCCTTATTTATTAAAATAAAGTCTTCATAAGGGTCTCTATTTTCACTACCAGCCATATCAACAACATGAGCTATTACTTTTGTTCTTTCAATATGTCTTAAGAATTTATCTCCTAAACCTTCACCTTCACTAGCACCTTCTATAAGCCCTGGAAGGTCAGCCATTACAAAGCTTCTACCATCACTACTTCTAACTACTCCTAAATTTGGGTTTAATGTAGTAAAGTGATAAGCAGCTATTTTAGGTTTAGATTTAGAAACACAACTAATTATTGTAGATTTACCAACACTAGGTAATCCAACAAGTCCAACGTCAGCTAACATTTTAACTTCAACTTTTAATGTTTTATGTTCTCCTTCTTCTCCGTTTTCAGAAAAATTAGGTGCTGTATTAGTTTGAGTTTTAAATGCTGTGTTACCTCTTCCACCTCTACCACCTTTAGCTATTATTTCTTCTTGATCTTTATGAGATAAATCAGCAATTATAAGTCCTGTGTCCAAGTCAGTAACTACTGTTCCAAGAGGTACTTTTACAACTAAAGCATCTGCTCCCTTACCATGTTGATTTTTACCTCTACCATTTTCTCCGTTTGGGGCTTTTAATGTCTTTTGATATCTTAAATCTAAAAGTGTGGAAAGTCCTTCATCTACTTTAAATATAATATCTCCACCATGGCCACCATTACCACCATATGGTCCACCCATTTCTACATATTTCTCACGACGAAAAGCAGTACAGCCATCTCCACCTTTACCAGCTTCTACTTTTATTTCTACTTCATCTACAAACATTTTATCCCCTCCAAACTTATTATATCAAAAAAAGAGCTCAATGGCTCTTTAATTTATTATTCTGCTACTGGATATACACTAGCTTGTTTCTTATCTCTTCCTAAACGTTCAAATTTAACAATTCCATCTACTGTAGTATAAATAGAATCATCATTACCACGTCTTGTATTAGTACCAGGGAATACCTTAGTACCTCTTTGACGATATATAATTGAACCAGCTGTTACGAATTCACCATCAGCTGCTTTAGCTCCAAGTCTACGTCCTGCAGAATCACGACCATTAGATGTTGATCCTTGCCCTTTATGGTGAGCAAATAATTGAATATCTAATTTTAAAAACTTCATAATTCTCCTCCTTACATAACTTTAATATTTGTTGGATAATCATTTTCCAACTCTTTTAAAAGACTAACCATATTATTAATTAATATTTGAATAGTATTATCATTACTTATATTAGTAATAAATAAACCTTCTTTATTAACTTCATAATTTAGACTATCCTTATCTAGTGCAACACAACCATTGATTGTAGTAGTAACTATACTACTAGCTGCACTACATACTATATCTTTACCATATTCGTCATACATAGCATGACCTAATATAGAAACTTTTTTATATAAATTATTTTCTCTAACAACTTCTACTTTAATCATAATTATCCATTAATTTTAGTAATTTTAATTTTAGTATAAGGTTGTCTATGTCCTTGAGTTACACGGTTAGATCTATCTTTACTCTTATATTTGAAGATTTTAATCTTCTTAGCTTTACCATTCTTTAAAACTTCACCTTGAACAGTAACATTTGTAAGGTAAGGATTTCCAACTTTAGAATCAAGCATTAATACTTGATCGAAAGTAACTACATCTCCAGCTTCACAGTTTAATTTTTCTACAAAAATTTCACTACCTTCTGTAACATAGTATTGCTTTCCACCAACTTTAACAACAGCGTTCATATAATACCTCCTTTTTTTAAACTAAGACTCGCTCTTAAGGTACACTAAGTGTTTTTACCTATTCAATGCGGTTTGAGCATGAGGCGTCAAACATATAGATTATAACATTTAAACTTTTATATGTCAACAAAATCAAACTATTTATCTAATTTATATACCTTATTACTTAAACTAGATTTAATACTTTCTACCTCTTCCATATTTAAAATACTATTATTTAATATTGCTTTATATAAATCATTAATATTATTAGTAGTAGAATTAATATTTCTTAATACCCTATTTTTAGATATAATTACCCCATTAAAACATAAAGATCTAGAAGTAATTTCATTATCTTTAATAATACTATCTATATTAACATCATATATATCATTTAAATCACTATGATATTTAGAAGTATCTTCTATATATATATCTAATCTATCAGATGAGATAAAGAATTTATCATCTCTTAAATATTTAATTAATTCTTTTTTATCAACTGGTTTTATTCCCATAGATTTTAATACATAAATTCTATCCCAATTATCTTCATTTAATAAATCCATATCTTCTACTAATATACTTTCATATCCTAATTCAATTATCTTATCTAATATTTCATATAAATTATCTCTCATTAAAAATGAAAATTTCTTAGCATATTTTAAATTATCTAATAACTTATAACTATCAAGTATTCCTAAATTAATATCTAATCTATCATTTTCTATTAATATACTAGGATTTTTAGTAAATAAAGTATAATCAACTTTATACTTATTAATAACACCAATATTCATATCTAATATCTTTCTATATTCACTATTAGAATCAAATATACTAGGATATTTAATAAAAGCATTACTACTTAAAATATTTTTAGTTTTTAATTCTTTAAAATATAATACTGTAGGATAATCACTAAATTCAATTATCTTAATAACTTGTTTTTTATCTCCTACAATACCATTAAGTATTTTAATCATTTTATCTAAATCATCACAAGAATTTCTAATTATCTTATTTAAATCAACATCATCTTTCTTTATACCATTACTTCTTAATACAGTTAAATAATTAACCAATGAATTCTTTGTTAATTCTTCATGTACTGCATCTATTTCATCATATTTTAATTTATTATGTTGATATACTAATTTTAAAAATTCAAGTTTTAAGTTATCATCTTCTAAATCATGAATAATAGCTTCATAATTTTTAATTTCTTCACTTTCAAAAGCATTATCCATATCCTTTAAGAATTTTTTATAAATATTAAGTCTATGTCTTAAGTTAGATTCAACTTTTCTATATTCCTCATTAATATGACGTCTACATTCAGTAATACTACTACATATATACAGCATATCTTTAGTATTATATTTTTCTTTAAATTCTTTTGAATTAAAATCAAGATTCTCTTCTTTACCTTCTTTAATATATTTAAAAGCACATATAAGAGAAATAATATTACTAGCAGTAACTATATCAGTTTTATAATAATATATTAAAGATAATACATCCCATCCATATTTTCTATTATTTATAATTAATTTATTCATAACCTCATGAATACCATCTAATAATTCTTGTTCTTCTTCATCCATTCTACTATCAGTTAAATATTCTTTATATTCTTTAATAGCTCTTCTTGCATTAGTATCACTGAATATTTCTTCTAAAACTTCTGTTTTATCCATATGGATAAAACCTCTAAATATTTGATTCATAGTTTTTAATTCATCACTATTTAATTCTTCAAGAATATTAGAAAAATTTATACTATCATCTAATATCTCATTTATAGTTTTTTCTTCTACTGATGGATATAATAAAGCAGCAGCAAAATCTACATATGGTATTTTTAATAAACCAGAAATTGCTTTATAATTATATTTTTTTATGAAATCATTATAAAATAAATATTCAACGGGAGGATTTTCTAACGTATTTGATAATTTATTTATTCTTCTATTACATTCATCTACTAATTCTTGCTTTGTCATTATTTAATATCCCCCTTATCTTCTATTTTATTATTATTTAATATCTTAAACACTTCATCTTCTATTTCTTTATTCTTTTTAATAAATAAAGGATCTTTAATACTTTCTTTTAAACTCTTTTCAATGTTTTTAAACTCAGCATATTTATTTTTAATTGCATTACGATAACCACTATCATTTTGAGTTTTCTTAATAAACATAGAAATAATAACATAACAGTCACTAGATAATCTTTGAAATAATATACGTACTTGATATCCTTTAACCTCTAAAGCACCATTTAAAGCTTCATTATTAACGAATCTACGAATATTTTTAAAAGTACCATTCTTAATAGATTCAAATAACTCAATAAATCCTTCACACTCTTCTTGAGGAATATCTTTTAATTCATCAAATATACGTATTTTATCACTACCCTTAATAGGCATAAAAATAAGTTTATTACTTTTATCTACTTGATCTTCTTCTTCATCTATTTTAGTAAATAATATATCCTTTAATAAATTTCTTTTTTCTATAGAACCTAATAATTCAGTCTTATATTCTTCTAATTCAGATTTTTCCATACTATTACTATCAGTAATAATAATTTCTTTTATATCTTTAATATCATGAGTAACTTCAGCCATAATACGTAATATGATTTTTTCATAATTATAATTATTACGTGAAGGTAAAACATCCTCTATAGATTCCTTATCATAAGAATGTAAATTAAGAAATTCAGCTAAATAATATTCAACTTCTTTTTCAAAATCCTTATCTTCATCATTATCAATAATTTCTTCTTTCTCTAAAACCTCTTCAAATGACTCAGTTATATTAATTTTAGTAGATTCAATAGCGCTTTTAAGTTTTTTGATTTCTTCACGCTTCATATCAGCTTGTTTTCTCTTTAAATCAAGAAAACTTATAACTTCCTCTACACTCATATCTTCCATATTATTAAAATTGATACTCATAATAATCCCCCTTTAAATAATGTCCTATATTATACCATAAAACATAAAATATTTCAATAAAAAAGAAAGCATATTGCTTTCTTAACCTAATCTAAATGCAGGGCTTACTCCAAATAAAGTATCGGAAGATTGTGAATGAGTGCTTTCACCAGGATATATATCAAAGAAACGGTAATCATAATTAGCAGCTGCAGAACGAAGCCACCAAGGCATAACTGAACCATTATACTGTTTCATAACTTCAGAGTAATTAGATGTAGTTACTCCCTTTAATTTATAATAATCAAGTTGTCTTTCACTATCTATAGCCGTATTATATTGATATGTAAAACTATCTCCATATATTTCTTTAGAATCAAATAAATATAATTTATCTGTTGTATCAAAGTTACTTGAATCATCTTGATTATGTCCTGATACTACTTGAGTATCTATTATTGCTGATTTTAAATCTGCAGGTAATTTATCAATTATACCATTACCTGTATAATCAATATTTTCATATGCATAAACAGTTCCATTTAAATAAGATCTCATATCAGAGTATTTCCATCCACCAGCACTATCTAATCCATCTGTTTGTGAACTTGTAGAATCATAAGGATTCATTCTACGTGTTGTAATAACATCAGCAAATTCTATTACTAAACTACATGCTGTTTGTGAAAATCCTTCCCCAGAACATTCACTTGGTTTTGATAGATTTGCTATTCGTAAATTATATGTCTCATTTGTTCCATCATCATCTAAATCCATCTCAATTGTTTTAGTATCTCCTACTTGATATGGTCCTGTTGTTGGATCAGCTAATGCTCCAACACTAGCGATTGTTTCCCATGAATCAGTTGCAAATGCTACTGGTGCTGGTACTGTAGAAGAACTTGCTTGTCCATAATCTACTTTAAAACTAAATGTATGAGTATCTCCTTCGTCATCAATTGCATCTAAATCTGCACTTGTTACTGCATCTTTATCATATTCTACTCTTACTTTGTATGTCTTTGTTGTATATACTGGTGGTGTTGCTGTTGGATTAGGTGCTTTTGCTAAACTATTTCCAATACTGATTTCACTACCATCCGCATATGTTACTTCATATTTTAAATAACTTGGAAGTGGTGAAGTTCCACTTGCTGGTATTACTGTATCATTATATTTCTTTTCTATACTTAATACTTCAGCATCAATTGTTCCTGCATTTACTGCATCTACTTCAAACTCATAATAATCTCCTGGTTGATCGAAAGTTACTTCAAAGTTTACTATATTTTTCTTATGAGTTGTATCCTCATCTACTATTTCAGATACTGTTGGAGTAACTCCTTTTTGATTAGATATATTATCCCAGTAGATATTCCAATTATTTTTAGTAATACTTGCACTACCATTTATTTTTAATGTAGTAGCTAGTGCTGCAAAACCTACACTTATTCCTAATAATAATATTAGTAATAAAAATACTCTATTTTTTTTCTTTCTATTCATATTCTTCACCTATTATTAGTATATCAAAATATAAAATTATTAAAAATTAAAAAATGTAAATTATTTGTTAATTTACATTTCTTTTACATATTTTTTATTAATAAATCAATACCTTCACATAAATCATTATAAGTATTTATAAAATTACCTGTATACCATGGATCAGCAATATCTTTATCTAATAATTTAATTACCTTTTTATCATAATCTTCAAAAATATACTTTAAATTTCTAATATTAGCATCTTCCATACATATAAATAAATCAAATTTATCATAATCAGATTCTTCTACTCTTTTAGCATAATGTCTAGTATAAGGTATACCTTTTTCTTCTAACATTCTTTTAGCTTTAGGATACATATCATTACCTTCTTCTTCATATGAAGTAGCTCGTGATTCTATATGGAATTTATCAGTTAATCCTAATTTCTTTACTTTATCTTTCATGATAAACTCAGCCATTGGACTTCTACATATATTACCTAAACATATAAAACATATTTTCATACTTCTCTAACCCTTTCATCAAGTATTGAATATAAATAACAATATGTCTTTTTATTAGTTTTATTCTCAATAAACTTCCTATATCCATTTAATTGCTTATCATAAGCTTCATCATCTATATTCTTTAATTTATAATCAACAATTATCATTTTATCATTATCTTCTAATAATAAATCTATAATTCCATGAGATAATGTATTATCTTCATAATATAAGAATTCATATTCTTTATACATATTAAGATTTAATTTATCTTTCATAAAATCACTATGAACAAAATTATTAATCTTATTTTTTATAGAATCATCTACATCAAATAAGTCTAAATTATAATTATTAAAATCAATTAACTCTAATATTTCATGTACCCTACTACCAAAATCCATTATATCTTTTTCTTCCTTACTAATTAATCTTAATTTATCTTTAGAATAATGAACCTCTTCAAGTATATTAGTATCTATATTAATCTCATTTACAATAATCTTCTCATCACTAGAATCTAGTCTTATTTCATTTGAAGTAGTATTTTGATAAGATCTATCTCCTATAATTTCTACTTCTTTAGTATACTTTAAAAACTTAGAATAAACACTTTGTATAATAGATAAAAATGAATTATATTTTTCTCTTACCATTTCATCTACCATATCAAAAACTTCCATCTCTTCTTCTATTTTAGGAATTACTATAATCATTTTTTCTCTAGCTCTAGTAAGTGCTACATATAAAAGTCTTATCTTTTCACTTATTTCTTCTCTTCTAGTATTTTTCTTTATTAATGTCTTAAGTATTGTATCTTTATAATATTCATTAACATATGGTAAAACTATTCCATATTTATTATCAAATAATATTTTTTCTCTTAACTCAGATAAATTAAATCTATTACTAAATCCTGCAAAATAACAGATAGGAAACTCTAATCCTTTAGATTTATGAATAGTCATAATTCTAACACTATTAGAATCACTACTATTAGTATTAAATTTTAATTCATAATCATTCTCAAATATTTCATTTAAATAATCTACAAAGTCATATATAGTATTACCACTATCTTCATAATTCTTAGCTAAATTATATAAGTATTCACGTCTTACAATATAACTATTTATATTATTAATAGTAAGTAATTTTTCCTCATAATTAAATTCATCTAATACATAATCTAAATAACTACTTAAATTCATTATATCCATATTAGAAATCAATTCTAAACACTTTTTATATAAATCTGTTTCTTTATATTTATCATTAACATATATATCATATATTTCTTCATCACTTAATCTATACAAATAACTTCTACAAATAGATATATAAGTATAAATAAATTCTAAATCAAATCTTTCTTCTTTTATACATATTAATAATCTAAGTAAATTTCTAATTACTAAAATATCATCATCTTTATTTAAAGATTCTTCTTTTACTATATTTAAAGGTATTCCTAAATATTCAAATATCTTTTTATATAAAGTAAAATCTCTACTCTTATCAAGTAATATTACAAAATCATTATAAGTACAATCTCTTAATATATTTTTATCTTTATCAAATATCTTATAATGATTATTTATTTTATTTTTAATATCATTACCTATTATAAATATTTCTTCTTCATTTTTATTTAATTTAGATAATTTTTCTAAATCATAAGTAAGTATTTCTAAATCATAATTATCAATAGTATCTAATTCAGTATACCTATTATTACCAAATACCATTCTATGAGTTTTTCTATAATCTGCCCCTCCATAAGTCTCATCCATAAATAAATCAAATAACATATTTATACCTTCTAATACTTCATTACGTGATCTAAAATTCTTTAATAAATCAATTTTTTCACCTAGAGAAGTATTACTATATAAATCATATTTATTTTTAAATATATATGGATTAGCATTTCTAAATCTATATATTGATTGTTTTATATCTCCAACCATGTAAACATTATTATTGGAAATCAAACTAATAAACAATTCTTGAAGGTCAGACGTATCTTGATACTCATCAACTAATATTTCTTGGAATGATTCTTTTAATTCATTTCTAACATCTTCATACTCATCAACTAATTTAATAGCAAGTCTTGCAATATCATTAAAATTAAATACTTCTTCACTATATTTATATTCTTCTAATCTTTTATCTAATTTCTTTAATATCTCAACTATTACTAATGTATTATCTTTTGTATTTAGAATCTCTTTCTTCATAGAATCAATGTTTTCATATATACATAATTCTTTTATTTCATTAGCTACCTCAAATATATTAGCTTTTAATTTTTTAGCTTCTTCACTGCTACCTCTAGGTACTGTAGGTGACTTATCATAATCAAATGAATTTAATATATCTTCATATGTATTAGCATTAATTAATTTACTAAGACAATCTTCTATTTTTATAATATAATCATTTTCAAAATAATTAGTAAGACTCTTTACTAATTCAATTAAAGTTTTTTGCTTATCTTTTATTAATTTAATATAATCAGATACAAAATCATCAACATTAATATTATCAAAATATTCATCTAAATATTTAGTCTTATCATATTTTAAAGATATTTTATTATATAAATTTAATATATAACCTTTTAATTCTTCATCATCTTTTAAACAAAAATCATTAATTAACTTAGTAAAATTACTAGTTGGTGTTAAATAATATTCATCAAATATATCATTTAATATTTCTTTAGTTTTAATATCAATAACTATTTGATCTGTTATTTTAATATTATTAGTAATATTAAGTTTAGTATGATATTTTTTAACTACTGATAAAGAAAATGAATCAAACGTAGTAATATAAGCTCCATCTATTAAATTAGCTTCTTCTTTTAAACTAGGTGTATTAAAAATAGCTTTTCTAATTCTATCTTTCATCTCACGAGCTGCTGCATTAGTAAATGTAAGTACTAATAAATTATTAATATGAATTCCATCTAATAATTTTCTTTTTACTCTCTCAGTTAATACGGCAGTTTTACCTGAACCAGCACCAGCTGATACTATAATATTTTTTCCTTCAAGGTTAATTGCTTGTAGTTGTTCATCTGTCCATGCCATTATTCTTCACCTCCAAGAAAATCTAAATTATCTACTTTTTCTAGATATTTAATATCTTTATCCTTCATAAAACATAAATCTTTAAACTTACAAAATTTACATGAAATATTCTCTTTATCATATACTTTAGGATTTATAGAAAAATCACTTTCTAATATAGAATCTACTCCTTCTTCTATTTTATTCTTAGTAAATTTAATTAGATTATACATAGTATCATTATCTATTAACTTAGTATATCTACTAAATCCTTTTTCATCACTATATTTCATAGATTTTATTAATTCACTATCTCTATATGTAATATCAAACTTCTCTAAAGTATTAACTTCATCCGTACTATATCCTTTTAATAAATATCTATCTTTTAATGTTTTATCTAATTTTCCATCAAAAGTTGGATAATTGAATAATATATTTTGATAATATATTCCAGTAAATATAGGATTAGTAAAAATTCTTCCATAATGAATTAAGTATAAATAAACTGGAAGTTGCATATGAAGACCATATTTCATAGGCTCTATATGAGTATCTATAGTACCTGTTTTATAATCTACTATAGAGAAATATGTATCCTCTATATTTTTTAAATACATAATTTTATCAATAAAACCAATAAATTTAACTGATACTTTTTTACCTAAATCTATCTCTACTTTTTTCTCATATAACTCATCTTTATATAAAGTAAATTCATTTTGACTTTTTAATACGTCAATAAACTTAATTAAATCTTTTTTTATTCTAACTAATAATAATTTTTCTTTTAAAGAAAATTCTCTTTTTTCTAAATAATTATTAAATTCTTTTTCAAAATCAAAATTAGGATTTCTATAGAAAGATAATATTTCATGATATAAACTACCAATAAACGCAGAAAAAGTACTTTCATATTCATCTAATTTTAATACTTTTTGTATATAATACTTAAACTTACATTCATTATAACTATTAAGTGATGTATAACTAACCATTAAAGGATAACTTAAATTAGTTAAATAAGTATCATTATTAATACCAGTATAATCATTACTATAAGTATTATAAGGTATTTTATAAGTATTATATAATTTAGTTAAATATTCATTTTTTTCTCCATACAAATTATACTTATCAAGCATATCTCCTAACTTTAATTTATTATAAAAATTAGAATACTTATAATCATTTTTATAATCACTAATTATTTTTAAATTTAATTCATCAATTAAACTAGATCTATAAAAAGATTCAAATGGACTAGTTAATTTATAAGATAAAAATAAATTCTTAATATTAGATAATAAAGATACTATAACTTCTTTTTCTCTTCTATTTAAATAATCTATTTTATACATCGATACTTCATTTTTCTCTTTATCACTAATATATTCTGTATCTTTATAATTTTTAGGTAATATATCCTGATTAAATCCCAATACAAATACATATTCTAAATCACTAAACTCTTCATTTTTTAAATCCTTAATATTAACTGCATTATTATATTTAGTATTAGATATATAAGTATTTTTTAAATTACTAATTAATATCTTTTTGCTTATAGGATCATTTAGATCACTATCGCTAATCAAATTAACTAATTTTTTATTAATACTATATTTATTTAAATCTTCTAAATCAATAACTCCTGTATCTAAATAATCTCTAATTACTTTGGTAGAATAGATACTATTTTTAAATGGTATATTAATAGGAATATTATAATAACTAAATATTCTTTTTAATGTGTAATAATAATTATCATTAACATTACATAAACAGATATTATTTATATCTACCCCATTATTTATTAATTCAATTATTTTAGTACAAACAAAACTAACTTCATCCTCCATAGTATTAAATTCATATACAGGACTATTTATAATATTAGAATTAATAATGCTTTTATAATTCAAAGCCTCTTCTTCATACAAATCTAAATCATAATAATTTCTAACTTCTATTTCTTTATTTTTTAAATATTCTCTAAATCCATTATTAAAATATAGTAATTTATTATCTATAAGTTCTATTTTTAATTTTTTTAAAAATTCTAACTTTTCACTTTTATATTCTTTATCAATATCTATTACATATAAATTATTTAAATATACTCTACATACATCTATATTAAAATCATATTTATTCATTAAATAATATATAGTATTATCATCATATGAAAAATAATAATTATCCATATATTCTTTTTTAGTCATAAATTTAATAGGAGAAAAACTACTATCTTTATTAAGAGATAAAAGTATCTTCATTTTTTCTTCATTAGGACAAATTATTAATTTAGATTTATTCATATACTTCACCAAAATTATTATATCAAAAAAAAGAAACTAATTAAATATTAGTTTCCATTATTTATATTAGCTTGAGCTATTGAAGTAACTTCATTTATTCCACCTAATGTATTAACACTTCTTACAGTTACACTAATACTAGTGGCATCAGTTGCGTTTACATAATTATTTATTTTATTATCTAATGTATATGTATATCTTTTATTAGCGTTTATTACCCCTGAAGAATAATATTCTACTAAATCAGTATTAGTCTTAGTTCTCATAGAAATAGTAATTTCATAAGTATCAATTTCTATCTTTCTACCAAACGTGTCTTCTCCACCGTTTATTTCTATATAAATTCTACTCTCATTAATATTATTAAATATTAAATTATTATTATTTTCATCATTACCATCTATATATAATATTTTAACACTAGGACTAGGAATTTCTTCTATTCCATTTACATTATCTTTACCACAATATAAATATGGTAAATATGTATATTCCCTATTATTTAATTTATATACTCTAATATAGGAATTAATCATACAACTTTCATTATTAGAATTTTTAATATCTTCAGTTAAATAATGTTTATCTTTTAAAGACTTTAAAGATATATTAACACTATCTCCTATAGCTTTAGGCGCTTTATCTTTATTATCAAATATATATGATTCACATGCTTTAATAAGTAGTTTTTCCTGAGTTAATTTATTATCTACCCTAGATTTTTCTATTGTATTATTAACTGCGATTATAGACATAGTTATTAATAATCCAAGTATAATGATAGCACAAATTAATTCAACTAAAGTAAACCCATGTTTTTTATTCTTTTTCATATAATCACCTATCATATATAATTATAAATTAATTAATAAAAAAAATAAAGTTATTAATTTAACTTTATCTTTTTTAACTCTTCAATAGAAATACCTAAAGATTTAGAAATAACTTCAAGTGATACACCGTTCTTTATAAGATTAGTAGCTGCGTCCAATCTAGCTTCTTCTCTTCCTTCTTCTCTTCCTTTTTTTATTCCTTCTTTTCTTCCTTCTTTTCTTCCTTCTTCAAGTCCTTCTTGTCGTGCTTCTTCCTTCCAAAATCTTTTCATTGTATTTTCTATTTTTCTATTATCTTCTTCGGCACTCATATATTCTCTAAATTTTGGATTTTCATTTACTCTTTCTAACTCTGACATGAACTTATCCACCACCTTATCTTTTTTAGATAGCTTTTCTAAATCTTCTAATTTCAAGTTCTGCATTATTATATATTTATACTCTTCTATCTTTCTTTCATCTTTAGAATACCATACTTTTTCATAATAATCCATATTAAATTCGTAAATCAGAAGATTACTTACATATTCATGCATTTCTTCATCCATCAACTTATATATTCTTAAAGATTTTTCATCTTTCCCTAATCCATAAGTAAAGTTTATTTGAATTATTAGCCTATCTTCCAGATACTCTTCTCCTACTAATACTTCATGGGAATATGTATCACAAATATACGCAGTATTTCTATTTCTAGTATATGGTTTTATTCCTCCATTTACTTCTACTTGAATACTACCTATATTTGTTTTTAAATGTAAATCAAAATGCTTTCTTTTTATATTTATATTATCTTGATTCTTCTCTAAATTTAAATATTCTATTTCTTCTATTTCTACTTTTAATATACTTTCAAGTAAAGCTTTTAATATATCTTTATTAGATTCTTTCATAAAAACTTCTTTAAAAGCCACATCATACTTACATGTATAAAATTTATCTATATTATCACTCCTTATTTATAAATTTACTTCGAAGTGATAACGTTATAGCATATATATTTTTTTATGTAAAACTACCATTTTCTTAAATCTAATAATAAAAAATAGATGAATTTTTAAAATTCATCCATATTAATTTTCTAAATCAAATATACTTATTATATTCAATTTACAACTTTTCTATAAATAAAAAAATCTTTATGAAATTCATAAAGATTTTTATCCTATTAAGCTAATCGGAAAGCTGGAGAAACCCCCATATAATTATCAGAATAGTCATCACCACAGATACCGTTGTTAAGCGCATCGTAGAAAGAGTCGGTAGAGTAATAAAAAACTGAGCGGAGCCACCAATCATCATTTGCTCCACTTAAATTTTTTTTAATAGCTCCTGAGTAATTACTTGTTGTTACTCCTTTTGCTTTATAATAATCTAATTGTCTTGTATTACTATATGATTTATCATAATAATTTATTCCATCTAGAGCATTTTCATCTGCATCATCCCACACTTCATGTGGTGATAATAAATATAGTTTATCTGTTGTGGTGAAGTTTGTTGTATCATTAGCATTGTATCCTGATACTACTCTTGTATCTATTATTTTATCTCTTAATTCACTTGGTAGTGCGTTATATATTCCACTTGTTGAATAATCTGTATTTTCATAAGCATATGTTGTGCTATTTAGATAAGCTCTCATCTCACTATATTCCCATCCACCTTTATTATTCGTCCCATTTGTTGTAGTATCTCCTGATACATATGGATTCATTTTACGTGTTGTGATTATATCTGCAAATTCTAGTACTAATCCACATGCAGTTTGACTAAATCCTTCTATACTACATTCACTTGGTGTAGATAGATTTGCTATTCTTAAGTGTCCTGTAGTCTCTGCTTCTCCATCATTATCTAAATCTAGTTCTACTTCTCTTGTTGTTCCATTATTCATAGCATCTTGTAATAATTGTGTTGGATTTCCATTATTATAATTTGATTTTATATCATCCCAACTAGCACTAGCAAACCAACTTGGTTTTTCTATTGCTTCACTTGTAGCTTGTCCATATGTTACATTAAATGTAAATGTATATTGTGTATTACCTGTCATATTGTTTATTGTTTCAGCTGTTGCTACTGTTTCATCATAATATACTCTTACTTTATATTTTTCTGTTGTTGGAGTTGCACCTGTTTGTTTTGGAAGTAGATGATTTTCATCTATAGCTACTCCATCAGCATATGTCACATCATATTTGATATATTCAGGTAGTGTTGGTGTTACTGTGTTATTAATTCCTGTGATCATTGCATCAATTGTTCCTTCATTTACTGCATCAACTGTAAACTCATAATAATCTCCTGGTAAGGCTAAATCTACTGTCCAAACAAGTTTTGTATTTGCTGGATCTCCTTCATCATTAGTTCTAGTTGGAGCAGTGGTAGATACAGAACCTTCTGTTACTACTGGAGTATCCCAATAAACATTCCATGTTTGTTTTAATACGTTTGCTGTTCCATTTATTTTTAATGTTGTAGAAATAAGTGCATAACCTAAAGTTATTCCTAATAAAAGTATTAATAATAATAAATATTTATTATTTTTTCTTTTTCTCATAAGTCCTCCTATTATATTTTAATTATAGGATATATTATATTTTAGTTCAATGATTCTATTTGTATTTATTTGTCAATTGACAATAAAAAAAGAGAATTATTATTCTCCTTCTTTAACAACTTCTACTTTTCCTTTGTAGCTTCCACATTTTGGACAAATTCTATGTGGTTTGATCATTTCTCCACATTTAGGACATTTAGTCATACCAGGTATTTCCATAGCATTATGACTTCTTCTCATTCTCTTTCTTGTTTTTGAAACTTTACGGAAAGGAACAGCAAACATTTGAATGTCTAACTTCATCATATTATCACTCCTTATCAAATTCTTTTAATAATTCACTAAATGGATTTGCTTCGTGATTTCTTTCTTCCTCACTAATTAACTTCCATCCATCCCCATGAAATTTACTGAGATCTGTAACCTTAGTAAACTGTAAGGGGACCTCTAGTACAATATTTTCCCACAAAAACATAAAAATATCAAGTGTATTTTCATTTTTTTTGTAGTTTTCCTCGCAAAAGTCATTATACTCTATATGAAATGGATAGTCAATAGCTTCTAATGAAATTGAATCAGGTATAACCATAATTCCATCTATTGTAGCATCTATATATAATGAATATTCCATATCTTCATTTTCTTTTCTTGTGATTTTTCCATCTACTTTAACATTATCTATAGAAATAATATCCATATTCTCATAATAACTTTTTGGAATAGAATATGTATTACTAATATCAATACTATCTACTGTATTACTATTTAATAAACTTAAATCAATATTCATATTTCACCATTTCATTTTCTTCTACTACTTTTAACATACCATGATAATGCATCTTAGTACCTGTAGGTATATTACTATATTGATCTATCCAAAGTCTTATAGATATATTTTTCTTTTCTAAAGCTTCCATAGTATCTACTAATAAAGTATTATCTTCTAATTCAGATAAAGTATAAATCTTATTAGGAGTTTTATCTGTCTTTATAGAAATTCTTATAAATTCTTTAGGTATTAATATATCTTCACAATTATCATCTTTTACACTATCTAAATCATCATCTAATTTTATTCTATAACTAACTTTTTCAGTTAAATTATTATTAATAGTAATTTGATATGCTTTAGAACTTAATCCAACAGAATCAGTAACTGGAGTTATCTTAGTTAAAGCAATCTTACTACCATTTTTTTCATGATATGTTACATCAAGTGATGCTCCATTAACATTAATATCACTAGAACTTTTAAAATTATTATAAATATAATATGTAGGAATTATTGCAAGTAACAATATAAATATTATATATATAGTATTCTTAATTATTTCTTTCTTTCTTATATTTTGATACATAACTACACCTCATGTTTATTATATAATTTAATTTTCTATTTTCAATAATTACTAAGTATTTTAAAAATACTTTTACATTTATTTACACACTACATTTAATACTTTATTCATAGCATCTAAACTACTACAATTTACTATAAATCTACCAGTATGGCAAAATTTTAATCCTTTTATATTAGAAACATTTTCTAATTCTGAATCTTGTAGACCAGCCCATTCTTCTGGAAATAATCGTCTTGCAGTTTTATCATCACTACTTTTACTAACTGTCTTAATAGCGTAACCTCCTCTATTAGATGGAAAGGCTACAAATAAAATTTTATCTCCTAGTGGATGATTAATAATTGCATCTTCATATGGTAAATATTCTTCTAAATATAAATAACCCTTATCTAAATCAGAATTATTAATAATCTCTTCTACTTTTTTATCTGAAATTACTTTTCCATTTATATAGAAAACTTCTTCTTCAAAAATCATTTTAGCAAGCTTTACTGCTTTTATAAATTGATCTTTCTCATTTTCTCCTGAATCAAAACTAGGATTAAATATTTTTATAATATTAGGTAATGTTTTTACTTTATAATTTGCTTCAATCTTAGGAAAAAATCCATTATCATCTGCATCTATTCCTTCAATTAAATCTTTATCTATACCATTAAATACTTCTTCTATATAAGAAAAATTATATTTTTTTAAAAAATCTCTTCCAAATTCTCTCCATAGAAGTCCTAATGATGAATAAGTAATTCCATTATCTCTTTTTTCTGCATCTAATTGATGATGATCATACTTACCTCTACCTATATCATATACTAATGCATCAGTATCAGTATCTATCTTATTAGTTCTAAATACTTTAACATCTTCTAAATATAATTCTAAAAAAGCAGTAGCAAACACTTCATCAGCATGCATTGTTCCAGAATGTGTAATACAATTTGCTTCATTTATATTATTAACTACTTTTACCATAAACCCTCCTATTATTCGTTATTGTAACTATTACTAACCTATATACTTGAAGTAATGGTGATATAACACCTGATACATAAGTTAGGCTACAAGCTTTTAATATTTTATGACATAACTTATATTCATTTTCTCTTATAATATCATATTTAAATAATTGTTGTTTTCCTCTAGATGATGCATCTTTTTCTGCAAATACTGATAATAAATTAAATAATAAGTCATTTAATCAACTCCTAATAAATTATAACATAAATTTATTTGTTTTTATATTTTTCAATTATCTTTTCAAAAACTTTTATTCCATCCATTGATGCAGTAGTAATACCACCAGCATACCCTGCACCTTCTCCACATGGATATATTCCTAAAACACTAGAATTAAAGTTATCATCTCTCTCTATAACAACAGGAGAACTAGTTCTAGATTCTACTCCTAATAAAATACTATCATCTCTATTAAATCCTTTTATTTTATTACCAAAAGATTCTATTCCTTCTATTAAAGATGAATTAATATCTTCAGAAAAAATACTTCTTAAGTTACTAAGTTTATAATCCCCTTTTGTATTTGGAATAACCTCCCCTAAAGAATCACTAGTAGTATTATTTTTAAAATCTATGTATTTTTGAATAGGAATTAAACCACTTCCTAAAGAATATGCTTTTTCTTCTATTCTTCTTTGATATTCTACTCCATCAAGTACACCATCACCATAATCTTTACTACTTACAGTAACTACTATTGCACTATTAGAGTTATTTTCATCTCTTTTATAATTACTCATTCCGTTTACTACTAATCTTTTTTCTTCACTTGATGCATTTACTACAAATCCACCTGGACACATACAAAATGAATAAACTCCTCTACCATTTTCACATTTATGAGTTAATTTATAATCAGCTGGTGGAAGTAATTTATACTTTTCTCCATATTGACTTTTATTAATCATCTCCTGATTATGTTCAATACGAAATCCTACCGCAAAATTCTTACTCTTCATATTAATTCCTTTATCATATAACATTTTAAATGTATCACGAGATGAATGACCAATAGCTAGTACTAATACATCACACATAATCTCCTCATTATTATTTACTATAATACTTTTTATTTTATTATTTTCTATATTAATATCATCTAGCTTAGTATTAAATCTAAACTCTCCACCCATAGAAATAATTTTATTTCTCATATTAACTATTACACATCTTAATATATCTGTACCAATATGAGGTTTATTTAAATATAAAATTTCACTAGGTGCACCATTTTCTATAAATATTTCAAATACCTTTTTACCCCTATTAAATTTATCTTTAACAAGTGTATTTAACTTACCATCAGAAAAAGTTCCAGCTCCACCTTCACCAAATTGAATATTAGAAAGTGTATTTAATTTATTAGTCTTAAAAAATTCTTCAACATCTTTAACTCTTTTCTCTATAGGAGATCCTTGTTCTATTATTAATGGATTGAATCCCGCTTCACTAAGCATGTAACCACAAAATAATCCTGCAGGACCACTACCTATTATAATAGGTCTATTATTTAATACTTCTCTACCAGTAATATTATATTTATATTCTTCATTAGGAGTATTAAATATATCTTTATTATCTATTTTAACTTTATCATTAGTATCTATATCTAATTCATATACATAATAAATATTATTTTTATCTCTTGCGTCAATACTCTTTTTTACAATTTTATAATTATTAATACTATTTATTCTTAACTTTTTATAAACTTTTCTTAATAAATTTTCTTCTAAATCTTCTTCTATTAATAATTTAATATTTCTAACTCTAATCATATTTATCACCTATACTACTTCCTGATAAAATACCACTTATCCAACAAGTAGTTAAATTATATCCCCCACAAATTCCATTCATATCCAAAAGTTCTCCAGTAATATATAAATTATTAACTATTTTAGATTCAAAAGTATTATAATCTATTTCACTAAGCTTAACTCCACCACTACATATTTGAGAATTATCAAAACCTTTATGTCCTGTAATATTTATTTTTAATCCCTTTAAGTTCTTACATAAAATAAGTTTCTCATTATTATTTAAATCATCATAATATTTATTTCCATCAATATTACTTACTTTTAATATAATATCAATTAACTTAGTATTTAATAATCCTTCTAATAAATGATATAAATCTTTATCACTATGCTTCTTACTATAATTATCCATCCATGGAGTAATTAATGTATCAATAAAAGGTACAAAGTTAATAGAAATACTATATTTATGAAGATTAATACCTCGAGTTATATAATGACTCAAATTAAATACACATATACCACTAACACCATAATTAGTTAGTTGTATTTCTCCACTTTCACTAGCAATATATTTATCATCTTCAAATAATTCTAAAGTAACTTCACTTCTTACACCATCCCATAACTTCATATATTTAAAGTCACTTTCTAATTGAACTAAACTAGGTACTACATCAACTATTTTATGATTGAATTTACTTAAGAAATTATAGCCCATACCATCACTTCCAGTAGAAGGATACGCCTTACTTCCAGTAGCAACAACTAAGTTATCACATACTAATTTTTCATTATTACAAATCACTTCAAACTTGTCATCAACTTTATTAATATCAGTAACTAAAGAATTATATCTAATTTCTACTCCCAAAGAAATAGCTTTCTCTTCTAACATATTTTTAATAGTAACTGCTTGATTAGAATATGGATAGAAATATCCATTCTTTATTTTAGGAATAACTCCTATAGAATCAAAAAATTCTTTTACCATTTCTATATTATTACTACTAATAATCTTATCTACTATATCTATATCTTCACTATGATACTTTGAAGTATTATATATTTCATTCATATAATTACATCTACCATTACCAGTCATTAATAATTTTTTTAAACTTTTATCATTTCGTTCTAAAACTATAACTTTATTATTCTTTTTCTTAGCAAAAATACTAGATACTATACCACTAGCCCCAGCACCTATTATAATTACATCACACATAGTCTCACCTCAACTGACGATATTATATCACAATTTTTATATTGTTAAAATGATAATTTTGTAATATACTTAAACTGGTGATGATATGGAAAGTAATAAAAAGAAAAAAAGAAAATTGAAAAAAAGTGGTTTAATAATTTTAATAGTATTATTCTTAATTATTATAGGCGGATTAGTAACATTAAAAATATTAAATGATCAAAAACAAAATGAAATAAAAAAATACTTTAGTAAAACAGTAACTTTAAAAAAGAAATCTAATATTTATTATAAAAATAATAAAATAGGTAAAAATTTAGAAGAAATAAAATTAGATTTAGAAAAGATTAATGGTCAATACTTTAAAGTAAAAAATACAGACTATTATGTATATTATAAAGATGTAAAAAAAGATAAAGAAACAAAAGAAGAAAATAAAACATCTAACTATGTACTATTTAATAAGAATATTAAATCTAATAAAAAAGTAGATTTATATAAAGAAGATAAAAAAATAATTACTGTAAAAAACATTAACTCACCTATTGAATCAATGGATAAAGATAACTACTATATAAGTTTCTTGAATGAAACATATAAAGTAAAAAAAGATAAATCTATAAAAGAAATAAAAAGTAATAATACAAAGGATAAAATATCAGATCATGTATCAGTATTATTCTATGAATCTATTAATGATTCTTGTAATGACTATAATTGTACTACTACAGAAAATTTAAAAAACACTATTAATAAATTAAAAGAAAATGGTTATTATACAATTACTTTAGAAGAATTTAAAAACTTTGTTAGTGGTATGAAAAATTTAAAAGAAAAAGCAATATATATAAATACAGCAAATTTCAATGATAATATAACTAATTTAAATAATGAATTAAAAGTAAATATAGAAAAAATAGAAGAAGATGCTAATTTTAGATATATATCTACTTATAAAGCTGCAAAAGCTAATTCTGATTTAAAACGAATTGATAGATATCAAATTAAAAATTATACATCAGTTGATGATGTAATAAAAATGGCTAATGGAGAAGAATTAAAACAATCAACTGACGCTGAAGTAAATAATCAAAGTATTGCAGTACTTAACTATCACTTCTTCTATGCTCCAGGTCAAACTAATTGTAATGAATCAATTTGCCTTAATACAGACAAATTTAGAGAACACCTACAATATTTAAAAGATAATAATTATAAAACATTAACTATGGAAGAGTTTAAAAAATGGATGTATGGTGAAATAGAAATTCCATCTAAATCAGTTTTAATAACTGTAGATGATGGAGCTATGGGTACAGGTAAACATAATGGTAATTACTTAAACCCATTACTTGAAGAATTTAAATTAAATGCTACTTTATTCTTAGTTACTGGTTGGTGGGGTATTGATAATTACTATGGTGATTATTTAGATATTCAATCACATACTCATGATATGCATCAATATGGTACATGTGGTAGAGGTCAAATAAACTGTAATGGATATGATGCAGCTATGGCCGATTTAAAAAATTCAATTGATGTTGTTAAAAATACTGATTCATTCTGTTTCCCATTCTATATGACTAGTGAAACATCCCTAAAAGCCGTAAAAGATTCAGGATTTAAATTAGCATTTGTTGGAGGAAATGTTCAAGCTAAAAGAACTAATAATAAATTCTTAATACCAAGATATCCAATAATGAGTGATATCACATTAAATCAATTTATAAATAAAATAAGTTAAAAAAAAAGAATGTTAAACATTCTTTTTTTAATCTATTTTAATAATTGCTTCTCTTATAGTATTCATTGAATTAATTAATTTATTTTTCTCATCTTCATTAAGTGGAATAAATATTTTTTCTTTAATTCCATTTTTACCTACAATAGCTGGTGTTGAAATACATAATTCATTTTCATCATCCCAACCAGATACTGGTAACACTATATTTTGATCTTCTAATATAGCATTAGTAATCATAACTAAACACATTCCTATACCATAAGCAGTAGCGCCCTTTTTTTCAATTATAGTATAAGCAGACATTCTAACTTCTTCTTCTATTTTATCAAGTTCGTCCTTTCCTAAAATATCACTAACTTTTTTATAAGCAATATTTACATTACTCCATGGAATAAATTCACTATCTCCATGTTCTCCAATAACATAAGCCTCTATATTTTTAGGATTAACTAAAGTCTTTTCACTTAACATAAATCTAAGTCTAGAAGTATCTAAAGTAGTACCAGAACCTATTACTTTATTATATGGTAATTTAGAATACTTAATAGTTAAATATGTCATAACATCCAAAGGATTAGTAGCTACTACAAATATTCCATTAAATCCACTAGCCATAACTTCACTTATAATTGATTTAAATATCTTACTATTTTTATCAATTAAATCCATTCTAGACTCACCAGGAGCTTGATTAGCACCAGCAGCAATAACTACTATTTTAGCATCACCACAATCATTATAATCTCCTACTCTAACTTTTATTTTAGATGGAGAATATGCCATACAATGATTTAAATCCATTGCTTCTCCTTCGCATTTATCCTTATTAATATCAATTAATACTAATTCATCTGCATATACTTTTTGATTAACTAATGCATAAGCATATGCCATACCTACATTTCCGCAACCTACTAAAACTATCTTTTGCATTATATCACCTACCATATAAATTATATCATAACCAAAATAAAAATAAGTATACTAAATACTTACTTTACATTTTATTCTTTTTAATAAACTACTTAATACTTCATCTTCATCTACTCCTAGATATATTTAAAACTATCCCCATACTAGCCATACTAATTAATAAACTACTACCTCCATAAGATAAAAATGGTAAAGTTACTCCAGTAACAGGAATTAAACCAACTACTACAGATAAATTCATAATAGCTTGAAATATTAATTGAAAAATTATTCCAAAAGATAAATATTTAGAGAATAAATCTTTAGAATTATTACTTATCTTAATACCTCTATATAAAAGTATAGTAAATAACCCTACCACAAATATTACTCCAATAATTCCAAATTCTTCTACTATAATAGAAAATATAAAATCTGTTTGAGGCTCTGGTAAATAAAAATGCTTTTGTATAGAATTTAAATAACCTCTGCCTAATAACCCACTAGGTCCTATCGCATATAAACTCTGTATCATTTGAAAACCAGTCCCTAATGGATCTTTCCATGGATTTATAAAAGAAGTTATTCTATCCATTCTATATGGAGCTATTATAATTAAACCAATTACCCCTAATATACCTAGTATTCCACCAAATATAAAAAATTTACTATTAATTCCAGCTACAAATAAAATAGCTATAATTGATACAAATAAAATACTAGCTGTCCCTAAATCAGGTTGAAGCATAATAAGTCCAAAAAATATTAATACAATTAATAATATAGGTAATAAACCAGAAATATATTTCTTTATATAACTTTCACTTCTACTTAAATATTTACTAGTAAAAATAATTAAACTAATCTTACAAAATTCACTAGGTTGTATTCCAAAACTACCTATCCCAAACCAACTTCTACTACCATTTCTAATACTACCTATACCAGGTATTAATACTAATATAAGTAAAATAAAACTAATAAATAAAATAATATTAGAATACTTATAATAATAGTTATAATTTATTTTAGAAATAATAATCATAATAATTAAACCAATAATAAAAAATATACTTTGATATTTCAAATAATGGAAACTATCATGAAACTTATATTCTGCCCATATAGATGATGATGAATATATCATTAATAATCCAAATATAGATAAAAGTAATACAACTAAAAAAAGTATTTTATCAAATTTCATATTTTCACCTATTAAAGTATATGAAATATATTAATAAAATACTTATAAAAAGAAAAAATCACATTTTCCAAACGAACAAGCAAATAAATTATTATCTTCTTCTTTTAATATTTTAAAAAAAGTAGAATAATTTTGTTCTAACTCTAATCTTAAATAAGAATTATTAATAAGCAACCTACTTACTTCATTTCTATACAAATCATTTATATAATGAATATCTTTTTGTTTAGAATATGGAATATCTAAATGATGTTTTATAAATAATTCTCTATCTATTCTATTTTTATCTATAGGAAGAGTTAATTGTTTAAATAAATTATATCCATAATCCACTTCTTCCCTATCTAAATAATAAATACTTCTAAGTATATTATAAAGTACACTAGGAGTATCTTTATATAATTCAAAAAACTCATCTTTTAATTTAAAAATATAATAGACTTTCATATTATCACCAACTTTATAGTAACAAATATGAAAGTCTATTTTTGTCTATTTAAGTAATTCTTCTATTTTTTCTTCTAAAGTATCAAGATCAAATCCATATTTTTTATATATATCAATCTTTTTACCACTAGCACCAAATTCATCTAAAGTAATTAAATATTTACTATTAAATATTAATTTATTCCATGACATAGAACTAGAAGCTTCTATAGCAATCTTTTTAACTTCTACTGGAAGTATATTTTCAATGTATTCAGAGTCTTGTCTTAAGAATCTTCCTAAATTAGGAATAGATACTACTCTAACTTCAATACCTTTAACTAAAAGTCTTTTAGCCACTTCGATAGCTAAATGTAACTCTTCACCACTAGACATTATAATACCTACTGGTTTATTTCTAGTATCTAATGCGATATATCCACCTTTTTCTACTTCATTAGCCTTAGTCTCTTCTAAAATAGGAACAGTATTTCTAGACAATGAAATAACACTAGGTCCATTATCTTTATCAAATATAGCTTTATAAGAACCAATAACTTCATTAGCATCAGCAGGACGAAATACATCTAAATTAGGCATAGCTCTAAGAGTTAATAATTGTTCAACAGGTTGATGAGTAGGTCCATCTTCTCCAACACTAATAGAATCATGAGTAAATATAAATATATTGGACAAATTCATCATACAAGATAATCTTAAACTAGGTTTTAAATAATCACTAAATGCCATAAATGTAGATAAATATGGTCTAAATCCACATAAAGCAAGTCCATTAGAAATAGCACCCATAGCATTTTCCCTAACTCCATAGAATATATTTTTACCTAAGTAATTATTACTACTAAAATTACCACCATCATCTATATATGTTTTATTAGCCTTAAATAAATCAGCAGCTCCACCAATTATACGTGGATTATCTTTTACAATAGCATTTAATATTTTATGAGAAGTATCACGAGTAGATTCAGCTAAATCAGAAGGAGCATCATAGAATAATTCTTTTACTTGAATCTTTTTATTATCATTCATAAAGTATTCTAATTCATTTCTTACTTCATCATCTAAACTTTCTAATTTATTATTAAACTTTTCACTCAATTTACTACATCTTTTATTAATAATATATTGGAATTCATCTAAAGTATTTTGACTAACTGCAAAAGGAATATCTCTTATATCTAATTTTTCTTTTATAGAAGAAATATCATCATCATCTAATACTTTACCATGTACTTCATTAGTACCCTCTAGTTTAGAATATTTTCCAATTACAGTTTTAACTTCTATTAATGTAGGCTTATCTGTAGAATTCTTAGCTTCACTAATAGCTTTAGATATAAGTTCATAGTTATTTCCATCTTCTACAGTAATAACATTCCATCCTTGAGAAATAAATCTCATTGCTACATTTTCAGTAAAAGTATCATCTGTCTTACCATCTAAACAAACATTATTAGAATCGTATAAAACAATTAATTTATTTAATTTATTAGTACCAGCAAGACTTGCTGCTTCATAACTAATTCCTTCCATTAAATCTCCATCACTACAAAGTACATAAGTATAATAATCTACTATACCTTTATATCTAGTTCTTAAATTTGCTTCAGCCATAGCCATACCAACAGCAGTAGCAAACCCTTCACCTAAAGGTCCTGTAGTACAGTCAACTCCTGGAGTAATATTATATTCAGGATGACCTGGAGTAATAGAATCAATTTGTCTAAATTTTTTTAAATCATCTAAAGTAATTGGATATCCCGCCATAAATAAAGTAGCATATAAAAGTGCACTACCATGACCAGCACTCATAACAAATCTATCTCTATTAAAATATTTAGGGTTTTTTGGATCAATATTTAAATGATTTGCATATAAAGCATAAATAATAGGAGCAGCCCCTAAAACAATACCTGAATGACCACTATTAGCCTTTTTAATCATATCAAGTGCTAAACACCTAATTTGATCAATTATCTTTTGTTGATTAATCTCAGAAATATCAATATTCATCATAACCTCAACTCCTCGTAATTATTATTATAACATAACCTATTTATTTTTAGTTATCTTTTTATAAATCTCCATGACAAGTAAAATAACAAGTCCCAAAGCAAATATTAAACATAAATTATTCATAGGTATACTAGTAGTTTTCAAAAACTTATTAAAGAAATCCACTTCTATTACTAAAATACCTAATATAATAGAACCAAATATTCCAATTAAAAACACTTTATTAGAAAACAATTGTATTTCTCCAACACTTTTATATTCATCTCGACAATTAAATGCATGTATATTTTGAATAATAATCATCAAAGCTACAATATAACTTCTAGCTACATTAATATCCATCTTTAAATATTTATTTAAATATATCCAAAAACCAAATACTATTAATCCTATAGTAATACCTGAAACTAATATTTCACTAATCATTCTTTTATCAAATAAACCATTTCTAGGATTTTTATAACTACCTTTCATTACATCTTTATCACCTTTTTCAAATGATAAAGCAATATCTTGAATACCATCAGTAACTACATTTAACCATAATAACTGAATAGCTAATAAAGGCATTGGCATACTAAATAAAATAGAAAGTGTAAAGAATAATACTTCTGCAAGTCCACACGATAATAAGAAATAAACTATTTTCCTAATATTAGAATAAGCAACTCTTCCTTCAAAAACACCATTTACAATAGATTTAAAATTATCATCTAATATAATCATTTTAGAAGTATCTTTAGCTAAATCAGTACCACTACCCATACCAATTCCTATATTGGCACTTTGTAAAGCTAATGCATCATTCACACCATCACCGGTAACAGCTACAAATTCATTCATTCTTTTTAGTGATTCTACTATTCTTAATTTTTCTAAAGGACTTACTCTAGCAAATACTTTTTTTGTCTTTATAAAATCATCAAATTCCCTATCACTTTTCTTTAAATAATTTTCTATCTCATCACCAGTTGTAACCTCATCATAACTATTAGTAAGTTTCAAGTCTTTAGCTATCTTAAAAGCAGTCAATGGATGATCTCCAGTAATCATAATTACTTTTATACCAGCACCTATAGAATCTTTTATAGATTTAATTGCTTCACGTCTTATAGGATCTATAAAACCAACTAATCCCATAAATTTAAGATTTTTAATATCCTTTTCAGAGCACTTATCTTTAGTAACTACTTCCCCGTTTGCAATAGCTATTACCCTATACCCATCTTTAGTTAATTCTTCATTTTGTCTATAAACACTATTAAAATCATTATTCTTTTTTAAATTAATACTACTAGAAAATTTACTAACTACTTCCAAAGATCCTTTAATAGTACAATATGTTTTATTATTTTTTCTATAAAAACATGCTGAATATTTATTTTCTGATTCATATGGAATAGTATCAATTATCTCATAATTTTCTTTTATCTTTAATTTTTCTCCTAATACAAGAAAAGCTAAATCTATTTTATCTCCAATAAAACTACTTAATTTAGATTCATTATTAATAACTCCTAAAGTAGCTATTTCTTTAGCGTATTCTAATTTTTCACCAACAACACTACCTTCTACATTATAACCAGTACCAGTTATTAAATATTCTAGATCATTAGGTAAAATAATCTTTTTAGCAGTTTGTTCATTAACTGTTAAAGTTCCTGTTTTATCACTAGCTATAACTGTACAACTTCCTAATGCTTCTACTGAATATAACTTTTTAGCAACAACATTTTTTTTAGCCATTTTATTAGAAGCTATAGTAAGAGCCATAGTTAATGCAAGAGGTAGTCCCTCAGGTAATGCTGAAACAGAAAGTGCTATTACAGATATCAATATCTCATTTAATTCAAATCCTCTTATATATAAAAGAATTGCTAAAAAAATTGAAAAGATAATTATAAAAATACTAATTTGTTTAGAAAATTTTTCCATCCTAATAGTTAAAGGCGATTTTTCTTCCCTACTATTATGAATAGTATCAGCAATCTTACCTATTTCAGTATTAATGCCAGTAGAACATACAACAGCCACTCCTCTACCAGTAACAATATTACATCCCGCAAATACCATATTTGTTTCCATATTAATAGAAATATCTTTATTTTTTAAAACCCTACTATCTTTAACTACAGGAATAGATTCTCCAGTTAATACAGATTCATCAACTGTCAAATTATGTGCTTCAATTATTCGCATGTCAGCCGATACTCTATCGCCTGACTCTAAACATACAATATCACCTATTACTAAATTTGTAATATCTATTTCTATTTCTTTATTATTTCTAATAACTTTGACACTAGCTGGAACTAATTTTTGTAATGAATCTATAGTTTTATTTGCTTTATTTTCTTCATAAGTACCTATTATTAAATCAATAAATATAATTATTAATATTCCTATCGCATCAACTACTTCTCCTGTTAAAAATGAAAATACAACCGCTACAAATAAAAGTAATACAATAGGATCTATTAATTGTTTAATAAAAATTATAAATAAATTTTCTCTTTCTTTACGAGGAATAGTATTAAACCCATATTTTTCTAATCTTCTTTTAACTTCTAAATTACTAAGGCCTATTTCACTAGTCTTAAGATTAGTAAATACTTCATCTATATTTTTAGAATAATATCGATTCACTCTATCACCTCACTTTTTACTCTATATAAGATTATACCATAAAAAATAAAAAATAGTAGATAAACTCTACTATTTACTTAAATCAAATTTATTAGGATCATCTACTGTATCTCTAGTTAATATTAACTTCTTATATCCAGTACTTTCATTTTCTAAAATAATTCGCTCAGCATTATTTATAGTCTTTTTAACATAGTTATTTAAACTTCTCATACCAGTAGATTTATTTTCTAATTTATCTAACACAGCATCAATATAACCATCTTCTAAGATTAAATCAATACCAAATTGTCTTTTATATCTATCACGTTTTTTAGCATATTCAGAAAGCTTAGAATAAAGTAATGCTTCTTTCTTTTTATCACGAGGTAAATCATCATATGCAAGTATTGTACTAATTCTAGTTAATTCTTCATTAGTAAAATAATTTTTTTCTATAATTTTCTTTCGTAATTCCTCATCAGTACCAGCTAAAGGAACTATTTTTTTAACAGCTCCAAATCCCATTGGATTAACTTTATCTGTTACACGTTCAAATACACCAGCATATATCTTATTTGTCATTGTAGAATTAAATACAAAATTATAATGATTACCACTTATAGGAAAATTACCACCTGCAGTAAAAGTTAATAATATATTTTTAACTGGAGCTTTTGTTTCTAGATTGGTATCACTTAATTTATCAAACTCATCTAAAAAAATTAATCCTCTTTGAGCTTTTTTAAGATCACAACCTGCATTTTCATAAAGTCCCGTAATAACATCTTCAATACTAGTTCCCATTATACCCTGAGTAACTAAGTTAGATGCATTTGCCTCAAACATCGGAATATTTAAATAATTACATGCCGCTCTAACTGTTTCAGTTTTACCAGTTCCAGTTGGCCCTACAAATAAAATAGATTCTACTGTTTCTCCATCTTTAGCAGTATGATTCATATATAGTTTTTGAGCAAAAGTATCTATTTCTTCATCATGACCAAAAATTCTCTCTTTAATATAATCTCTTAAACCTTGATATGAAATATCACTACTAGTAGCTGTAGGAATAACATTACTATTAGGATTAGTCCAATTAGCCTCTTCTAATGCTTCTAAATCTATATTCATGTTAGTTTCATAATAATTAACTTTATTACCTGTAATACTAACTCTAGTAAGTCCTTTTTCTTCATTTAGTTTTTTAATAGATTCCAAACCTCTTTGATATTTAGCAAGAACAAGTTTAGCTTTCTTTAATGTTTTACTATCCATTATCTCTCTAACGGCTTTTTCATTTAATACAACGTTAGGAATAGGACCATCCATATAATAAACTGCTGAATCAACCTCATCAGTAATCATCTTTAAATTAATCATAGATCGCCATAACATACCGGCCTCATTAACATCTGTAGTATCTATAAACATAATAGTATCTTTAAAATTATTATAGAAATATTCACCGATAAAATCTTCATCATCTCCATCGTAATCATACATTAAAGACAATTCATCATCAGCATATATCATATCTACATAATACTTTTGTCTAGGATCAATAGTATCATATAGCATAGCATAATTCTTACCATTATCACATCTAAAACCATCCTCAGTTTCTTCTCCTTTTAATAAAGCTACAGGAGCTAAAATATACTGAGTATCAGTAATCTTTGTAGACTTATATTTTATTGCAAATTGACATTTATATTTATTCATACGAACCACCTAAAATTATTATAATATCTAATTTATTTAAAAGTAAATAAAAAAGACTAGATTTCTAGTCCTTTTTTTATTTGTTTAGCAATTTCACTATTTCTATATCTCAAATCATCAGTAACTTCATCTATTACTTCTATAAATGGAGGTATATCTATTTTTTGATTTTCTGAGTCTAATTCTATTTCAGCTATTGCTTTATCTTTGAAGAATGGATAAATATCTATTTCAAAATATTGATTATTATATGATAGACAATATCTATCTTTTATAATTTGTCCCCTAGTAGGATCTGCATTTAATAATTCATTTATATATTCTTCTTCTGTTAATCTCTCTTCTACTTCTATTCTTTTTAAATTATTAACATTAATCTTTCGAGTTTTAGAGTAAGTAAATGATCCATTACTACCACGTTGTCTAATTCTTATTTCTTCATCATCATTTGATTTTAAATAAGTTTGAACTATTTGTACTTTTTCACAATTTGGAAGATTAGATAAATATTCTAAATCAGGCATTTCTATTAAGAATTTTCTTTCTATTTCATATGGTTCAGGTTCACCTAATACATTACTTATTTCTTTTAGTAATCTTTTCATTTTAGTTTCAAAGTCAGTTGAATTATCTATTATTCTAAAATGAGGATGCCCTGTCCAACTAGCAATTAAATTATCATCTAATTTAGTAGCCTCTTCTATTGTTTCTGTTCTAGCAGCATTATCTAAATTGTAATACTCTTTAGCACCTTTAGCAGCAGTTACTAAATGAAATACTGCATCATATGAATCTCTTAGTTTTACTTCACTTAGTTTTTTGGATTTTAATAAATAATCAAAATCTCTTTTAGGCATATAAACTTTATTATCAAGTAATCCCCTATCACATACTATTAATATCTTCTCATTAGATAATTTTTTAGCACCTTCTTCAAATAACTTTTCTTTTTCAATTTGAAGATCAAATAATATACTTTCAAAATCACTATTAGTTTTAGTTTCCCATGGAGTAAGTCCACCCATAATTAATTCAGTAGCCGTCTCAGGTACAAATAATACTTTATATCCTTGTTTTTGAAAGAAATTTTGTATCCAGTTCATCGCAGTAGTTTTTCCAGCACAAGGACCTCCTGTAAGTACTATTTTAGTTATTTTTTGTTTTTTCTTATCTTCTTCTAAAATAATTAATTCATCTAAACTAACATCAAATATTTTAGATAACTTAGATAAATTCTCTATAGTAGGTTTACTAGTACCATTTTCCCATTTAGATACTGCTTTATCAGAAATATCTAAAAGTAAAGCTAAATCTTCTTGAGTTAGATTTTTCTTTTTTCTTAGTTCATATAACTTATCACCAAATTTATAATCTCTCATATCTTCCCTCCATATTTATAATACAATAATTAGTTTAAAAATTCTACTAAAAGTAGGTAAACCATTGGTAGAGTTTTTAAAATAAAAAAAGACTATACACATGTATAGCCTCCATCTATTGGTAAAATAACTCCAGTTACATAACTTGCTTCATCACTTGCAAGGAAGATTGCTCCAGCATTAAGTTCTCCTTCTTTTCCATATCTCTTCATAGGAACATGACTATTAGCAAACTCCTTAAACATATCTGTATCCAAAACCTCTGTAGTTAACTCTGTATAGAAGTATCCTGGACATATACAATTTACTGTTATTCCATAAGTAGCAAGTTCAGCAGCTGCTGCTCTAGTAAAATTAATTACTGCTCCTTTAGATGAATGATATGCAATTGTAGGAATTTCAGTATTACCTACCATACCATACATTGAAGCAATATTAATTATTCTTCCATAATTATTTTTCTTCATGATATTACCAAAAGCTCTAGTCATTTTAAATACACTAGTCTCATCAGTAGCAATAGTAAAATCCCACTCTTCATCATTCATATCTAATACACCTTTATCTTTGCTACTACCTGCACAATTAACTAAAATGTCAACCTTACCAAATACTTCTTCTGCTTCTTTTGCAGCATGTTCTATATCACTAGTTACAGTAACATCACATTTTATTGGTAAAACATGAACTCCATATTTTCCTAATTCATCTTTTAATTCAATTAATTTTTCCATACGTCTAGCAAGTATAACAAGGTCAGCTCCAGCTTCTGCAAAACCTCTAGCCATTTGTTTACCAAGTCCACTACTAGCCCCTGTAATTACTGCTACTCTTCCTTTTAAATTAAACATAATATAATCCCTACTTTCTATATAGATTATATCATAATAAATTACTTATATTATTTTTGTTTTGTTTTTACATTAAAATTTACTGTCAAGTTATTATAAGAAGAATAATCTCTATCTCTATCAGTATACATTTGAAGTAAAGTACGACCAATAACCATATAATCATACTCTTTACCATTTATATGTATATCATCACATATAAATCCATTAACAGCATCTTCTATACTATCTAAATATATTATATAAGGGCTAACTCCTCTTTTATTATAACTAAAATCATATACATTAACACCATTAGAAAAATCCACCAAAGCATTAACTCTTTCTTTAGTATCGCTATCTACAAAAGAAACTAAATTAAATGCATGCCCATCTTTACCTTTATCAGTAATTTCAAGTTGTCCAAACAATACACAACTATATATACCAAAAACATTTAATATATTATTAGCCATAATTGAATATTCACTACATAAAGCATTACCTTTTCCCTTAAAATCACTTAATTTATGTTCTCTAACTGAATCATGATATGTCCTATCATCTTTTAAAATAACTTTAAACATATCATCTCTTTCACTAAGTTTAAATACTCCAAAATATTTCATAAGAAATATTAATACATATTCAAATAAATCTTCTTCATTACATACATCTTTATCTTTTATATATTTACAAAAATCATATATATAACCATCATCATCTACTTTATAATACATTCCTCTATTAGATAATAATTTTCTTTGATCTATAGAAAAACCATAAATAACTTTTGTATCTTTAGGAATATATCCATCATACATACACTTCATATCAAATTGAATTGTAGAATTATCTATAGAACCATTCATAGAATTAGTTGAGATATTAAATCCAAAAAAATCAGATTTATTTATTTTTTTAGAATCTTTTTCTAATATATCTATATAATTAGAAATTTCTAATTTTAATTCCTCATCACTAATATTCTTTATATATTCTAAAAAGTCCATAACATCACCTTTTTTCCGTCTATTATAACATAAAAAAAGAAAAAGTTATTTCTTTTTCTTTATTAAACTTTTTTCTTTTTTTAAATCTAAAGTAAAATAATCAAAATTATCAATAAACTCTAATTGTTTCTTTAACATTTTATTTAAATACTTAATTAACTTATCACAAGTTTTCTTATCTATTTCGTTATTTTCTAATAAAAATTTAGCTATATCTTTATTATTATCAGTATCAAATACTATATCTTGTTTTATTTGTTTAATAGCCCCTTTTAAAGTAATTTCACTTAGATTAAAACTTTTTAATCTTTCAGTAAGCTTCTTTTTGCTAAAAAAGAAATCACGAGAAAAATAAGTAGCTAAACTTTTAAAAGGTTCATCTTTATCATCTTCATCAAAAGTAAATAATACTTGACTATAATCACCTAAATCTTCATTATATTTTTCTATTTCATCTTTATCTAAGGAAGAAAAATATAAATTTCCAAACATCCCTTCTACAAAGTGTCTATCCATAAAACCCTCCTATTTATATCTATCAGTTATTTTTTTTATAAAACTTAATAAACCTTTTTTCTCAGGTAAATTACGTTTACTTTCTAATTCTTTTTTCAAAATAATAATATCACTTACAGAATACATTTCATAATCTAACAAATCACATTGTTTAATCATAATTTTATTATTTCTTTTATCATAATCTGACATAGAATTAAATTGTCTTGCAATCCTATTTTTTTCTTCAGTAATTTTTTTACCAAAATCAATTAATTCTTCTTCACTCATATTAATAAATTTATCGTAATCAAATATCCATTCAGCTTTCTTAAAAAAATCAATTTCTATATCTTCATCAAACCTAACAAATTCTTCTCTATTAGTATGATCGATTACAGTAGGAACATTACCATAAGCTGTCAAATAAATAGACGCAGGAACACCTAAATCAGATCTTATTAAATAAGCTAAATCTTTCTTTTGTACATATACTGCATCTTCTGTGATTTTCTTCATCAAATCTCCCCTAAAATGGTGCCGATTAAAGGACTTGAACCTTTGACCTACGCGTTACGAGGGCGTTGCTCTACCAACTGAGCTAAATCGGCATTTATAAATTTATTATATCATGAAAACATTTTTATTGTATAATATTTATTAGAGGTGGCTTATGAAAATACCTAATAATAAAATTGCTCATAGAGGAATATTCGATAATATAAAAATACCAGAAAACTCAATATCTTCCTTTAAAAAAGCATTAAAATATAATTACTCTATTGAATTAGATGTACAATTAACTAAAGATAATATTTTAGTAGTATTTCATGATGATAATTTAAAAAGAATGACAGGAGTAGATAAACTAATTCAAGAAACAAATTATGATGAAGTAAAAAAATTAAAACTATTAAATACAAAAGAATATATACCCACACTAGATGAAGTATTAAAATTAATAGATAATAAAGTATTATTAGATATAGAAGTAAAAGATACTAAAAAGATAAAAGAAATTACTAATATATTAAAAGCTAAATTAAAAAATTATAATAACTATGTATTAAAATCATTTAATCCTAAAATAGTACGATATTTAAAAAATAATATAAATGCTGAAGTAGGATATTTAATAAGTGATAAAAAGAAATTTTTATCTAATATATTAATCATTAAATATTCTAAAGCTGACTTTCTATCTATTAGTAAAAATTTATTAAAAACAAAAAAATTTCAAAAATTAAAAAATAAGTATCAACTACTTATTTGGACTATAAAAGATAAAAATGAAATAAAAGATGAAAATATAATTTATATATGTAATAGCCTACCATATTAGTAGGTTTTTTTTATTGGTGTTTGGAAAGGGAATCGAACCCCTATCATCTCCGTCGGAAGGAAATATTTTATCCAATTAAACTATCCAAACAAAAAGAGAACTATTTTACTAGTTCACATGTAGTACCAAATTTTTTAGCAAGCTCTAACCATTTACTTACTTTAGGAACCTTTTTTTCAAATATATTATCTTCTTCCCCTTCTATATCAATTAATTTATCAATATCAATTTTATCATAATTAATTGTAATAGAACTAGTAACTGTAGTGTCTCCTCTTTCTACAGAAGTTTCATAATAATCTAATTCCTTATAATTAGAATGAATTTGTTTATAAGCATTTTCATAAGTATTTAATATATCAGTAGAAGATGAAATAACTTCTTCTTTAGAAATTAATAAATTTAAAACATCACCAGTATAATATATATCATAATCAAGTTTAACTTCAGCACCATCAGCAGTAGCATTTCTTGTACAGTGTTTATGCTCCATATTAGCTGTATTTACTACTTGCCCATTACTAATTACTTTGTTTTCTTTTTTCTCTTCACATCCACATAATAAAACACTTACTATTAATAAACAAATAATTATAGTTGTTTTTTTCATATAATCACCTAATTAAATTATAACACAAAAAAAGAAACTATCAAATAAACTTATTTACGATAGTAAATACTTCATTTGATAATTCCTTATCCATTTCTTTTAAAAATCCATGACTAGAGAAAGGTATATCATTACATTTAATTTTAGAATTATCTGAAACATATTTCTTTATATCATCAATTAACATATCTACATTACCAACTATTACTAACATATCACTCATATTTTTATTATCTAATGTAATATTAGAAATATCTTCATCACTATACTTTTTAAAATATTTATTTATTCTTTCAATCAAACCAATATTAAAATCTTCATTCTTCATATCCTTTTTAGTATATTTAGTACCTAATACTGGATAGAATAATATTCTCTTTTTAATAGGAACATCTTTAATTAAAGAAGTTATATGACATCCTGTAGAATCACTCATAAGAATAATACTATCTTCAACTATATTATTCATTACTAATTTATCATATAAATATTTAATACATTTACTAACATCACTAACCATTTTTTTATAACTATCTTTATCTTCATCATATTCTATAGCTATTAATAAACTATTAGTTTTAAGTGCAAAATTCTTACAAATATTAGTATATTCTCCTACACAATTACTAACTTCACCATTACCATGTACATATATAATTACCTTATCAATATTAGTAACCTTTTTAGGATAAAATACTCTAACCGGTAAAACATCTTCATCCATTATAATTTTATAATCACTTATATTTTTCTTTGATATAGTAGGATGAAGTATCTCATTTACTGTACGAAATAATTTATATTTAATTTCACTATCAAATTCATTATTTATCATGTATATCACCTATTTAATTATAACAAAAAAAATAAGCCTATCTATAATAAGCTTATTCATTTGACACTATTAGTCACTTTTTTTATCAATTTCTTTTAATAAAGTTTTTATTTCATTATCTAGTCTTTCATTAGCATCACTTAATTCATTTTCTACTTTAAAAGGTTTACCTATCTTAACAACTAAATCCTTACCTCTAAATTTATAATTACCACTTATTGCATAAGGAACTATTAAAGCATTTGTTTTAGAAGCTAAACTTACAGCACCATACTTTAATGGTAATAAAGAATGATTATAATAATCATCTATACTAATAATATTGCCTTCAATTAAATCTTTTAAATATCTATCACAATTAAATAAATGATTAAGATAATCTAACTCAGTAATTACTTTATTATTTTTTAATTCTTCTAAATATAATATAAAAGATGTTTTATTCTTTCTTATTTTTTTATAAAAAGATTTAAAACTCATTTCAAAGAAATATTTATCATATATCTCTTTAGCTTTATCTTTCTTTAAACCATTTCTAGTACCTTCAGGAAATATTCCTAATGCATGATTATTTTCTAATACTTTTAAAGCACTATGTTTAGCATTTTCATCTTTTTTACTTCTATCTACAGGAATACATCCAACTAATCTAAAAAACCAAGCTACTTTTTTATCATCAAAATACTCTTTTTTAGCCATATAATGTAGTTTTCTTTTAGTAGAAATTATTACATTACATTGATCCATTATATGTATATGATTACCCGCTAAAACAATAGCCCCTTCATTAGGTATATTTTCTTTTCCATAAACTTTAGGTCTATACCAAAACTTATATATAGGAGCTAGAATAGCTCTCATTAATCTGTATCCATTCATTTTCTATTCTCCTTTATTTTAGTTTCTATTATCTTCATTAATTTATCATTAGATTTATCTAAGTCATCACCTACACTAATAGGTTTTAAAAACTCTAAAGTAACACTTTTACCAATAAGCTTATATTTACCAGTTATTATAAAAGGTACTATCTTACTATTAGTAACACTAGCCATTTTAACAGCACCTATCTTAAAAGGTAATATTACTTTATCAGTAGTTCTATTAATTGTCCCCTCAGGAAATATTCCTACACATAAATCTTTATTTAAATAATCAATTGCACTAACTAAAGCATTCTTATCATGTATCTTTCTATTAACTGGAACACAACCCATACCTTTAACTAAAAAAGATAAAGCTCCATCAAATAACTCTTTCTTAGCTAAAAAGTGTATTGGTCTTTTAACAATACCTACTAACATAACAGGGTCTAAAAACTTAGTATGGTTACCTGCAAGTACAATTCTACCAGTTTTAGGTATATTTTCAAGTCCATTAACTTTAGGATGAAATAATATTTTAATTAATACTAACGCAATAGGTCTAACTATTTTATAAAACATTGTGTCCATATCATCACCAATACAATTATATCACACATAAAAAAAACTATTACAATATTGTTAATAGTTTTTTACTAATTTCATTTACTATATAATTTTTATTAGACTCTCTATCAGAATAAATTGCTTTTAAAATAAATTCTAAATACTTATCATTATCTCTATCATAAATACTAATATAAATAGTATTATCATCACCAACTAAATTAGCCTTATCTATTCTATTTAATTTACCAGTAACACCTATACCTATATTACTATTAGTATAATTAGATATTACTCTACTCATTTCTTTAGCAGTTTCCATACTATAAACACTATATTTATTAATTATTTCTTCACTTACACCCATTTTAATTTTATATTCATTAGAATAAGTAACAGCACTAAATTTTAATACATCACTAGAACCTTCTACATTAGTAATAGCATTAACTACACTACCACCAGTACAAGATTCCATTGTTGAAATTGTTTTATTTAAACTAATTAATTTTTTAACTACTTCTTCCATACTTTTTCTCCATAATAACTACTTAATAATTTTAAAATATCATCATTCAAATATGGTTTAACACCATCTTTTAATTCTTCAGGTATTCCGAAATATGCCTCAGCTAAACTTCCAACTATACATGCAATAGTATCACTATCCCCTCCAATAGAAATAGCTTTTCTAATCGCATCTTCAAAGTTATTTGATTGACTAAATACATATAAAGCTTCAGGTACTGATTCACTAGCTCTACTACTAAATTTATAATTTCTTTGTAAATCTTCTAAATCAAATTCTAAGTCATAATAATTTTCTTTTATAAAATCAATTACTTCTTCTTTTGATTTACCATTTCTTAATAAATAGATACTTAAAGCAACTACTTGTGAACTAGTAATAGCTTCTACATTATTATGTGTAGGAATAGTAGATTTTAAGCTTTCCATCATAACAGCATAATAATCATTAAATAAAAAACCAACAGGACTAACTCTCATAGCTGCACCATTACCATAACTTACTCCATAGTTTTCATCATTTAACCATTCAATAAATCCTTTACCAAATCTAGCCCTACCATATTTATCTTTTCCTAAATTTATTTCTTTTAACCCATACTCTTTTAAACACTTTTTATAATCAAAATTATTATTCATAATAGCATCTAATATAGCACAAGTTAAAATAGTATCATCAGTATAACTAGAGTCTTCACTAAATAAAGGAGTATTTTTATCTAGTATTTTAATTCTTTCTTCATATGGTCTATTCTTATGATATTTTTTTAAATACTCAATTTCTTCTACTTCATAAATAGATCCACAAACATCTCCAATAATAGCTCCTAACATAATATCACCTGTTTTTATTATATAAAAAAAAATAGACAAAGTCTATTTCTTAAACATTTTTCTTTTATTTGTACTTTTAATATGATCACCTATAATATCAGATACATCTGTAATAGTAACGAATGCACTCTCATCCATATCTTCTACAATATGACGTAATTCAAATACTTCTACACGAGTTAAAACACAATACATTACTTCTTTTTCACCACTAATCAAACCTTTAGCTTTAATTTTAGTAGTAGTTCTACCTAATTTCTTATATATCTCTTCAGATAAAGTAGTACCTTTATCAGTAATAATCATCGCAGCTTTAGCTTGTTCAAGTCCAGCTGATACAAAATCAATTACTTTATAAGTAATAATATATGTAAGTAATGAATACATTGCTCTATCAAAACCAAATATAAATCCAGCTACTAAATATATAATCATATTAAATCCTAAAACAACTTGTCCTACACTTAAATTAGTCTTTTTAGATATAACTATCGCAACACTTTCAGTACCATCATTACATCCACCACTTTTAATTATTAAACCTACTCCTAATCCAAGTATAGCTCCTCCAAATACAGTAGCTAAAAGTATCTCTTCAGTAAATGGACTTAATAATTCAAAAAATGATAAAAATAATGAAAAACACAACATTGCATATATTGTTCTAATTAAAAATCTCTTACCTAGATTTCTATAACCAATATAAATAAAAGGTATATTTAATACTACTACTAATAAACTTAATGGAATATTACTTAACTTATAAATAATAATAGATATACCAGTAATACCACCATCTAATATAGTATTAGGTATTAAGAATTGTTCTAAAGCAAAAGCAGCAATAATACTACCTAAAGTAAGCATAATATACTCTATCAAATATCTTAAACTCTTATTTTTAATCTTCTTCATAAACACCTCTACTACAAAAAAGAAGTAAAACTTCTTTTATTATATTATATTATATTATTTTGCAATTCTAAAAGCAGGGGAAACACCAGTAGGAGATCCTGTAAAGAGAACACCCCAATTACCGGCACTAAGTACACGAAAGAAAGATTCTGTATGACTACCATAGGCTGTACGTAATGACCAATCATTGTTAGTTTCATTATACTGTTTACTAACTCCTGAACAATTGCTTGTTGTTACTCCTATATTTGCATAATAATCTAATTGTCTTGTTTCTGCTTCCGCAGTATCATTTTGATAAAACTTTTCACCCCATACTTCTTGTGGTGACAATAAATATAATTTATCTGTAGTTATAAAGTTTTCTGTATCATTTTTTCCATGTCCTGATACTACTGTTGTATCATCTTTTATTTTTGAACTTAATTCACTTGGTAATGCATTATAGATGTCTGTATTTAAGTATGTCCTCATCTCACTGTATTCCCATCCACCGTTATTTCCTGTGCCTTGAGTAGTTCCACTAGCGCTTGGATTCATTCTATGTTTTGTGATTATATCTGCAAATTCTATAACAAATCCACATGCTGTTTGACTAAATCCTTCAGTACTACATTCACTTGGTGTTGATAAGTTTGCTATTCTAAGGTGAGCTATTGTTGGCTCTGTTGATGGATCATTATCTAAGTCTAGCGCTACTTCTTTAGTATCACCATTATTCATAGCATCTTGTAATAATTGTGTTGGATTGCCATTATTATAATTAGCAATTATATCATCCCAACTTGCATTAGCAAACCAACTTGGTTTTTCTATTGCTTCACTTGTAGCTTGTCCATATGTTACATTAAATGTAAATGTATAACTGTTTCCTCCAGTTGGTATAGCATTTATTGTGTCCCCTGTAGCTAATGCTTCATCATAATATACTCTTACTTTATATTTTTCTGTTGTGTTTTTTGCAAGTAAATGATTTTCATCTATAGCTACTCCATCAGCATATGTTACATCATACTTTATGTATTCAGGTAGTGTTGGTGTTACAGTATTATTAATTCCTGTGATCATCGCATCAATTGTTCCTGCATTTACTGCATCAACTGTAAACTCATAATAATCTCCTGGTAAGGCTAAGTCCACTGTCCAAACAAGTTTTGTATTTGCAGGATCTCCTTCATCATTAGTTCTAGTTGGAACTGTTGTTGAAACTGATCCTTCTGTTACTACTGGAGTATCCCAATAAACATTCCATGTTTGTTTTAATACGTTTGCTGTTCCAGTTATTTTTAATGTTGTAGAAATAAGTGCATATCCTAAACTTATTCCTAATAAAAGTATTAATAATAATAAATATTTATTTTTCTTATTTCTCATAATATCACCTATTATTATTTTATCAATTATAGTTATTAATATAAATATAAAAGATGTAAATTAATGTTAATTTACATCTTTTGTTTACAATTATTTATATAAATTGTGTAAATCAGTAGAATCTTTATCTTCGTTTTTAGCTTTTTCTTCTTGCTCTAGTATTTCTACTGGTTTATTACTTACTTTTTCTTCTACTACAGGAGGATTATTTTTTAGATTCTCTTCTCTTTTTTCTTTTAATTCTTTATTAATCTCGTCATATGACTTTCTAACTATATTACCATTTATATTTTTATATTTATTTGTAAATAATAATTTATAAATAATTAATACTATAAAAGCCCCACCTAAAATAGTTAATATTGAGAATAAAAATTCTGTTTGATCATCAAATTTTTCTTTATGAAGAATTCCCATCTTATCAACATTTTGTCCTATAAAATTTCTACTACCTTTAGTCTTACAAGTAATATTATCTCCTAATACTGCAATATATTTAATATCTTTAACACTACTATTCTTGCCTAAATATTTCTTATCATATTTAATATTAAAACTAATTTCTTCTTTACTTTTAATAGTTAAATCACAATAATTAATTACTCCTATATTTCTACCTCTACTATTAAATAAACCAATACTAATAGAAATAGGTATTTCTTTATCAGTTAAATTCTTAATACCATCAAAACTAATTTTTTCTTTATCAAACTTTATTCCCTTATAACTAAAATTATTAGTATGAATACTAGTTTTTATATTATATGGGATTAATTCTTTAATACTATAATTCTCTGCATATACATTTATAGTTAAACTAATTAATAACACAATTATTATCTTTACAATTTTTTTCATATTAACTCCTATTTTAATTTATTTATAGCGTCTTCTATATTTTTTACTTTTACTAATTTTATATTTAATTTATGTTTTTTCTTATACTTTAAAGCATCTTTATAATTACCTTCAGGTACTAAGAATAAATCAACTTTATCCTCTGAAGCTCCTAACAATTTATATTCTACTCCACCTATTTCACCAATACTACCATCACTTTCAATAGTACCAGTTCCAGCTATTTTTCTTCCTTTAGTTAAATCACTTTTAGTTAATTGATTATATATTTCTAAAGTAGTAATAAGTCCTCCGGATGGACCAGATTCACTACTTTTAAACTTAATATTTACTTTAGGATCAGTTTTATATGTATCCACTACTTGTAGTCCTACACCTAATATTAATCTATCTTCATATTTATATAATTTAGATTTAATTATCTTCTCTTTATTATTTCTAAGTACTTTAACACTTACTTCTTCATTTTCTTTAAGTGTCTGCATATAATTTCTATATTCATCTATACTATCATATACTTTATCATTAATACTTAATATTTGATCTTTTATTTTTAATTTTACATCATAATCATCAAATACCGTTATTACATAAATCTTAGTATTAGTTTTTTCTACATCTTTATTAGCTAATTTATAAGCCCAATAAGTAGCATTACTATTTGAATATAATAAATCTAAATCACTTCTAAACTCTATATCTTCAATACTTTCTTTATCATTATACTTATATAAATCAGCATCTTCTCTCTCCCAATTAGGAATAACATAACTTAATAAATAAGTAATTATAGTACCCTTTAATTCTTCTACATAACTAATACTAAAACTACCTTTACTCTTATATTTATTTTCTACATTTATACGACTAGATACATCACTAGTTCCTCCACCTACAATAATATAATAATTTAGAGGAAACTTTAATATAATGAATAATAGAAGTAAAACTATTATAAATTTATATTCTTCTTTTACAGTATCTATTATAAAAGAAATAATTCTTTTCATCTTATCACCTACAATAATTATAACAAATAAAAGGAAAATTATGAAAAAAACTTATAAAACAATTATCTTACTTGTCAGTTTAATTACTATTTTAATTATGTATTTTATTAATTCTGAATATATAATTAAATGTATTTTAGAATATACTAAATTATTTTATATTAAATTATTTCCATCTAGCTTTATATTTTTTATTATTTCAACTATTCTAATAGAATATAAAGTATTAGATTATTTACCAATAAATATAAATAGTATTTATATATTTTTACTTAGTTTTATTAGTGGATTTCCTAGTGGAAGTAAATATACTAAAGAACTATTAGATAATAAAAGTATAAGTAATGAAGAAGCAAATAATCTATTATTATTTAGTCATTTTCCTAATCCATTATTTGTATTAGGATCTATTAGTACAATTTTAAATAAAAGTATAACTATTAAATTATTAATCTCAATAATTCTAAGTAATTTTATAATACTTTTATCTACAAAAAAATATAAAAAAATTAATAATTATAATACAGTTTCTCCTAATAATTTTTCTATAGTTTTAACTAATTCTATTTTTAAATCTATTAAGACTATTATATTAATATATGGTAGTAGTATATTCTTTTATTTAATAGTTTGTATTATTACAAAATATATTTATTTTAATCCATATTTTTATATATTAATTAATGGATTATTTGATTTAACTAAAGGAATATTTTCTACTACTATAATTAATAATATCTATATAAGATCTATATTTATATTAATATTTATATCTTTTGGTAGTATATCTATTCATATACAAACAAAAAGTATCCTTTTGGATACTTCTCTATATAAATCATTCCTAAAAGGTAGAATAATAGGAACAATTATTTCACTTATCATATTCTTAATTTTAATAATTCCAGTTAGATGATGAATCATATCCTGATGAAACATAATCTATTGGACATACTATATTAATAGCGTATTTAGTAGCAAGTTCTGGATGATAAAAACCTATATAAATTGATAAAACATTATCATCAGTAATATTTATTAAAACATTATTTATAGATAAATCTTGCACTTTTAAACATCCACTATCTTTATCTGCATCACATATTTTTGAATTAACAGGATCATATCCAGAATAACCTAATTCAGGTATAGGATATTCTATTAAATCAGAAGGCTCACCATATTTAATCATAAAGTAATCATTATCTGTAGTTGATCCTCCTATATGATATGAACTACGAGCAAGAACTTGTTCAACAATAAGTTTTCTTTCACTACCATCCTTTAAAGTACAAGTAACAGTATGTGTAACTTTACTACCATCTATATTTTTTTCATACTTAGCATGAGTAAGACCAATCTTTATAAAATCATCTTGTATCTCTTTAGTTAATGTATTTTTATAATCATATATTTCTTCTTTATATCCTTCTATTATCTTTTTCTCATTAAAATTAGATACCGTAGCATACATAGATACAGTTATTATTACAACTAATATAAAACAAATTAATACTTCAATCGTAGTGATACCTTTATTATTTAACTTTTTCATTAACGACTCACCTCGATTGTTGCATAAGAATAATAATTATTATTATCTTTTTTATTATGAAAACTTGCGACTACTCTATAGTTAGCATAATTTAATGATTCAGCAGCATAATCAGGTAAATTAAATACATAATCTTTAAATCCTGAACGAAATATCTTTTTATCTGCTTTTTCTGCGCATAAATTCCTATCTACTTCACTTCCTGAAGTTAAAGCTACACAATTATTAATATAAGTAGTTCTGCAACTATCTCCACTACAATTTTCTTGATATCTTTTTTTATTTGATTTAACTGAATCTTTAAACCATTTTTTACTAGTATCATTACTATTTCCTATACGATATCTAGTAATAAATATTTCACAATTATTTCCTAATTTATCACAATTTTCTACTTGTAAGTTTTTAACTATATTAATACAAAATTCACGTTTTTCTTCATCTTCTACAATATCACTACATTCAAAGCGAACATAGCCATCACTATTAAAAGAATTTGCTTTACTACTAGGTATATTATATGAAGAATCTTCAATCATTCTTTTTAACCAATAAACAGCATATTTACCATCAACATTATCATAATTTTCACGCTTTTCATACTCACCAACTAAAGGTAAGAAATTAGCATATATCATAGCAAAAATAGCCATTAAAAATACAGTAACCACAAGGGTCTCAGCTAACACAAAACCGGAAGAATTAATTTTTTTCATTTTTAACTTTCCTTTCCTTGATATTCTCTTAAAATTATTATATAATATTATTTAGTAAAATACCATAAAAAGTAGACAAAGGGGTTGAAATGATGGTTCAATTTGATGTCAAACGTGTCCAACAGGGAACCGAAAGTTTCATGGTGAGTTTTGATTTTACAAAAACACCAGTTACACAAATAGCAGATTACATCATTATTTCTGCAGCTAAACATAATGCCAGTGATATCCATTTCGATCCTAGAGAAGATGGAATGATGGTTCGCTTCAGAATTGATGGTGACTGCCAAGATTATACTTTTGTTCCGAAAGCTTATGAAAAAAACTTAACTACAAGACTTAAATTACTTGCTAATATGAATATAACAGAATCTCGTCTACCACAAGACGGTGCTATTAAAGGTGAATTTGGTGGTATGGACTTAGATATGCGTGTATCTAGCTTACCTCTAAATGAAGGAGAAAAAATAGTTATTCGTATCTTAGACTATTCACGAAGTCTTGAAGGTGTTGATAAATTAGGATTTCATCCTAAAAACTTAGAAAAAGTAAGAAGAATGATGGCTATTCCAAACGGAATTATTTTAACTACTGGTGCTACTGGTTCCGGTAAATCAACTACTACTTACTCTATTATTGAAGAATTAAATAAACCCGAAACAAATATTATTACAGTTGAAGACCCAATAGAAATGAATATTGAAGGAATTAACCAAGTTCAAGTTAATGCTGAAATTGGTATGACTTTTGCAACAGCCTTACGTTCAATTTTAAGACAAGACCCTAACATTATACTTATTGGAGAAATCCGTGACTCTGAAACTGCACAAATTGCTGTTCGTGCATCAATAACAGGTCACTTAGTTTTATCTACAATCCATACAAATAATACTTTATCTACAGTTGAACGTTTATTAGATATGGATGTTGAAAGATATTTATTATCTACTGCCCTAACAGGTATTATTTCTCAAAGACTTGCTAAAATGCTTTGTCCTCATTGTAGATATCAAAGAGATACTACTAAATATGAGAAAAAAGTATTTAAAAAATTTATGAATATGGATGTTCAAAAAATATGGGATGCAAATCCTAAAGGCTGTGAACATTGTCGTAATGGATATCACGGTCGTCTTGCTTTTCAAGAAGTATTAGAACTTGATGATGATATTAGAAATTCATTAAACAATGATAAATTAGAGAAAAAAGAATTAGCTAAAATGGTATATTCATCAAATACAATTACAATGCTACAAGATGCTTTAATTAAATGTTTAGAAGGAAAAACTTCATTTGAAGAAGTATATCGTACAATCGAAATAGAAAATGAAGATGAAGATAATTATGAAGAAGAAGTTAATAATGAAATAAAGGCATCAGTTCCAAAAGAACCTGTTACAGAGTCTGACGACTTATTAGAAATTCCAACAGCTAATAACACTACTTTAACACAACCTGCACAAGTACCAACAGTACCACAACAGGCTGTACAAACAACACCACAAACTGCTGTACCAACTACGGTTCCAGTTCAAGCTACCGGAGGACAACCTGTACAAGTACCAACAGCACCACAACAGTCTACACAAGCTCCAGTTAAAGCTACTGGAGGACAACCTGTACAAGTACCAACAGTACCACAACAATCTGTACAAACAACACCACAAACTGCTGTACCAACTACGGTTCCAGTTCAAGCTACAGTACCAACTACTATACCACAACAAGTACCAACTACACCAATTCAATCAATAAATGCTACTGTTGCTCCACAAACTGTTACTAATCAATCACAAATACAAAAACTTTAAAATAAAAAGAACCTTTTAATAAGGTTCTTTTTCTATTGTTTTTAATATCTCGTCATTAATATCTTCTACACTTCTAAGTTTATTATCTTTTATACATTCAATAGTATCCCAATTATATAATTCACTTAATTCAATATAAGCTTCTTCCGCTTGACGTAAGTGTTCAACACTTTTTTCATGTTCATCAATAGAAGTTCTATTTTTTCTTAATTCTAAAGTATATTCATATGGTACATGTAAAAAAACTGTTCTATCAGGTTTAGGTAATTTAAGTAACCAATATTCTAATTTATCTATCCAATTATACATAATATATCTCTCATCTTTATCTTTTATTTTACTACCTTGATGAGCTAAGTTAGAAGTTACATATCTATCTAATAATACATAATAATCTTTATCTAAATATTCTTGTATTTTAGGCATATTATATTTTCTATCAGCAGCATAATATAAACTGACTACATAAGGATCCACATTAACCGCTCCCTCAGGAAAAACACTCTTACCAATCTCTTCTTTTCCTAAATAACAACCTCCTACTATTTTACCTGTAGGTGTATCATACATTGGAAAATCAAATCTAATACATTTCTTTCCCATTTCATTTAATCTTTTTTCAAGTAATTTTGACTGTGTTTCTTTACCTGAACAATCAGTACCTTCTATAACTATTATTTTACCCATATTATCACCTATCCTATAATTAATATTATCAAAAAATTAAATATTAAACAATACTAAAAAATAAGTGTCTTAAACACTTATATTATTATCTTCAAATGGAACTAATAAACATTTTCTACTAGCTAAAAAATCACACATATGAACAAAATTTTGGTATTTAGTAACTGGACGCTCTAATACTTCATTACCATCATAATCAACTACCCATGGTCCCATATGTGTCTTTATAACATCATTCATAAAATTAGCATCTTCTTCATTTAAACCTATTTCATCTTTATGTTCTAATACAAATTTACCCATAAGAATAGGATGATCAAATCTAGTATATTTTTCTTGTGGAAGACCTAATTTCAATCCATCATGAACTAATAGACTCATTAACATTAAATCTTTCTCTCTATCAGTATATTTATCTCCTATACAAGGATCACTAAGTAATTCATACCCTATTCTCATAGCAGCCTTAGAATGTCTAAGTAATCCACCTTCTCCTAATGCATATTCTGGATGATACTTCCCAGTAGAACTAGCAGCTACTTTTAACCAATATTCAGGAAGTAAATTAATTAATTTTAATAATGATTCGCATAAATCTTCATCTTTTATATAACCTAATTCATCTAAAAATAACTCTTCTCTATTCATAAACTCTCCTTTCTATAACATCAACTATTATACTATTACTAATATACCATTTATCTTCAGGTATATAAATATGATTATTATCTAATCTTAATAAATCCATTATTAATAAATCAGTATAATTAAATACATTAATTAAATCTATATTATACTTATCCCTAAATTTAATTAAATCTATTCCATCTTTCTTTCTTAAATTCAAGATAACCTCATATTCCATAGTATCATATTTATCTAAATACTCTATTTCTCTAGGATATCTTTCCATCATATATTTATTTAAACTTCTAGTATTAGTAGTTCTTCTATTTTCTATATAAGAACTAGCTCCTAATCCAAAACCATAATAATTACTATTATCCCAATAACATGTATTATGCATAGACTCATATCCATCTTTACAAAAATTACTAATCTCATAATGATTATAACCATGTTTTTTCATATTATCACAAATATATCTATACATATCATAATCTAAATCTTCATCTATATTCTTAATACCATTTATTTTTAATTTAGTATTATTCTCTATAATTAATGAATATGTTGAGATATGTTCTAAATCTAAAGAATAAATATAATCTAAATCTTTCTTTAAATCTTTTATACTTTCATTAGGTAAAGCATATATTAAGTCTACATTTATATTATTAAATCCAATACTTTTAGAATAATCAATAACTTCATTAATCTTTTCTAAATCAATACTTCTATCTAATAATTCTAATCCTTTTTTATTAATAGTCTCTATACCAAAACTTAATCTATTAATACCTACTTTTTTATATAAATCTAACTTTTCTTTACTAGTACTTTCAAAATTACCTTCTATTGTATATTCAATGTTTTTACTTTTTTTAAATATACTTAATATATCAAATAATTTCTCTAATTGTTTTAAACTTAAAGAACTAGGAGTACCTCCACCTATATATAAAGTATCTAACTCTTCTCCTTTATAGAAATATTTAATTTCTTTTTCTAATGCGATTAAATATTCATCTACAAACCTTTCATATTTTAACATCTTACAGAAATCACAATAAGAACAGATTCTATCGCAAAATGGAATATGTATATAACAATTTTTTATCATATTATTTATAATTTCCTCTACTTAAATCAGCAACTAAAACACCTTTTCTATTAGCAACAGCTACTCTATCTAATGAAGTTTTCATATCCATAGGAATATAACTACTATGAACCATTTCATATATCGTAGATCTAGGTATTTTAAATTTCTCTGAAGCTTCTTCATATGTATATTCATTCACGATAATAAGATTAGCTATTCTAATAGCTTCTTCTTTAGTATAACTAGGATGAGACCTACCTACTTCTCCTCCTTTTATTCTACCAATTTTCATATTACTTTCTTTTTTAGCTAATACTAAATTATGTAGTAAAGGATCTATCACACCTAATTGTTTTAAATGTATTTGAAAAGTTCTTTTACTAATACCTAATAAAGATGCAGTTTCTTCTACAGTTAAATCACTATTAACATATTCTTTTGCTTCTTCTATTATTTTTTCTTTATTCATAATTACTCCTTAGTTGATAGAATAGATAAGAATGCTTCTTGTGGTACTTCTACACTACCTATCTGTTTCATTCTTTTCTTTCCTTCTTTTTGTTTTTCTAATAATTTCTTTTTACGAGTAACGTCTCCACCATAACACTTAGCTAATACATCTTTTCTTAAAGCCTTTACTGTTTCTCTTGCGATTACATGAGTACCAATTGCTGCTTGTATAGGAACTTCAAATAATTGACGAGGAATTATCTCTTTTAATTTCTCACATACTATTCTACCTCTAGAATAAGCAAAATCTTTATGAACAATTATAGATAAAGCATCTACTACTTCTCCATTTAATAATATATCCATCTTAACAAGATTACTTTCTTTATAATCAGTTATTTCATAGTCAAATGAAGCATAACCTTTAGTATAACTTTTTAATCTATCAAAGAAATCATATACTATTTCAGAAAGTGGAATATCATAGTTAATTGAAACTCTTTTTTCATCTAAATATTCCATATTAATAAATGTACCTCTTTTATCCTGACATAATTCCATAATAGGACCAATATACTCACTAGGTGTAAATATACTACATTTAACATATGGTTCTAACACTTTAGAAATAATTTCTCTTCTAGGCATTTTACTAGGACAATCAATCATTTCTTTAACTCCATCAGTTAATATTACTTCATATATAACAGAAGGACTTGTCGCAATTAAATCTATTCCAAATTCCCTTTCAATTCTCTCTTCAATTATTTCCATATGTAATAAACCTAAAAATCCACATCTAAATCCAAAACCCAATGCTTTAGATGTTTCTGGTTCAAATGTTAAAGCTGCATCATTTAATTTTAATTTTTCAAGAGCTTCCCTTAAATCTTCAAACTTTGAAGCATCTATTGGGAAAAGTCCAGAATATACTGTAGGTTTCATTGGTTTATATCCTGGTAATCTATCTTTAGCTGGATTAGAAGAAAGAGTTATTGTATCACCTACATGAACATCACTAATACTCTTAATCGAAGCAGCTAAATAACCAACTTCTCCAGCTTTTAGACTAGTAACTTCTTTTTCAAAAGGATTATTAATATATAAACTAACTACATCATATTCTGCATTAGTTTCCATCATTTTAACTATATCTTTTACTTTTACTTCTCCATCTACTACACGAATAGAAGTAATTACACCTCTATATGAATCAAATAAACTATCAAATATTAATGCTTTTAAAGGAGCATTTCTATTTCCGTTAGGACTAGGAATTACTTCAATAATCTTATCAAGTAATTTATCTACACCAACACCTGTTTTAGCACTAGTTAAAACTATTTCATCTCTATTAAATCCAATGTTTTCTAACTCACCTATTACTTTTTCGACGTCTGCACTAGGTAAATCTATTTTATTAATAACCGGTATTATTTTTAAATTATTATCTAATGCCAAATATAAATTAGCAAGAGTTTGTGCTTCTACTCCTTGAGATGCATCAACTACTAAAATAGCTCCTTCACAAGCAGCTAAACTACGAGATACTTCATAAGAAAAATCAACATGACCTGGTGTATCTATTAAATTAAGCATATATTCTTTATTATCTTTTTTATATTTTAAACTAACAGCATTCAACTTAATAGTAATACCACGTTCTCTCTCTAAATCCATAGAATCTAACATCTGACTCTTTAATTCACGTTTATCAATTGCCCCTGTTAATTCTAAGATTCTATCAGCCAATGTACTTTTACCATGATCTATATGAGCTATAATACAAAAGTTTCTTATATTTTCTTGCATATTGGCCCCTCCTAAGTAATTATTATATCATAAAAAAAGTACTTTTAGAGTACTTATTTCATTTCACTACTATCAAAATATAATACATTACCATTTAATTTAAATGTATATGTAATAGTAGAACCTTTATCAATATATTTATTAATATTAATATTCTTAATATCTTCCTCACTTTGATCTACTGAAGACTCTATAATATTATTATGTTCATAATCTTTAGAAATAATAACCTGATACTTACCATCATCTTGTTTTTCTAAATCAATAAATATAACTTTTTCAATCAATCTATAACCACCATCAGGATCTTTATAAGCTTCTGTTAATTTACCTACATAAGGTTCTATCAAATATTCTTTTTCTTCACTTTTTGAAGCAAATGTAGTATCAAAAGAAGATGTATCATCATTATATTTTAATACTCCTACATTTTTATCATTAATACTAAATGTAAATGGATAACTAATTACTACATCAGTAGAATAATTAACATTTTTACCAAAATATCTTTCTACATATTTCTTAATCATACGACTAGAAATACTATAAATTTTATTATTATTTTCATCATAATTACCAGTAAAATCAAAATCATCTACTTGAGCAAATTGTAATGCATAATAAAGTATTTCTTCATCAGTAAAATCTTTTAATTTTACACTTTTATTCTTTACAAATTTATCATTTCTAATCCCAGTAGTTCCATAAGTTACATATTGATATAAAATTTTAACATTTTCTTCAGTTAAACTTCTTTTTTCACTTGTAGGAGTAACAGGTTCAACTTTCTTTTGTTTAGGATTAAATATAGCATTAGTAATTAAAAATACTACTAAAAATGCAATTATAGCAGTAACTACTATAATTATAATATTAAATTTACCTCCAAATAATTTTTTACTACTACTTTCTTTAGTTTCTTCTTCTTGTATATCTTCACCTATTTTAAAATCCATTTTATTCACCTCTACTATATATATTTTATCAAATATATATAAAAAAAGGAATATAAAATATATTCCTTTACACTATTCTAATGAACTTTTTGGTATAACAACCAGTTTTTGCTCATAAACAGGTATAGTTTCAAACTCTATAGTAACTTCCTCTTAAGGAATATTTCTATTGTATAACACACCTTTTCAATTATATAAGTTTTATAAGATGTCAATTTTACAATAAAAGCAAGTAATTATTTACTTGCTTCCATCTCTACAATACAGTAATTTTTAAAATCTATTTCTTTAACTAAATCTTTCAATACTTTATATTTCATATTTTTAATAATATCTATTTTATTAGGAATTACTTTCTTATATTTTAAAATATCATAATATAAGTTATCTGATGCATCTTCAATATTATCAATCATCTTTATTTCTCTTGCTATCCATACTTTTTTAATTCTTTCAAATGATTCTTCATCAATTGAAACATTATTAAATTCATTAATTATTTCATCTATCAATTCACGAGGTTTAACAGATGAAGCCAACAAATTAATTACTCTTATATTATCAATATCTTCATTCCATACATAAAATCCATTAAGAATCTTTTTATCTCTAACTCTTTCTCTAAATAATGAAGAAGATCCAAACATAATAGTTGTTAACATACTAAGATATAATGATAACTCTAAATCATTTAATTTAATATCTTTAACAGATATTTTTAATCCTACCCCTATCTTAGGAATTTCTATATTACCTTTAATAACTAATTTATCTTTATTTACTTTAACTGGTTCAATAATCTTTTTAACTTTAGGAATCTTTTTATTACTATTAGAATCTAATTCATTCTTTATTATTTCAAGAGCAATAGAAGGATCAAAACTACCAGTTATTAAAACAAACATATTACCAGGTATATAAAAATTATTGTAACAAGTATATAAATCTTCTTTAGTTATTTTATTAATTTCAGACACACTACCAGCAATATCTATTCTTCTAGGATGATTCTTATATATACATTCTCTTAATTTCATTTCTAATTTGTAATCAGGATTATCCATATACATTTTAATTTCTTCAGCAATAATACCTTTTTCTTTTTCTACATTTTGATCTATAAAATAAGGATGTGTTACTAATCTTAATAAATATTCTAAATTCTTATTAAAGTTTTTACTACCCCAACACATATATTGAGTATTATCATATGTAGTACACGCATTACACTCAGTACCACTTTTAGCATAAAAACTAAATGGGTCTTCTCCTGATTCCTGTTCAAACATTTTATGTTCCAAAAAATGTGCTATACCTAAAGGTGGAGTAAAACTTTTTTTACTTACATCAGTAAACTCTAATACATCTGAACCAAATCTAGTAGCAAAACTAGCATAATAATTCTTCTTATTTTCATAAGGTAACATATATATTTCTAAACCATTAGATAAAGTTTCAGTATATAAAGTCATATCAAGATTTTTCAAATTAATTTTCTTCATCTAATACCCCCTCCAATAAAAACACTGTATCCATATGTATTTTTTTACAAGCTTTAACTATATCAGACTTTTTAACTTTCTTAATAGATTCAATTCGTTTTTTAACATCATCTAATTCTAATATATCACAAGCTAAAACATCATTAATTATTCTATTTTCATCTTCATCTAGACTTTCTAATGAATTAATTAATTCTTCTTTTACTTTAGAAATGTCTTCATCACTAAATTTACCTTTTTTCATTTCATCTATTTTTTTAGTAATTAATTCTACTGCTTTTTGATAATTAACTCTATCAATACCAGCTTTAATAATAATCATATTATCCATTCTACTATAATTAGAATAAATACTATAACATAAAGAATTAGCCTCTCTAACATCTTTAAATAATTTAGAATCAGCTCCTCCACCTAATATTAAATTACCTAATACTAATGCATAATCTCTTTCATATTTAGTTAATTTATAAACTGGACACGCAATAGATAAATTGGATTGAGAATTATTTATTTCTTCTTTACTAAATAATCTTCTTAATCTTGGTTTTCTATTTTTTAATATATAACTCTTTTTAGGTTTCTTTATCTTTTTAAATTTAAAATACTTTTTAATTAAAGATAACATCTCTTTATTATCAAAATTTCCTACTACAAATATATCAACATAATCATTATTAATCATTTCTACATACGAATCATATAAATTACTCTCATTTATATTATCTAAATCATCTAAATATCCAATTATTCTATATGAAATAGGACTCTTACTATCAAATAATTCTCCTAATCTTATAGAACTATACCTAGATGGACTTTCTTTTAAAGTATTTAGTCTTACTAAACAATCATGTTTAACATAATCTACTTTATCTTTCTTAAATTTCTTATTATCAACATCAGGATTAAATATAATTTCTTTTAAAAATTCAATACTCTTTTCCAAATTATTTTCTTCAGTATATTTATCCATTAATACTTGTAGATTAAAACTAGTAGTTATATAATTACCTAATCTTTGATTATTAATACCTACATCAGCTGAATATAAATTCTCACATTCTATAGTTAACTTTCTTCTACTATCATAACTTTTAGATGATTGAAATAGAAGATTAGTCATTAATACTCTTTTAGTTATCTCATCTTTTTTTATAGGAGTATGAAATAAAACTTTAATCGTAACTGTTTTAAACTTATCAGTATTAATTAAATGAAGTTTATAGCTTCCTAAGTCTTTATTTAATATTTTCATGTTACCACCTCTATTTTATTATACCCATTTTATTCTTTTATATTATTGATTCTAAAGCTAGAGTAATCATCTCATCTAAAGATTTTTCACGTTCCTCACTACTTAAACTTCTCTTATCAAATAATGAATCAACAACTGTCATCAAGCAACTTGCTTCTTTATTTAATTTCTTTGCTACATAAAATAATCCAAAAGCTTCCATTTCTACTCCTAAGAAATTCATATTAGGAAAATTAGATCTAAATTTTTCTTTAGAATCACAGTATAAATCAAATACATCACTAGTAATAGTTTTACCTACTTTTAAATCAAGATTTTTTATTTTAGCAGTATTCATTATACTTCTATTAATCTCATCACTACTTTGTATAAAATCAATATTAACTCCATCTAATAATTCATCAAAGTGACTCTTACAATAAGCTCCAGTACTTAAAATAACATCAAGTAATTTTATATTTTCATCAAAACTACCACAAGTACCTATTCTTATTATTTTTTCTACATTATAAAACTTATATAATTCATATGAATATATACCAATACTAGGAATACCCATACCACTAGCAAATACTGTTACTCTTTTACCTTTATATGTACCAGTATATCCAAACATATTACGTACACTATTAATAAGTTTAGCATCTTCTAAAAACTTCTCAGCTATATACTTAGCTCTTAATGGATCTCCTGGCATTAATACAATAGGAGCAATATCTTCTAATTTACTTTCTATATGTGCAGTCATAACATACCTTCTTTCTAATTTATTATATCAATTATTACAATAGAAAAAAAGAACTTTAAAAAGTTCTTTACACTTATTTTAATTTAAAAGCAGGTGAAACCCAATATGTATTTCTTGTACGATTAAAGCGTGGTTGACCATCAATATCTACATAATAGAAGTTTTGATAACTTTCATTTGTTGAACGAAGCCACCATGTTACTGATGTATCCTCTGCAGTATTATATTTTTTAGCTGCAGCATAACTACTTGTTGTTACTGATTGCCCTATGTAATAATCCAATTGTCTTGTATATGAATATGCTGTATCTTGTTTATCAATACCTGTGTTAGAATCTCCATCTACATCATTCCACACTTCATGTGTAGAAAATAAATATAGTTTATCTGTTGTTTTGAAATTTTGAACATCTGCCATTCCATGTCCTGATACTACTTTTGTATCATCTAATTTATTTTTTAAATCATTTGGAAACTTATCATATATACCATCTGTCGCATAATTAATTTCATCTGCTGTTCCTTCTAGATATTTACCGCTATTGACGTAAGCCCTCATATCTGAATATTCCCATCCTCCTTTAGTACCATCTCCGTTAACATTAGCACTTTGTTCAAAAGGATTAATTCTATGAGTTGATATTACATCTTCAAATTCTAATACAAATCCACACGCTGTTTGACTAAAATCATTATCACTACATACCGTTGGTGTAGAACAATTTGCTATTCTAACAGTATGCACTCCTAAATCTCCTAAATCTACTTCTTTTGTATCTCCTACATTGTATACTCCACATGTTCCATTTGTAGATTCTTGAGTAGCTGCACTATTTCCTTCAGCAGCTATTACATCCCAAGGATCAGTTGCAAAAGCTACTGCAGCTGGAGTTGGTTCAGCTGAACTTTGTCCATAAACAACTTTAAAACTAAATGAATGAGTAACATCTCCATCTTGATCATTAACATCAGCTATTGTTACTGCATCTTTATCATACTCTACTCTTATCTTATATCTTTTTCTTGTAAATTCTGTTGTACTAGTTCTTTTTGCTAATTTATCTCCTACAGTAACATCACTACCATCTGCATATTTAACACTATATTTTAAATAACTTGGTAATGGATTTTCTTGTGATATTACAGCATCATTATATTTACTTTCTATTTCTAATATTTCTGCATCAATAGTACCTGCATTTACTGCATCTACTTGAAATTCATAGAAATCTCCCGGCTTATCAAACGTTACATCAAAAGTAACTATATTCTTTTTATGAGTAGTATCCTCATCTACTATCTCTGTCGCAGTTTCTGGAGTAACTCCATCTTCATTACCTATAGAATCCCAATAGATATTCCAACTATTTTTACCTATACCAGCATTACCATTAATCTTTAATGTTGTAGCTAATGCTGCAAAACCTACTGTTATTCCTAAAAGTAATATTAACAACAAAAGTATTTTATTTTTCTTTTTCTTATTCATATTATCACCTATTATTATTGTATCAATCATATATAAATTCATAAATAAAAAAATGTAAATTGTTTGTTAATTTACACTTTTGTTTACAATTATATTAAACTACGTCTAGTAAAAGTATCTACATCTTTATCAATATAAATATCTATTACACCTTTATCGACTATTTTAATAAAACCTAAACCACTTATAACTAAATCTTCATCATATTTAATATTATAAGTAATTTTATTTTTATCCATTAATTCATCATTATTAAATAGATTTAATAATCTTTTTACTTTTAAATCATTAGATATAAATAAAGTAAAACTATTCTTTTCACCTTCAACATAATCTATTCTTATTAAATCTTCTATCACAATAGATTGTCCTTTTCTTAATTGATATGTACGAGGCTTTATCTCTTTTTTAGCACTAATTTTTTTCATCATAGACTCATCTACATGATTTAATATAGAACCAACATCTACAAGACCTGGAGTATCTATTAAAGTTAAATGATCATTTATTTCTATAGTAATCATATTAAGTGTAGTAGAAGGAAGAGGACTCATAGTTAATTCTTGAGTATTATCTGAATAATTTTTAATAAGCTTATTAATTAAACTAGATTTACCTGCATTAGTATGACCTACTACATATACATTTTTACTTGTTTGATGATATTTGATTCTTTTTAATAAATAATCTATATTATAATTTTTATTTGCAGAAATTACTATTACTTCTTCAAAATGCATATTCATCGATTCTAAATAACTAATTAATTTTTCTTCTTTAACTGATTTAGGTAATACATCTACTTTATTAAGTACTAGAATCATTTTATTAGGAATTAAAGTTCTGATTTGTTCTAGATTTTTTTCTAGATTTAATAAATCTGTAACATATAATACTAAATCTTTAGTATTAGCTACATCTTTTAATATATCTATATATTCTTCATTAGATTTTGTAACTACTTGATACTCTCCATAATTTTTCATACGAAAACATCTTTGACAAAGATCATTATCTAAACTAGTAGTATATCCTTCTTGTAGTATATTAACATCTTGTAGCGTTATACCACATCCTAAACACTTTTTCTCATTCTCCATAATATTTACCTCGCATAAATAACCCTTTTTTCTCATATCTATCTATTATTTTTGCTTCTAACTTTCTATTTAAACCAGTTATTTTCAAATCTTTTTCTCCTAATGGATCAACTAATATAGTTTTTATTTTAAATCTGTTACCAGCAAGTACATCAGTTACTATTTGATCCCCTATCATACACATTTCACGTTTTTTTAATTTATATTTAGTTTTTATATATATTAAACTCTTAATAGAAGGTTTCATACTCCATGAAGTACCTTCAATACCTAATTCTTCTAAATATGGTTTTAATCTTTTTTTTGTATTATTAGAACAAATTAATACTATAAAATCTTTTTGTAATTTTTTAATTAATTTTTTAGCTTCATCTGGACAATTCTTATGAGATATTAAACCCAAAGTATTATCAAGATCAAATATTAAACATTTAATACCTTTATCTTTTAATAAATCATAATTTATTTGATAGATGTCTTTTTTATAAATGTTAGGTCTAAATAATCCCATAATATCACTTCCTCTAGTATTATATATTAAAATACTATTTTTGTCTAATTATTAACTCTTTGAGTAATCATCTCTGTATCCATTGTAATTTTTTCAAATCTATAACCGTTATTCTTACCAAACTTAATAATATCTCTTACTGCATCTCTTGTATAACTCTTAGTATCATGCATTAATACCATATTAACTCTATCATGTCTTAAACTATTAACTACATTACTATATACTCCACTAGCAAGTGTAGTATTTCCTGCGTCACCACTTGATATATTCCAATCATAATATTTATATCCACGGTTTACTACTTCTTTTGTTAAGCGTGACATAATACCACTAGAATAACGTCTAGATACTGTATTACTAGCCCCACCTGGGAATCTCATAATCTTGCTTTCAACTCCTGTAATTCTTTTAACTCTATCACTCACTGTATTTAAATCATTAAAATAAGCTTCATCTGAAGAATAAATTCTAGCGTAATCATGACAATTAGTATGAAGAGCTACTGTATGACCTTCGTCAAATTCTCTTTTTATTAATTCATCAGGTCCAAATCCCGTTACAAAGAAAGTAGCTTTTACACCTTCTTCTTTTAAAATATCCAAAATAACATTAGTAGTACCACTATTAGGACCATCATCAAAAGTTAAATAAATTACACCATTAGATACAATTACCTTACGAGTAGCTTTAGCTTCATTACCTGCTTTATCCGTTGCTGTATAAGTAATAATGTACTCTCCTATATTATTAGAATTAACATTACCTTCTGTTTTAACATCTTTTATTTCCCCATCACAATTATCTTCTACTTTAACAAAAGGATCATTAAATTTAGCCCCAACACTAATATACATAGTCTCTTCACCATTTAAAGTAATTTTAGGTGCTTCATTATCTTTATATATAATTTTCTTTTTAACTTCACTAATATTACCACTAGAATCTTTTGCTTGATAAACAACTTCACTCTTATCTTTATTTAAAAAATGTTTAACTTTAATATCTTTATCATAGTTATCAATAACTTTAATTTTTTCAGGTACAAAGTCACTTCCAGGACATACATAAATATCATCACTAGATATATCCATCTTAGGTTTTTCTAAATCTTTTACTAATACACTTCTAGTAACAACTCTAGTAAACATACCACTTTTTACTTTATACTTAATTTTATATTCACCTAGTTTTTTACCATTAACTTTTCCACTAACTTTAACATCTTTACTTATATCTTTACCTAAGTACTTAGCACTAAAACCTTTTTCTATATATTTTGATTCATACTTTACTATAGTAGGATTTTTACCCTTTAAATCTATACTGGGCATAAGAATAAACTCATATAATAAGAATCCTATAATTCCTAATAATAAAATAATTAACCCGATTATTAAAATTATTTTCTTCTTCATACCACACCACTCTTTTACACTATAAATTATATAAAATTTATAATATTTTGTAAAGAATGGATTATTTATCTTTTTCTTTCAAAAACTCTCTTAAAAGTTTAGTTAAAGCTCTTTTTTCTATTCTTGAAACATAACTTCTAGAAATACCTAATTTCTTTGAAATAGACTTTTGAGTCTCCTCTTTAGTATTATCTAATCCATATCTTTTTATTATTATTCTCTTTTCTCTAGGAGTTAATACATCAATATATTTATATAATAACTTTATATTATCTTTTAAATCTATATCATCACAAAAATCATTATTATCTACTTGTATAATATCTTGTATTTCTATCTCATTTCCATCTTTATCAAACCCTACTCTTTCATTAATAGATATATCTTTACTATATTTATTATTCTTTCTAAAATACATCAATATTTCATTTTCTATACATCTAGCACAATAAGTAGTAATTTTTACACCTTTTTTATCCTTAAAAGAATCTACTCCTTTTATTAAACCAATAGTACCTATACTAATTAAATCATCATTATCTACTAACTTAGTATCATATTTTTTTACTATATGAGCTACTAATCTTAAATTATGTTCTATAAGTTTATTACGACATTCTATATTATCTTTATTTTTTATGCAATAATCTTCTTCTTCAGGACTTAATGGTTCTAAAAATATATCGTTAGAATAACTTCCAGTAAAACAAAATATACTTCTAATTAAATCAATAAAAAACATATAATCACCTAAGTAATTATATGTTTAATGTCTTTTTAGTTTTCCTAGTATTGTGTTTATTGTACTATGTAAAAACTTTTTATTAATTAAATATGCATATATGATTACTACTCCTAAATTTAATATATTTAAGAATAAATCATGTTGATAATAAAGAAATATTGAATAACTAAACATAATAATAGAATTAATAACTAAACCTTTACTTAATTTAATATTAACATATTTCTTTAAATCAATATGACGGTATACCATCATTACAAAATAACTAATAGCAGTACTAATAGCTGCAGCATAAAGTCCTATATATTTAATAAATACTATATTTATTAATATATTAATAACTGCACCTAATATCGCAGTAGATGCTACTTGTCTAGATAATTTTTTAGCTAAATATACTTGACTATATAAACATATTGCTACATTAAATACACTACCAAGTACTAAATATGGAATATAGTTATAAGCATCATTATATTTACTATTAATAAGTAATGGGAATACAAATGGCATACAAGCAATCATACCAACGCCCATTGCCGTAAATAACTTCATAATAGTATTAAATACATCACTAAAAAATTCATCTCTATCAGGACTATTAATATGTAAAGCTGCAGACTCACTCCAACTTAAATTAAATACTCCAGTTAAACTAGAAATAATAGTTGGAAACTTATTACTAATAGCATAAAGTCCATTAGCGCCACTTCCAAGTATAAATGAAATAATAGTTCTATCACTGACATTTACTATCCACCAACTAACACTATTAGGTATTAATGGTATAGAATATTTATACATATCTTTTAATAGTTTAGTATCAGTTAATTTCAAGTTAATCATTTTATATAACTTTAATCTAATAAATAAATATAAACCACATATAAAGTTAGCTAAAGCCATAGATATAATCATACCTTCAGCACCCATATGGAAATGACATATTAATATAATATTACTTATTACTGTAGTAAGACCAGTTAATATACAACTAATAGAGTAATCTAAAGTCTTACCAAAACCACGAGCTACCTGTAGGAAATTACCTCCTAAAACACATATAATTATATCTACTAGTATTAACCATCTAAATGGAATATTTATAAAACAAGTAACTACTGTATATAAAATACTAAATATTAATAAACTAATAAATAATACAAAGAAATTATTACTAATAAGCTTCTTAGTATCTTTCTCTTTTCCTCTAGAATCAATTAACCATCTAAATATACTCATTTCTAACTCTAAAGTAATTATTGGTACTAAAAGAGTTACATAAGTTTGAATTAAATCAACTAATCCATATTCCTTAGTCGCAAGATATCCTGTATATAAAGGTAATAAGAAAAAAGATATTAATTGTGTAGATACTCTTCCAAAGAAAATAATAATAGTATTTTTAGCAAGTTGTTTTTTCTTATTCATAATTTCCTCCTTATTCTAAAATTAGTATATATAATACTTGAAGTAAGTCCCCCTAAAGTATCAATTAATACATCAAGTATTTCACCACTTCTACCACTAATAAATAATTGGTGTATTTCATCACTACAAGCATATAAAAATACAAATATAACTGTATATAAAATTAATTTTTTATTATTAAGATCAAATTCTTTTAAGAAACTACAAAAGAATAAGCCTAATAGAAAATATATAGTAAAATGAGCAGTCTTTCTAACAAGAACTACATATTTATCGATATAAGATTCTTTCTCTTTATCAGTTAATTTTCTATTTAATAAAAATTCACTAGTTCTAATAATAAATCCATCAGATTTTTTATTAGAGGAAACATCATTATCATTTGAAAACATAAAGATAGTAATCATTACAATTAATACTAATACTATTTTTATAATCTTTTTAATCATAATATCACCATAATAAATATATCATAAGAAAAAGAAAAAAGGAATTATAATTCCCTTTTTAAATGTAAACTAATTAAATATATATGGATCATTCTTAATTCCAGTTCCACTAGCAATAGTTATACCTTTTCTTAAAGTTATTATAGGACGGACAGCATAACTGCTAGAGTACTCATACCATCTACCATTGTTGTAACGGGAATAATAGTTATCTAAGCAGGTAATACACACACCATGGAAACTGAATTCATTATCACTATAATAGTAATAATATCGAGCTGCTAGCAAATATTCTTTTGCAGGTGATGCTTCTACACTTCCATAGACATTTTCAACTAAATTATAATCTTTTAAGCATAATGTATCTCCTAATACACCACCCATATATTCTTCTCCAACAGATACATCGGCTGATGATGGTGTTGATGAAGTATCTGGAGCATTATTACTTGTTCCATCAAATGCTGATGCATCTTGAATTACTGGTGTTTGTCCATCATATCCCATCATTCTTGTTGCTACTGTATATCCTTCTTTGGCATAACATGATGCTATATCTTGTAGTCCTGCTACATAGTATTTATATCCATCTACACCTGATACTGTTATCTCACCTGATGATGCAGAGTCTGATACTGCCTCTACTGTTCCATCTTCATTTATGTTTATTACTCTCCATAATGTTTGATCTGCTGTTGGTGTTGAACCACTAAATCCAGGTGTTGTAGTTGTTGCTATTGTTTTATCTGGCACTAATGTAAAATATTCTCCTAGTTGAAAATTATGTGCATGTCTATTAGTAGCAGTATCATCTGCTTGAACATAAGGTACTTCTACATCAATATCATATTCTAAACCTTCTTCAGGCATATTATTTAATTCATCATTTGTAATTGATTTTAAAAATTCAATTCTTATCTTATATCTTTCTGTTGTGTCTTTTGCAAGTAAATGTTTTTTTACTGGTTCTTCATCATCTGCATATATAACACTATATTTAATATAGCTTGGTAATGTAGCTGGACTTCCATTACTTGTTATATTTGTAGTAATTACACTTAACATTGCATCAATTGTTCCATCATTAACCGCATCTACTTGAAATTCATAAAAGTCTCCTGGCTTATCTAAAGTTACACCAAAACTTAAAATATTATTTTGATGTTCTTCATCTTCACTAGTTATACCTGGTGCTGTTGTTGGAGTTACTCCTGTTTGATTTCCTACATTTGCCCAATATACACTCCATGTATTCTTAGCAATACTTGCATTTCCATTAATCTTTAATGTTGTACTAAGTAAGGCAAAACCTACTGTTACTCCTAATAAAAGTATTAATAGTAAAAACAATCTATTTCTTTTTCTATTTTTCATATTATCACCTATTATTATTTTATCAATTAAATATATTTATACAAACAAAAAAATGTAAATTATTGTTAATTTACATTTTTATTTACAATGTATTAGTTAGTAATACCTTCTCTTAATTTACGTTCAGCAACTGCGTTATATGCTTCTTCTATATCATTGAAGTATATAGTACCATCCTTAAGCTTTTCATATGTTTCATTTCCTTTACCAAGAATTAAAACCATATCTCCATTTTGAGCCATATCAACAGCTTTTTTAATAGCCTCACGTCTATCTATTACTATTTCATAATTATTATGTGTTTCTTTTAATTCACTAATTATATCTTCACAAATAGCTTTTGGATCTTCACTACGAGGATCTTCATAACAAAATATTGCGTAACTTGCGTTTTCAACAACCGCATTACCTACTTTAGGTCTTTTATAAGGATCTCTCTCTCCAGCTTGTCCAATAACTACTATACTTCTATTAATATCTAATGTATGAACAAAATTTAATAAATTACTAATACCATTAGGAGTATGAGCATAATCAACCATTACATAATATGGTGTCTTAGTATTTAATAATTCAAGTCTTCCAGATACTTTAATATCTTTAATTTTTTCTAAAACATCTTCTAATTTAAATCCTAATGCAAGAACACAAAGTAATGCACAAGCTAAATTATATACATTAAAATCTCCCATTAATGGACTATTAATTTTAATTTCTTGTCCTTTATAATTAAATACTATATCTGTATGATCTGGATATAATTTAAATTCTTGTATTACTAAATCATTATCACTACCTAATCCATAAGTAAGAACTTTACCATTAGCAGCATTTTTAAAATTCTCTGCATATTTATCATCATTATTTACAATACAGTATCCATCTTTTTTAGTTTGACTAAATAATTTTAATTTACTTTCTAAATAGTTTTCAAAAGAACCATGTATATTCAAATGTTCACTAGTTACATTAGTATAAGCAGCTATATCAAAACTCATAGCTTGAAGTCTTCCTCTAAAAAATGCTTCACTACTTGTTTCTATAGATGCATATTTACAACCAAATCTAACAAACTCATCTAAATACATATATAAGTTTTGTGCATCAGGTGTAGTATTAGGATTATCTCCACTAAACTTAGCACAACTTCTACCATTAGTACCAATATAACCACATAAATCACTACCTATTAAAGTTTGAATTATTGTAGTTGTTGTTGTTTTACCATCAGTACCAGTAACACCTATCATAGTAAGTTTATTATCAGGATAATCATAAAATTTTTGACATAAATAAGGTAATTCTCTATTAGTATCACTTACTTTAATAATAGGAACACTTTTTTCTCCTACATCACGACTAACTACTATAGCACTAGCTCCACTTTTAATAGCCTCATCTATAAAATCATGTCTGTCAGCTGTAACTCCTTTAGTACATACAAATAAATCTCCATCTTCTATTTCCTTTGAATTTATACAAATTCTTTTAATATCTACACTACTCCCACAACCAGGATATAATTCATCTAATTTTTTCATCTTACCACCTATAATCATTATACATAAAAAACAAAATAAATTAAAGTTTTTATTGATATAAAATAAAATTTAAGATAGAATTAAAGAGGTGATAATAAATGAGACCAATAATTTTTGGCGCAGGTACAGACTTAGGTGTACATATAGATGGAGCACAATTAGGCCCCGTACAATTAATGAATGATTTAAAATCTTTCTATCAAGGAGAATCAATGCTTTTTGAAAGAGATAAAGATATTATTAAAAGTAGAAATCTTTCAGATAGAAGAAAAAATGAATATGAAATAGAAAAATTTAATTCTAACCTTTATAAAAATATGGTAGAAAAAATAAAAGAAGATTATTTCCCTATTATGGTAGGAGGAGATCACTCAGCAGCTATAGCTAGTGTATTAGCTAGTGCTAAAGTAAATACAGATATTGGTATTATATGGATAGATGCTCATACAGATTATAATACTTTTGAAACAACAGTAACAGGTAATATCCATGGACTACCACTAGCAGCAGTAACAGGATATAAATGTAATGAATTAAGAAGTTACCATAATGGCAAAATAGTTCAACCATCACGTACTGTAGTAGTTGGAGCAAGAAGTATTGATGAAAAAGAAAAAGATAATTTAAGATATGCTGGAATCACAGTATTCTCAACAGAAGACATAAAAGAAAAAGGTATAGATGCTGTAATGGATGAAGCATTTAAAATAGCTGGATATAAAACTAAAGGAATACATGTAAGTTATGATTTAGATGTAATAGATCCAGATGTAGCTCCAGGAGTATCAATCCCAGAATTTGATGGAATAAACGAAGAAGAAGCTATGAAAATAAATGAATATTTATTAAATCATATGCAAGATATAGTATCATTTGATTTAGTAGAATTTAATCCATTAAGAGATGAAAATAGAAAAACAGAACAAATTGCATTAAATATATTAGCTCAAATAATAAAAGCTGTTGAAAAGAAAAAGAAATTTGAATATAAACCATTATATTAGAAATAAAAAAAAGACTTTAAAAGTCTTTTTTATTTTATTCAAATATATATGGATGTGCCACAGTACCTTCTCCGCTTGCTATTACTAAACCACTTTTCAATGTTATTATAGGACGAATTGAAAAAGATCCTTTTCTTTCCTTCCAACGACCAGTTTGCCAATAACGTATATAATAGTCTGAAATTCCTCCATTAGAAATTAATCGTCCACAATAATGACTATCTGTACCATTATAGTAATAACGAGATGCAATCCAATAAACCGTATTTGAACCATTATATGTATATGCTTTTAAACCACTATCACCATATCTAGAAGGATTAGTTTTATACACATCTCCTACTAGTTTTATATCATTCAAATATAATGTATCACCTCGTACTCCGCCAATATATTCTTCTCCTTCACCTTCTAAAGGAGTTGGAGTTGTTGAACCAGGTCGCGACGATGTTGAGCCATCAAACCAAGAAGTATCCTCGATTACTAAACTTTGCCCATCATAACCCATCATTCTACTACCTATAGTATATCCTTCTTTTTCATATTTAGAAGCAAGATCTTGCATTCCCAATGCATAATTTTTATAACCATCATATCCACCTATAGTTATATTGTAAAGTGAAGAATATTCCGATACTGCATCAAATGTACCATTCTCATATATTTTTATTACCCTCCATATCTTTTGTAAACGTGTTTCAATAGATCCAGAGAATCCCGCTACATCTGTTGTAGCGTATTCAGCATCAGGTATTATTTGAATATAGTCACCAACTTCAACTGGAGCTGGAACTACAATATCTACATAATTACCTTTATCTACAGCATCATCACCAGCTTGAACATAAACTGGTGTTATTTCACCAACAAATGGTTCACCTTCTTCAGGAATATTTTCAAGTTGATCATTTGTAATATTCTTTTTATATTGTAATCTCACTTTATAAGTTATTTTTTTTCCTACAGGTAATAAATCATTTCCATCATAATTTGTTCCGTCAGCATATTTTATTGTAAACTCTAAATAATCAGAAATATCATCAACACTAGTTCCATTAATTGTAACATCTATTTGTTTCAACATAGCATCTAATGTACCTCTATTAACCGCATCAACAGTAAATTCATAATAATCACCTGGTATTGTAACATCTGCTTCAAAATTAACTATTTTATTGTCATTAGAATCGATTGTAGCTGGAGTTGTTGGTGTTACACCACTTTCATTATCTACATTTTCCCAATGTACATCCCATGTATGTTTATTAATCAGTGCACTACCATTTATTTTTAATGTCGTACTAAGTAAAGCAAAACCAATTGATAATGCAAGCACTAATACTAATAATATTAATACACTTCTTTTTTTCTTCATATATCTTATCACCTACTATAATTTTATAAGTAATACAAATAAAAAGCAATATTTTAAATATATTGCTTTTTAATTTTACATATTATTTTACAACTATTCAGAAGTATTATTCTCACTATATTTAACTAATACTTCACGAGGTTTAGAATTACCAGTAGCTGGACCAATAATTCCATTTTCTTCTAATTCATCAATCATAGTAGCTGCTTTATTATAACCTATCTTAAATTTTCTTTGTAAAAGTGAAGCACTAGCTTTACCAGTTTTAACTACAAAGTCAACTATTTCATTATATAATTCATCATTACTTGCTTCACGAGCTTCAGCCGCAGTCATTTTTTCTTCATTCTCTTCTTTCTTTTCTTCCTCTAGATTAGTAAATGTTGAATCATAACTAGCTTCTTGTTGATTCTTAACAAAGTCAATTATCTTTTGAATTTCATTATCATGAATAAATGATCCTTGAATTCTTATTGGCGAATTTAATCCTATTGGTAAAAATAACATATCTCCTTTACCAAGTAATTTTTCAGCTCCTGTTTGATCTAAAATAGTACGTGAATCAATTCCACTTCCTACTGCAAAAGCAATACGTGATGGAATATTAGCCTTAATAAGTCCAGTAATTACTTCTGTAGATGGTCTTTGAGTAGCAACAATTAAATGAATTCCAGCAGCACGTGCTTTTTGAGTAATTCTAAGTATTGAATCTTCTACTTCTTTAGCAGCAACCATCATCAAGTCACTTAACTCATCTATAATAATTACTATATATGGCATCTTATCTAATTCTTCATCAGGATGTGCTTTATTATGACGTCTTACATATTCATTATATCCTTCTATTTGCTTAGTTCCAGTATTTGCAAACATGTGATATCTCTTTTCCATCTCATTAACCATCTTTTTAAGTAAAATAGATGCTTCTTTAGGGTCACTTACCACTGGACACATTAAATGTGGTATTCCATTATAGCAAGATAATTCAACTACTTTAGGGTCAACCATAGCAAGTTTTACTTCATCAGGTTTAGCACGCATTAATATTGAACAAATAATACCATTAACACATACTGATTTACCACTACCTGTAGTACCAGCAATCAACATATGTGGCATTTTATTAATTTCACAAACTCCAATATCACCCATAATAGATTTACCTAAAGGTACCATTAATGTTTTATCAGGAGAAGATTTCATAATTTTACTATCCATTATTTCATAGAAACTAACAGCTTGTGGATTATCATTAGCAAACTCAATTCCTACTGTACTTTTACCTGGAATTGGAGCTTCAATTCTAACGTCTTTTTTAGATAAAGCTAAAGCAATCTCCCTACTTAATGTAGTTATTTTATTAACACGAGTTCCGCTAGCAATCTCAAGTTCATATTGTGATACTGTTGGACCAACATGAACTTCAACGACCTTCGCAATAACCCCAAAACTCTTTAATACATTTTCTAACTTAGAAATATTAGCTTCTATTGCTGCATTATCAGTTTCAGTATTTTTATTTTTAGGTTTATTTAATATATCTAAAGATGGTAATTTATATGAAGGATTAACTAAATTACTAGAATGAACTTCTTCTTTTACTTCTTCTTCTTTAATATTACCCTTCTTTAATTCATCTAAATTCTGAACTACTTGTTTATTATCTTCCTCTTCATTACCATTACTAATAATAACCTTTTTCTGAGATAATTTATCATCCTCTATATTTATTTCTTTATTTTCATGTTTTTCACGTTTTTCTTTAACGTATTCTACTCTATCTTTCAAGAAATCAACTATAGAGAACCCTGTAAACATACAAATACCTACACCAATAAATGTCCATGTAACTATCTGCATCCCTGTATATGAGAATAACTTAGTAAAAGCTAATGAAAACACTCCTCCAATAAGACCCCCACCAACTGAAGCGGATTCTCCTATTGATCCTGTAGCCATTAAACTATTAAAACCTTTAATTAATTCATTAATAGTCTCTTTAAATATTAAATTAGTATTATAATCATTTGCTTTAACAAATTCCCAATGCATTAATGTTAGAATTCCAATTGCAAATAAATAGAACCCAAACATCTTAGTTGAGAAAAACTCTGGCCAATCTCTTTTCCAAAAAGCATATATTCCTATTACAAACAATAATACTAAGAATATCATATAAATAGAACCTGATACAAACAATCCAAATGATGCGATTAATCTTCCTACAGGTCCAAACTTACCTACACCTAATATAGCTAAAATAATTAATATTAATGCATATATCTCAATAGATATTTGAATCTTATTTTTCTTAGTACGTCTTTTCTTTCTCTTAGCCATCTATTTCACCAATCTTTCTAGTAATATTATACTACATTTATTTAATTTACAAATATATTAAACTGTCTACTTGTCACAATTAAACACTATTTACACATTTTACTATATTCTTCATATACTTTATTAACTTCCATCTCCCAAGTACAATATATTTCTTTATAAACATTTTTTCTAACATTATTTAAAGTATTTTTATCATTAATAATATCAATAATTTTATTACCATAAGATTTATAATCATTACTACATAAATATCCATTATGACTATCTATTATACTTGATGAAGTAGCACTACCTTTTATAAATACACCTGGACACTTTTGTGAAGCAGCTTCTACTTGAACTACACTAGATGCATCATATAAAGATGGAAATAAAAACAAATCACTACTTGCATAATAATCTTTTAATAATTCTCTATCACTACATTTTCCACATAAAATAATTTTATCTTCTAATTTATATTCTTTTATTTTCTTTTCTAATTCTAATTTATCTTGTCCATCTCCAACAAATAACATTTTAAACTTAATTTTATCTTTAATATAATTTAAAGACTCTACTATTAAGAATATATTCTTTAATTTATTAATTCTACCTACAAATAAAAATATATTTTCATCTTTCTTAATATTATACATCTTACTTATTTTTTCTTTTGCTTTACTTTTATCATCAACTAATTTCCAATCAGTAGCATTTCTAGCTAACAATAAATTATTCTTAAATCCATATTCATTAATTACAACATCTCTCATACCTTCATTAACTGTATAACAAACATCACATTTTTCAAATAACTTCATTGTATATCTAGTTAATTTTTTAGATAATAATTTATTCTTGGTAGCTCTATAAAAATCTTTATAAAATTGACTATGTATAGTTCCAAATAAAGGTATATTATGTTTCTTAGCATATTCTACTCCAAGTCGACCTATAGTAGCTGGAGAATGAATATGAATAATATCTAATTTATATTTATCTAATTCTTTTAAAAATTTTCTATCAATTTTAGGTAATGGAAGAGAATAATCTATTTTAGGCATTTTAATAGACTTACATCTTACTACTTTATAAGGTAATTTAGTATCATCATACCTACCAGTATTAGGAGCAAATACAATTACATCACACTTTTTACTAAGTATTTTGGCATAATTATCTACTACAGTAACAACTCCATCAATCATCGGATAAAATGTATCTATAAATAAACCTATTCTCATATTTTCACCTATTTAAATTATAACAAAATAATAAACAAAAAAAAAGAGCCTAAGCTCTTGATACATATTTTGAATCAGCAGTAGAAACAATAATAGTTTCTCCTTCTTCAATAAATAATGGAACTCTTACCATTAAACCAGTTTCACATTCTGCATCTTTTAAAGCATTTGTTGTTGTGTTACCTTTAACAGCTGGTTCAGTATGAGTAATTACTAATTCAACTTTATCTGGTAAATCAATTCCTAAAATTTCTCCTTCATAACTAGTAATATATACTTCTAAATTTTCTTTTAATAACTTAGCTTGATTACCAATTTTACTAGCTGGAATTTCTAATTGATCATAAGTTTCCATATTCATGAAATAATATATATCATTCATGTTATATAAATATTGCATTTGTTGTTTTTCAATACGTGCAGTAGCCACTTTAACACCTGCATTAAAAGTTTGTTCAAAAATAGCTCCAGTTCTTAAATTTTTAAGTTTAGCTTTAACAATAGCTGCACCTTTACCTGGTTTAACATGTTGAGTTTCCATTACTACATAAATATTTCCTTCATATTCAATAGTAATACCATTTTTTAAATCATTTGTACTTATCATATTATCACTCCTAAATTAAAAAATAAGTTTAAACTTATTTTATTTCTTTTCCTTATGTACTGTGTGTTTTCTACATCTAGGACAGTATTTATTCATTTCAAGACGATCAGTTGTATTTCTAACATTTTTTTCTTCTCTATAGTTTTCTTCTTTACATTCACTACATACAAGAGTTTTATATTGTCTATTTCCTACTTTAGCCATTTTCTTTCCCTCCTTAAACGCCTACATGTATTATACCAAATATTTCATATTTTGCAATGTTTTTTTAATTAAAAAAGCAATTATACATATATAATTGCTTATTATCTTATACTGTTTTCTTCTAATTTTTGTAATCTTTTAATTTTTGAATAAACTTTTTGCTTAGATTCAGATACATCTACATATTCATGAGACTCATCATAGTTTTCATTTTTCCACATTACATCTTTTATATAATAACATTCATCAAGAGTCCAATATGGGCTATGTGTAGCCTCATAAAAAGGATAACCATTCTTCGAAAAGGTTAAAACACACCTTTTAACTGAATTTGCAACATCATCTGAAAGTTCTTGCTTTTCAAAATTTTCTACTATTTCTTTTATTGAAAGTTTTTGTTCTATTTCTTCCATTATTTTTAGTGCATTTTTTATAATTATTCCTCTATCAACACCCATAGCAGATTTTACTACTGCAGCAGCCCATTCATCAACTCTATATGAATATATTAATTTAATACCCCTTTTAATTTGATCAGGAATATTATTAATAGCATCATTTGTTTCCTTTATTAAACTTTCTTTATATTCTTCTTGTCCAGGTTCATTTGCCTTATCCAATTCTCTTTTTGTGCAAGCGATAAATTCTTCCATATAACCCTCCTATTGATTAATTATTATACACAAAAAATTAATCAAGTCCATACATTTCTACATATTTTCTTGCTACTTCACCAGTAATTCTATAAGTAACTAGTGATGCATAATTAATATTAGAATTAGGATGTGATGAATCAGGAGATGTAACTACTATACTCATCTTAGGATTTTCTCTAGGTAAATAACCTATAAATGAACTAGTAATTGTCTCTGTATCTATTACTCCATCATTATTAGTATCAATAAAACTTTGACTAGTACCAGTTTTTCCAGCAGCTCTAAATGAAGATTCCATATAACCAACTCCATAACCCCAATCCATAACAGCGCCAAAACCCTCTTTAACTCTATTCATATATACTGGATCAGTATCTACCTTATTAAGTATTTTTACCTCATAATTAGATTCAAGTTTACCTATCTCATCATTTTCACTACTAGAATGAACTTCTTTTAATAAATGAGGTGGTATTCTTTCACCATTACGAGCTATAGTCGTGATATATTGAGATAATTGCATTGGAGTATATGTTTCATATTGTCCCATAACAAAATCAAGTAAATTACCTGCTGCTTTATCACGAGAAGAATAACCACTACTTTCTCTAGGTAAATCTATTCCCGTTTTAACCCCAAGCCCAAAAGAATGATACATTCTTCTATAAGTATCAAAAGCATTTTGATTAAAGTTAAGCTTCATTCCTCTAAAATACTCTTGTCCATTAACTCTAATTGCTGTTTTAAATTGATATACATTACTTGATTTAGCTAATGCTGTTATATCATCAATTACTCCTAAATCATTAACAGAAGAACACTTTTCCCTAACTCCAGCTACTTTAACACATTCATCAAGCATCTTTTCACCCATTTTAATAGCACCTGTATTATAACCAACTAACATAGATGCACCTTTAACTACAGAACCCGGTGTTATTGGTTGCATTAATATACTATTAATATTATCTCTTATTTCACCATTAACTAATCTTTTAGATGCCATTGCAAGTATTTCACCAGTTCTAGGATCTTCTATCACAACACTTGAATGATCATAAAATTCAGTATTAGGCTCAGTCTTAGCTCTTAATATTTGTTCACTTAATATTCTTTCTACTTCCATCTGTAAATTAATATCTATAGTTAATACTATATCTTTACCACGAGTTCCTTCTTTAATTAATCTTTTCTCATATGAATTTACCATTTCATAAACATCTTTTTCACCATGTAGATACTCTTCATATTCTTTTTCTATATAACTAAGTCCTACTCTATCATTTAAACTATAACCTTTTTTTAAATAATAATCTTTTTCTTCTAAAGGTATACCTTGTGAAGTAGTAGAAACAGTCCCTAACATACTCTTAAAAGTATCACCATATAAATATACTCTTTCCCAATCAAGTTTAGTATTAAACCCATCTAGTAAACTATTATTCTCAGATACATAAGCATATTCTAAATCACTAACATCACTTTTAATTATCTTTTCTTCATAAGTATATCCTCTATTCATTAAATAATATAAATAAGCAATCTTTTTCTCTTCATCACTAAACTCTAAATCATTAGATTTAATTCTCTTTAATTTCAATTCATCTAAATCTTTAACAGTCATTTTTCGCCTGTTTACTTTTTCTATTTCTTTTTTAGTTACTAATTTATCACATTTTGCTTTATTCTTAGCACAAAAATATTCTCTAGCATTTCTATCACTTAATCTATTATAATCAATATCTATATGAGGAGATAAAACCTTAGCTGTCTCAATCATCTCTAAATTAGTAGTACCCTTTTTCTTTTGATATGTAATAGTTTTTAAAGACTTATTATCTACTAATAAATTATAGTTTCTATCATATATTCTACCACGAGGTGTACTAGTACCATATACTTTAGAATAAGTAAGTAAAGATAAAGACTCATCATACTTATCTTTATTAATAATCATAGTATTAATAATACTAATAAATATATAACTAAATAAAATAATAAATACAACAAAAAAACTAATAAATCTATTATTTATTATTTTATTATAATTATTAGATTTTCTCTTTTTATTTAGTCTCTTCATAATAATAGTTTATCACATATTTTATATATTAATTCATATAATTTATTAGGTGATTATTATTTATAAAGAATTAATAAAAAAATATATTAATTATTTAGAACCAATTCATATAAAAAATTATGCTAATAATAAAAATATATCCATTTCAAGTGATGAAGTTAATATAATATATAAGTTTCTAAAAAATAACTATCTAGATCTACTAGATAATGAATCTACTCTAAATAAATTAAAACCATTAATAAGAGAAGATTTGTATAAAGAAATATTAAAAGAATATAAAGAAAACAAAGCTAAATATTTTTAGCTTTGTTTTACTTTTTCTATTAAATTTTTATCAAACTTTTTATTTCTAATCATTTCTATTTCTTCCTTATATGGAGGGTATTCCCTATCTACATAAGGTGTTTCCAAAATTCTAGGAATGTCTCCTAGTCTTTCATTATAAATAATATTAATTATATTATCAAAACCTATAGTTCCAAATCCTATATTTTCATGTCTGTCTTTATGTGAAGCAAATGGATTTTTAGAATCATTTATATGAATACAACCAATTTTTTCTATTCCTATAATAGAATCAAACAAATCAAGAAACTCATCAAATTTACTCATATCATATCCTGCATCATTCAAGTGACATGTATCAAGACATACTCCAATATGAGTTTTATCTTCTACACCGTCAATTATTCTTTTAATCTCTTCCAAATGAGATCCTACTTCACTACCTTTACCAGCCATAGTTTCAAGTAAAATAATAACTTCATTATCTTTAACATTAGATAAAACTATATTTAATCCTTTAATAATGTTTTCAATTCCCTTATCTATTCCAAGTCCTACATGACTACCAGGATGAAGCACCATTAATTTAACACCTAAACTATTTACTCTTTTTACTTCTTCAGTTAAAAAATTAACAGAAAAATCAAAATTTCCTTCATTACATAAATTAATAATATATGGAGCATGAACAACTACTTTAGATACATCCATATTATTTTCTTTCATCTTAATAATTGCTTTATTAGTTAATTCACTGTCTATTGAAGATCTAAAAGTATTTTGTGGAGCACCAGTATAAAACATAAAAGTGTTTTCTCCATAACTTAAAGCTTCCTCTAAGCTTCCTAACATTTGGCTATTCTTACTAAAACCAACATGACTACCTATAAACATAATATCACCTATTTCATTATAACATAAAAAAAGAGCTTACGCTCTTAGTTTATTATTTTAATGTACATTCAGTATGAGTTGCACCTTCACCTGTTGTTGCTGGGAAAGAAACACTACCAGCAGCTACACTAGTAGCAGTTTTAACTTTAGATCTACTAATTTCTGTTTCTTTAGTTAAAGCATCAATACCATGTTTTCCAGCATCTACTAAATATACTGAATATTCTGTTTTTACTTTTTGTTCTGAATTATTAGTAGCAGCAGTTGTTGTTTTTATCCATTCAACATAACCTTGAACTCTAGCATTAGACCAAGAAGAAAGTCCTCCTGATTCCATAATATCTTTAGTATTTTGATCGTTACTATCTATTTTGAAGAAATACTTACCATCTCCAGTAGCACCTACACTAGTATCACCACATTTTAATTCATCAGCTAATACTGCATTTCTTACTGTATTAACATATTCTTTAGCTACATCTGCAAATGTATCACGTCTTGAGTTTTCAATTGTTCTTGATACAGCAGGAATTGCAACTAACATCAAAATACCCATAATTGTAATAACTGCTAATAACTCGATTAATGTAAATCCTTTTCCATTTATTTTTTTCATTTAATTCACTCTCTTTCTACTTTCTTATAATTAAATACTATCATACTCAATTTTACTTTACAATATTTTTTTTATAAAATTACATTATTTTACACATAATTATGAACAAGATTCATTATATTTTTCAGGTGTAACTATATTACCTTCATCATCATAATATTTACCATTAAATATAACACAATAATTACCCCCAGAATAATAACCTTTTATACCAGCGCTACACTTACTAGATATAGGTCCAAACGAACTTAATTGACTAATTCCTTGAGCTCTATTCATTGATTTAGTTAAACCAATTGAATTAGTCACAGTCTTAATATCTTTAGTCTTTAATTCTTTAACACTTTCACTATCTAATAAATCTATACCTATTGTATTAGTACCTTTTTTCTCAACTAATCTAACATAATATTTATATCTAGCACCTACTCTTGTATAAACAACTACTGAATCAAATTGATCATATAACCCACCATTAGGCCCTTTAACAATATTATCTTGATCATTTAAATAATTTAATGCAAATACTATACATTCACCATTTTTAGGCTTAACTAATAATCTTTCTTTACTACTCTTTACTTTAGCTGTCTCAATCATATTAGTAGCATCAGCCTTAATTACATTTAATCTTTGATTCTTTAACATACCATTAATATTAGGAATAGCTATTAACATTAATATTCCAAGTACCGCTAACATCGCAAGTAACTCTACAAAAGTAAATCCATTTTTCTTCATTTAATCACTACCTTTAAATACATTATAACATAAAATAATTATTTTATTATTTTTTTTAAATTATTTAACTCTTCTATACTATTATTAGTATAATGATTACTTTCAAACACATTATCATATCTAAATAAAGAAAAACCTTTATAATTTTTTAAATTACGTGATAATAATACCTCTCTCATAATAATATTATTATTATTTATCCATTCATCTTTTCCTTCCTTAGCATATTTATCTTCAACTCCAACTTTATAAAAAGCTAAAGCTATATATAAATCAATATCATTCTTTAATAGGCTTTCCCATTCTTTAATCACATTACAATAAGCTTTAGTACTATTATAAAACCCATAATATATTTGTGGCATTATAAAATCTATATAATCATTTTCACTCATCCATAAACGTACATCAGCCATATTCTTATTATAATTATTATCTATATTACCATCAGGACTTACACCAAAAGAAATATTCTTCCTACTGCATTCCTTATGAACCCTTTTAATCATTTTATTAATTACATTCAAATGATACTCTTCTTTAGAAATATAATCATTATTCTTAATATATTCTTCATAATCAACAGTATCTATATCACTACTAGGATAAAAATAATCATCAAATAATACTCCATCTATATCATAATTTAATACTTCTTTTACACCATTAACTATTAAGTCTTCTACTTCTCTCTTACTAGGATTTAAATATATTCCATTATTGATATATAAATAATCTTTATTAATAAAATTAATATCTTTAATACTATCTATATTACTAGTAGTTCTAACTCTATATGGATTAATCCAAGCTACTACACTTATATTATTCTTATGAGATTCTTTTATAAAATAATCTAATACATCAAAATTATAATCTCTAGGAAATATATTTGATTCATATATCGCATTACAATTATCTCTTACTTGTAGAATAATACTATTAAAATTATTATTTTTAATATTATTAATCATATTTATAATATTTTTTTTACTAACATCTTTATTATTATTAATATATTCATGTAGTTCTATATAACTAATAAATATACTTCTAACTTCTTTTTCTTCTTTTTCATTAACTACATTTAATATAATTATCAACATAGATAAAATAATAATTATAATAATTCTCTTCATATTATCACCAATAAAATAATAAAATGACAATAATAAAAATATTGTCATTTTTTCTCTATAATATATAAATTATCATTACTATAAAAACAATAAAATACTTCATCTAATTCAATACATCTATCATTAAGTTCTAATCTTAACCATTTTTCATTCTTATTAATTCTTCTTAAAGTATTTTTATCAATAATACCATTTAATATTAAAGGAAGTGGATAATCCTTATTATTATCCTTTTTAAATATAGATAATTTACCATTAGTCTCTAATATAGCGTAATCTACTTCATTAATACTCTTAATAGAATTATCTCTTAACTGCATTAATAAATCTTCTATATTATATCTCTGTCTTTTCATTTCTCTAAAATTTACTTTACCTTTTTCTATTATTATAGAAGGATTACCATCTAATATATCCCTTATCTTCTTATTTTTCATAGATATATAAGATAACCCTATCTGTATTAAAAACAAAGCTAAAACAGGTACTAAAGATACTAAAATACTTTGATTATAATTTTCTATAGAAATAGCTACTAATTCAGCTATAAAAATAGATACAATAAAATCCATTATAGAAAGTTCTCCTATTTCTCTTTTACCCATAATTCTATATAGAATAGCTACTAAAAAATAAAAGAAAACACTTCTATATAAAATAATAAAATATTTCATATAATCACCAGTATTATTTTGTACTAAGAATAAATATTTATACTAATCATATTATTAATTAGAGGTGAATATATGTCTTATATAAAAGCAATTTTCTTTAATATTTTAGAATTATTTATACTATTATTTCTAATAACTATACTTTATTACTTTAACTTAATAAATGAAAAAACATTTAGTATATTAAAACTAATTATTTTATTATTATCTATATTTATAAATAGTTTTATATTAGGAAAAAATACTAAAAAGAAAAGTTATATAGAAGGTATTATATATGGAGTAATATTAATTACAATATTATTAATACTTACAATAATATTATCTAAAGTACAAATAAAACTATTAATACTTTACCCATTAATATTATTAACATCTATATTTGGATCTATATCATATAATAAAAAAAACAAATCAAATAATTGATTTGTTTTTCTATTCTATTCTAAATGCTGGACTAACACCAAACACTGAATTAGCATTTTCAGCAGGCCATCCTCCTACATCATTTATTAAAATAAATTGCATAGGACTTGGAACATTTGCACGAAGCCACCAACTAGATGGATTAGTCTGATAATTTTTAACACATGGTGCATAGTTTTCCTTTGAAGTATTTTGATTTATATAATAATCCAATTGTCTTGTTTTATTAGATTCTTCTTCGTTCATTAAATCTGCTCCAAATAATTCTTTTCCAGAAAGTAAATATACTTTATCTTTTACCCTAGAAACACCTGAAGCAGAACTATTTTCTCCCCAACCTTTACCAGTTACTACATAAGTATCTATTATTACTTTTTTCAAGTCAGCTGGTAATTTACTAAAAAATCCTGTATTAGCATAATTAATATTTTCTAAAGTATAAACGCCATTATTTAAATAAGCTCTCATGTCTGAGTATTCCCATCCACCTTTATTTCCATCACCAACACCTTGTGGTGGATACACTCCTGCGTAACTATTCATTCTATAATTTGTCACTATATCCTGAAACTCCACTACGAATCCACATGCTGTTTGAGAAAATCCTGGAGTATTACATTCACTAGGTGTACTCATATTAGCAATTCTTAATGTATATTCTTCTTTAGTACCATCACCATCAATATCCATCTCAATTGTTTTAGTATCTCCTACTTCATATGGACAAGTACCAAGTTTAGCACAATCAGCTATTGTACCCCAATCATCTTTAGCAAAACTCTTAGCATTTACTTCTACATCAGCTTGAACATATTCAACACTAAACTTTGAAATAATTGTTTTATTTGTTGTAGGCAATTCACTAGAATCTACATCTGTTCTATATTTAACTTTTACTTTATAAGTTTTAGATTGATTAGCATCTAATCTTTGACCTTTTTCTATAGATGAACCATCGTCATAAGTAATAGAATAAGAAAGATAACTTGGTAAATCTATTTCAGTTTCTCCATCAGATTCATAAAACTTATTTTCAATACTATTTATTACACCATCTAATGTTCCAGCATTTACTGCATCAACAGTAAATGAATAAAAATCTCCTGGATTAACTAAATTAATTTCATAAGTAACTGTAGTCTTATTAGAATCAATAATAGGAGTTTGAGCATCTACCCCATCTTCATTAGCTACATTTTCCCAATGTATATCCCATTTATTTCCCTTTACTATACCTGATCCATTAATATATAAAGTCGTACTAAGTAACGCAAAACCTACTGTAATACCACATACTAATAAGATTAAAAGCATAATTGTATTTCTTTTCTTACTCTTTTTCATATTATCACCTATTATTATCATAATAAAAAATAAAAAATAAAACAATATCTTTCAAAATATTGTTTTATTTACTTTACATTTATTTACTAGTTTTTCTCTTAATATATATTACAGCACCTACTAATACTACAAATAAAATACTAAATACTATAATAACATTCTTACTATCATCATCTTTTACTTCTATTACTTTATCTTCATCACTTACTAAATATAATGAATTATTATCATAATCACAAGAATCATCCTCAGGACAATCTATTTTTCCAATAAAGTAAATTGTATTCCCTTTAGAATAGAAATTATTAAAAATATAATAACTATTATTAATCTTTTTAACTTTCTTTAATATTTCCCCATCTAAATTAATTTTAACTACTTCATAACTAGAATCAACATCATTCTTATATAATAATAAATATTCTTTTATATTATTATCTTTATATACTGGAAGTAATGAAACTATATTATTTACAGAAACAGCTGTAGTACCAACAGTTTCCCATACTTCTTCTCCATTACTATAATTAATTAAATAATAACTATTATCTCCATTTTTTAATTTAACTTCACTAGTTACACCATATAATATAAATCCATTACTAGCTTCACTTAGATTAGTAGTTTTATATTTACTAATATCATCAATAACTATATCATTATAACCATTTATATCTACTGTAACTAAACTATTCCCAACTATTAAAGCATATCCTATAATTTTATTTTCTTCTTTTATAATAGTTAAATCATTTACTTTTTCATTAAAATCTCTTTTTGACTCAATATCAAAATTCTTATTATATTTAACTATACTATTATTAATTATACTAATATAACCATTAATTTTATTTTCCTCATTATATATAGGAATTATCTTACTAATAACACCATCTACTATTTCTTTTTCAAAAACTAACTTACCTTCAAAATCTATCTTTAATAATACTCCACTATTTGAAGACTCTTCTTCTAATACATTATAACTTTTCTTAGTAGATATTAAATATCCATCTATATTTCCTTCTTCATCATATGTATAACTTAAACCATTAATATAATCACTAGAAGTATTCCCATAAGTATATTTCCATACTAAATTATCTTTTTTATCATACTTAACAAGTATTACTTGATAATCATCTATTTCTTCTTCATCATCTTCTTGTTTTTCTTTTTCTTTTAAAACATTTCCACCTAATACATACCCGTCTTCCTTTAATTTATTGTCATAGGCTTTCTCTATATAATTAAAAGTCTCATCATCATATTTATTTAATGAATAAGATATATCTTTAGCAGATACATTATAAAAACTAATTAATACTAATACAATTATAAATAGTAACTTTTTCAATACAAACACCTCATACTAATATAATTATAAAACAAAAAAAGACTAATTACTAGTCTTCTAATACATTTTTAATCATTTGAATTTCTTTTTTTGTTTTGTATTTCTTTAATCTATAATTTTTAGGTAATAAATTAATTAGTATTTCACGACTCTTCATTTCTCTTTGATAATACTCTTTAAATAATTTACCTTTTTTAGTTAATAATACCGGTCCAAAGAAATAATCTTTCCTAGAATACTTCTTTTTACCTTTCTTAAATACTATTATTTGATATATAAAATTTTCTTTTACTAATTCTTCATTTTCTATATAAAATCCATTCTTACAAAAGAATCTTTTAACATCTTCTTGATAATTATTAGGACTAATTATATATGTATCTACTTTTTTAAATATTTTATAATTATTCTTACATATACCTATAATATTTCTACCACCCATACCAGAAATAATTACAGTATCAACTTCTTCACTATAAGTACTAAGTCCATCACCTAGACGTACTTCTATTTCTTTTTCTAAATGTTCTCTTTTAATATTATTTTTAGCCTGTTCTAAAGGGCCTTCTTTAACATCTGATGCAATTGCTTTAATACCTTTATTTTTCTTAACAAGATATATATCAAGTAAAGCATGATCACATCCTACATCTAAACAAAAGGAGTTAGCGTTAACTAAATCTCCTATCGTTTTAAGTCTTGAGTTAATTTTCATTAGTCTGTTAAGAAATCCTTTAACTTACGAGAACGAGATGGATGTCTTAATTTTCTTAGAGCCTTAGCTTCAATTTGACGAATTCTCTCTCTTGTAACTCCAAAGATTTGTCCTACTTCTTCAAGAGTTCTACATTGACCATCATCTAAACCAAATCTAAGTCTTAATACTTTTTCTTCTCTTTCAGTTAATGTTGCAAGAACACCTTTAAGTTCTTCTTTTAACATTTCAACTGTAGCATATTCTTCAGGACCCATTGTTCTTTCATCTTTAATGAAATCTCCTAAATGTGAATCATCTTCTTCACCAATTGGAGTTTCAAGTGAAACTGGATCTTGTGAAATCTTATATACTTCACGAACTTTATCTACTGATATACCTAATTTCTTAGCTATTTCTTCATCAGTTGGTTCTCTATTTAATTCTTGTGTTAATTGTCTTTGAACTCTAGCTAATTTATTAATTGTTTCAACCATATGTACTGGAACACGAATAGTTCTAGCTTGATCTGCAATAGCTCTTGTTATTGCTTGTCTTATCCACCATGTTGCATATGTAGAAAATTTATATCCTTTAGTAGGATCAAACTTATCAACAGCTTTCATTAAACCAATGTTACCTTCTTGAATTAAATCCAAAAATAACATTCCACGTCCAACATATCTTTTAGCAATTGAAACAACTAAACGAAGATTAGATTCAGCTAACATTCTTTTAGCTTCTTCATCACCTTCAACTGCACGTTGTGCATATTCAAATTCTTCATCAGAAGTAAGTAAGTTTATACGTCCAATTTCTTTTAAGTACATTCTTACTGGATCATTAATTTTAACATCTTTAGAAAGAGTTAAATTTTCAACTGACATATCAGTAGTTATTTCTTCACCACTAGCGTCGTCAGACCCATCTTCTGCAACTATTTCAATATTATTTTCAACTAAAAAGTTATATAATTCATCTAATGTATCACTATCAACATCTAACCCCTTTAGTTGATCTGCTAATTGTTCATAAGTTACATAACCTTGTTGCTTACCTACAGTTAATAACTTATTTTTTCTTTCTTCAATTGTCTTAATTTCTTCAACCATTGCCTATTCTCCTAACTTAAGCTTTCTTATTCTTTCTACTATTTTAGCTTGCTCTATTGGATCTACTTCCTTCTTCATTAATCCTGTGAGTCTCTTTATTTCTTCATTAATACTATATTCTCTTATTACTTTGAAATAACGAAATAACTCTTCCTTATCAGTAGTCTCTAAATAATTACAAGATAAAATTTCATTTAGAAAATTCTTTAAACTTTCCTTATCATTTAAATAAGTATAAAAGTCTGCAATATTTATACTTCCATTCGTTTTATAATAATAAATTATTTCACTACACATACTTCTCATTACTTCTGTAGGAAAGATTAATCTTTCTTTCTCAACCTGTGTAATAATCCAATCATTATTAAGCATAAAGTATATTATTTGCTCGAAAGCTTTCTCATATTTATCCTTTTTAGGAACTTTATTTTTAGGTATAAACACTACTTCTTTTTTCTCTTTATTTTTAAGAAGCCTATTCATACGCATTTCCAGTGTATTATACCCTATATCGAACTCTTTTGCAAGTCTTTTTAATACAACTTCTCTTCTAATTTCATCATCTAATTTAGCTGTTTCTTCAATAACTTTATTAATATAATCAGCTTTTTCTTCATCAGATGAAAAATTAACATTCTCTTTCAATTTATTTATTTTAAAATCACTAAAGTTTAAAGCATTTTCAACAAGTCCAATAAATTTATCTTTACCATTATTTAAAATATAACTATCAGGGTCATCCGGATTAGGTAAAGGTACTACTTTTACTTCAATACCTTCCTTTAATAATAATTCTCCATTAGCTAAAGTAGCTTTAACCCCAGCTTCGTCTCCATCTAAACATAAAATTATATTTTTAGAAAGTCTTTTTAACAAATTTATTTGATCATGTGTTAAAGCAGTTCCCATTAAAGCAACAGTATTTTTAATACCGATACTACTAGCTCTAATAACATCCATAAATCCTTCCATAACTATTACAGATTTCTTTATTCTACACTCATCTTTAGCGATTATATAATGATACAGATTTTCACCCTTTTTAAATATATCTGTTTCTCTAGTATTAACATATTTATTATCTTTTATACCATCATATCTTCTACCACTAAATCCTACTACTCGACCATTAATATCATATAAAGGAAACATTATTCTATTATTATAGATATCATGATTATCATTAGATAAACCTATTCTATTTAATGTAACTAAGTCATAATCTTTTTTAGTAAGTAATTTAGTTAAATCATCTATACTTTCTAAAGAAAGACCTATTCCAAATTCTTTTATTATCTCTTCATCTATTTTTCTGTTTAATAAATATTGTTTAGCTTTAATTCCTATACTACTATTTAAATTATTTTGATAGTATTTTAAAGCTAAATTATAAGCATCATAAAACTTATCAAATTTAGTAGTTTTCTTAGTAACATGAACACTAGAAGTATTAATACCTACTCTATCACCTAAGTATTTTAATACTTCTTTAAAATCCATATGCTCATAGTCCATTAAAAAGTTAAATACATTTCCAGTCGCATGACATGAAAAACAAGTATATATTTGTTTTTCTCTAGATACACTCATAGATGGATTTGTATCATCATGAAAAGGGCACACACAAAAGAAGTTTTTGCCCTTTGAAACTAACGGTATTCTTTCTCCAATGATGTCTACTATATCTACTTTACTTCTAATTTGATTAACTAAATCATTATTCATAGACATCACCACCTACACTTACTTATAATATCACATTTTCTTTACTTTTTCTATCCCTTTTACACCAGATAATTCATTTATTTTATTAATGAAAAACTCATCTATAACTTCAAAATAATCTTCATCTCTATAATTAATACATCCAAATCCTTTTAATTCATATTCTAAGCTATCTCTTTTACTCTCAATATACTCTATATTTTTACCATAATATAATACTAAAAAGTCAGTGAATTTAACCATTTCTTTTAGATTAGATTCATTACTATATAAAAGAATATGTTCAAAATAATTTTTATATATAAAGTTTAATAATAATATTTGATCTAAATAATTATTATCTCTGTCATAAAACAATACCTCTTCTTCTTCAAAGAATATAGGAAACATATTTCTAATAGTAGCAAAAAACTTACTTCTTTTATTTTTTATATAATCTATTTGTAATGCATAAATATTTTCTTCTATTTCAGAAAATATAACCCCCATATATGCATTTAATTCATCCATATTATTAACTGTAGTTATTTTAGATTCAAAACTATTATATTCTTCTTCTATATCATTAATATTTTTCATAGTATCACCACTTAAGTTAATATCTTACAAAAAACATTAAAATAAATCAATAAAAAAAGCTTCATAAGAAGCTTTTTAATCTGTAGTTAAACTAACATTTCCTAAATCAGATGTAAGAGTACCGGATGTAATACTATTATAAGGTGCCGAATCTCCAGAAACTATTTTTTGCCAATGATGTTGTAAACTACCTAAATTATGTATTGTAGTAAGGTTTGGATTAGAATTTCCATAATCATATTTCTCATCACTTCTTTTTCTACCTTTATAGAATGTAGGATATCCCATAATTGTATTTGTTGATGAAGGATAGAAATATACAGTACTTAAGTTACATCCAGAGAAAGCATTACCTTCTATTCTTGTAACACTTGCTGGTATTGTAACTGTAGTTAATTTAGTATCTCTAAATGCATCATATCCAATAGTTGTTACAGAATCTGGAATAGTTACTTCTTCCAAATCAGTTCTTAAGAATGCACTATGTGAAATAGTATCTATATTATTATGTAATGTTACATGTTTTAATTTAGCACCATAGAATAATGAATGTGGTATAGTTGTAACTGCATTAGGAATTGTAAATGATTCTAACTCAGTCCATGAGAATGTATGTTCACCAAATTCAGTAATATTTTCTACACCTTGAATTCCTGTTATATATGTATTAAAGAATGCAAAATTTGCTAACTTAGTGACACCACTAGGTATTGTTACAGTTCCACCTCTACCATTATAAGCAGCTAATGTTGTTGTATCTGTAACACCATCAACCATTAAATACATAAACATCTTATTAGGATCCGTTATTTGGTTACCAACAAATACTCCTCCACCAATATTTACTACAGAAGATGGAATTGTATAATCAGTAAGTTTATTAGCATAGAATGCAGCATCACCTATAGTTGTTACAGTATTTGGTATTGTTATTGATGTAAGATTATTTTTACCTAATGATAATGCTCCAATTGTTATTAATCCATTTGGTAATGTAACACTTGAAATATTATTATCATTAAATGCATCTCTACCTAATTCTGTTACAGTAGATGGAATAGTAAGCTCAGAAATATTATTTTCTCTAAATCCTGATAAATAAGTAACTCCTTCAGGAATAGTTACACTACTTATATTATTGTATGCAAATGACCAATCACCAATTGTTCTTGTTGTACTAGGGAAAACAACTGAAGTAATATTATTAGCACTAAATGCATCTTGTCCTATTGTAACAATATAGTCTCCTAAATCTAAGTTAGAAATATTGTTATTTTGAAATGCACCTGAATTTATAGTTTCAACTTTAGAATTTGAAAAATCTACATTAGTTATACTATCATTATAAAATACATTAACACCAATTGTTTTTAAACTACTACCAAAAGTTACACTAGTAAGTGATGGTATGTTAGCGAAAGGACCATCTTGGATTTCCTCTACTGAATCACCAACTATAAGTGTTTCTAACGATGTATTACTACTAAAAGTACCTGATTGTATAACTTTTAAACCATTTCCTGTATCAATATATTTAGCTTTTGTAAAACAAAGTGCACCACTAGTAACTGCAATTACATTATCAGGCAATACCAATCTTTCAATACCTATACGATTCATAGCTCCTGATTGAATAGTAATTTGATTATTACCATTACCCCAATCAATTTCTTCTAGTTTTAAAGCTCCTGAGAAAAGTCCATCACTAATAGTTTGTACTGAATTACCAAATCTAATTTTCTTTAAATTATCTACAGAGTTATGATAAATCCATTCACCACCTACTTTTTCACTATAAGTACCAAATACACCAGTACCAAGATAAGTTACACCATCACCAACATCTACTTCTTCTAATAATTCAAATCCACTAAATGATCCATTATTAAGTGTTGTTACACTATCTGGTATAACAATTTTCTTTAATTTTCCACCATAGAATGATCCGTTTGTAATAGTTTCTACTGAATTACCCAAATCTAATTCTTCTAGATTAGCAGTTGATCCTAATGCATCAATTAATTTAACGCTATTACCAACTCTTAGTTTCTTTACTTGACTTGCATTAAATGTTCCTGAATTCATAGCAGTTAAACCATCACCTGTATCAATTTCTTCTGCTAAAGTATTAGAAAAAGCTCCAGAAGTAACTGTTGTTACATTATTAGGTAAATGGATTTTTTTGATTAAAGCAGAGGAGAATGATCCACTCATTATTGTAGTAACTGAACTACCTAAAACAGATTCATCTAAAGTATCAATTTGACAATTTATGAATGATCCATTAGTTATTGTTTGAACAGAATTACCAAGTTTTAAATCTATTAATTTAGGAGTTGCACCAACACCAACAGTAGTAACAGCATCACCTACCACAAGCTTAGTAACATTTGTCATATCAAACACTCCTTGTTGAAGAGAAGTTAATCCATCACCAGTATAAATTTCTTCAAGTGTTGAAGTACCAAATGTTCCAGGCTTAAGTGTTGTAACGCTATCAGGAATTACAACTTTAGTAAGTTTAGTATTACAAAATGCTCCAGCTTCAATTGTTTTAAGACCTTCTGGAAATTTAATCGAAGTAATACTTGTATTATAAAAAGCTCCTTCATCTATCAATTCAAGTTTATCATTAAGCTTAACACTAATTAATGTAGATATATTTTCGAATGATCCAGCACCAACTCTTTCAATTTTATCAGTAAGTTTTAATGAAGTTAATTTATTAAATACAAATGCATAATTACCAATATTAGTTATTCTTCTATTTAAACCAATTGCTGTAATATTATTATTAGCAAAACCACCAATAAATGTATATGTAGCTGTACTAGAATCGTATGAAGAACTACCATCACCTATTTCTAATAGTGTTGGTGGTAATACTAATTCTGCAGTGATACTTTTATCATTAAATGCATCACCACTTATTTTAGTTACTTTCTTTCCACCAATAGTTAATGGAATAGCCCATACACCATCTTTAAAACTAATAATTTTATTATCTACTTTTCCTGCTTTAACTTCTTCATCATTAATAAGTTTAGAAGCTTTTAAATCTCTTACACCACTCTTAACTTGTTGGATTGTATATCCATCTTTAAATCCTGTTATTGTAGCATTATTTCCATCTACAGTATATGTATAAATATCTTCATCAATATAACTCTCACATAAATCTAAGTATCTTGATTCGGTAACATCATATTCATCATATATACTTGCATTACAAATACCATCTCTTATTGATCCATTTTCATCAGATTGAGAATATGTAACACTAAATCTAAAATTAAATTCTTGATCTTCTTCAGGTAATTGTTCTTCAGTAATAGTTGATTTAAACTTAACTACCACTTTATATTTTTCACTTCTACCTGCTTTTAATAAATTATTTATTTCTACTGGTTTATCATCATAATAAGTAACTGTGTATGTAAGATAATCCGGCATATTTTCAATTTCTTCACCATTTTCGTCCAATAATTTATTATCGATTTCAGTAATCATTGCATCTATAGTACCATCATTTTTAGCATCTACAGTAAATTCGTAAAAATCACCTGGTTTATTTAAAACAGCACTATATTCTACTATAGTTCTTTTTGCATCAACTATAGTAGCTGGATTAGTAGTAGACACACTACCTTCTTTTACTTCTACATTTTCCCAATGGATAAGCCAACTAGCTTTATTAATTTTACCATTACCATTAATACTTAAAGTAGCTGTTAATAATGCAAAACCAACAGTTAAACCAAGTAATAATAATACTAATAAAAATTTAGATTTATTATTTCTTCTTTTCTTATTCATACATACACTCCTCTATCATATTAATAATATCACACTATAATATATTTTTAAACATAAAAATAACAAGTTTACACTTGTTATTTTACGTCATTATATCTTGTATATGATACAGTAATTTTAACTTTAGCAGATTCATAATTAATCATATATACATAATTATCTTTATCAATATAAGCAAAACCAGTACCATCTTTTTTAACTTTTATATCAAATCCTTCAAGAATTTTATTAAGATCATTCTTACTAATTTTAAAACTTTGTTTAGTATATTTTGTATCACCTATAGTTACTTTTGACTTTTTAACATCTTTTGCATTATCTAATCCACTTAAAAATATATCTGTATTAGGATAATCATATTTTTGTTTTATATCTTCTGAAGGTAATGGTTTATCTATAGGAGCATGTCTTTTATCTTTAGTATCTTTATTAATAGTAAATGAATAATTACCATCTTCTGTACTAATAGATATATCATATTCTTTATTTTCTTTATTTAATACAATATAATCTATTCTTTCTTTATCATTTATAATATCAACTTTACATCTATAACTTTCTAATCCTTTTTCTTTAATAGAAGTCTTTTTAATTGCTCCATTAAGTCCATTATCACTACCACATCCAGTTAATAGTAATAAAGGTATAAGTAATATAATTAATAATTTTATTTTCTTCATATTATCACCATATTCATAATAACATAAAAATAAAAAGTAGTAAATAATTACTACTTTCTTAAACTTCTATTTTTAATTTCTGAAGTTATTTGATTAATGAATTCTTCTTTAGATACTGTTGTAGTTTCTTTATCACCAAATAATCTATAACTAATTAAATTATTTTCTTTTTCATTATCTCCTAAGATTAATGTATAAGGTATTTTCTTAACTTGAGACTCTCTTAAACGATATCCTAATTTTTCATTACGATCATCTAATTCTACTCTAATATCATTATCTCTTAATAATTCATAAATTTCCTTAGCATATTCACCTTGAAACTCACTATTTACTGGCATAACAACAACTTGAGTAGGAGCTAACCATGTAGGAAGATTTCCTTTAGTTTCTTCTAAGTAATATGCAATAAATCTATCAATTGAACCAAATACAGCTCTGTGAAGTACTACTGGAGTTTTCTTTTCACCATTACTATCTACATAAGTTAAATCAAACTTAGCTGGTAGACAGAAATCTAATTGGCAAGTAGATAGAGTTATTTCATTACCTACTGCTGGCTTAACTTGTACATCAAGTTTTGGTCCATAGAATGCTGCTTCACCAATCTTTTCAACATAGTCAATTTTTAAATCATTCAATACTTGTCTTAACATATCTTCAGCTTTATTCCACATTTCATCATCATGATGATATTTTACTTTGTCAGCTGGATCTCTTAAAGATAATTCAAATCTATAGTTTTTAATACCAAGTTCTTTATAACACTCAAGTATTAAATCAACTACACCCTTAAATTCACTTTCAACTTGTTCTAAAGTACAGAATATATGTGAATCATTTTGGCAGAAAGTTCTAACTCTCTCAATTCCTTTTAAAGCACCACTAGACTCATATCTACAGTCCCTAGCAATCTCAGCTATTCTAATTGGTAAATCTCTATATGAATGAATATCATTACCATAAATAACCATATGATGTGGACAGTTCATTGGACGTAATACAAACTCTTCTCCTTCAACTTCCATCTTAGGAAACATAGATTCTTGATAATGTTCCCAGTGACCACTAGTTTTGTATAGCTCTACATTACCAAGTGGTGGAGTTTGAACATGTAAATATCCTCTTTTTAACTCTTTATTACGAATATAATTTTCAAGTTCATTCCATAAAGTAAATCCATTAGGTAAATACATTGGAAGTCCTCTACCTACTAGATCACTCATCATATAAATACCTAAATCTTTACCTATTTTTCTGTGATCACGCTCTTTAGCTTCAGCTAATTCTTGAAGATAATTATTTAAATCTTCTTCATTTTCAAAACATACTCCATAGATTCTTTGAAGCATTTTATTATTAGCGTCACCTTTCCAATAAGCACCTGATACTTTTAATAATTTAAAGTATTTAATTAACTTAGTATTTTCTACATGAGGTCCACGACAAAGATCAGTAAAATCTCCTTGAGAATAACAAGTAATAACATTTTCATTTTCATCCATCCTAGAAATTAAATCTATTTTATATGGATCATCTTTAAACATTTCTAATGCTTCTTCTTTAGATAATTCTCTTCTAATAATATTTTTAGCAGATTTAGAACATTTCTTCATTTCTCTTTCAATTTTCTCTAAATCTTCTTCTTTAATTACTTCATCACCTAAATCAATATCATAATAGAAACCTTCTTCAATAGCAGGGCCTACCCAAAATTTAGCATTTGGATATAAATGTTTAATTGCCTGTGCCATTAAATGTGCACATGAATGGTTTAATGTTTCTAATTCTTTGTTTTCTTTAATATTTATCATAATCTTTCCTCCTAAAAAATAAAAAAGGACAGTATAGGAGTCATTTAGACGGTACCATCCTTTGTTTAACTTAATCTAATAACGGTTTTCACCGGAACTAATTTTAATAGTTCTACTCTAAAGGTAGTAATAAATTAACTAGTTGTTTGTTTCCACCTACCACAAACTCTCTATAAACATTATTAATCTATCGTGTCCTTTGTCAATGTATTTACAAAATATAATATATCACTTATTTTATTATTTTTCAAGTATTATCTACTATTCCAACTATTAGGCATATTTATATGATACCCTAATCCATTATAACCTTCACTTAATCTTCTTCTTGAATAATTAAAGAAACCATTTAATGAAGGACAATTTCCGTCACTATATAATGCACAATCAATCAAAGTTAAATGTAGATGTACTCCACTAGCTATACCACTAGCACCCATATAACCTATAACATCATTAGTAGTTACATTATCTCCTACATGAATATTATTTATTCTAGATAAATGTACATATTGAGAAGTATACTTTCTTCCATCTTCATCATGTAATATAGTAACAATTAAAGCTCCAGCATAATCATAATAAATACTAGATATAACTCCATCATACACTGGATATATTGCTTCATTATAACCTCTAGGACTTATAATATCATAAGCAGTATGATAATAACTTGGATATTGTGTAATAGTACCTATCTCTGTAGGTAATCTCCAATTCTTTATAACTTTTACTTCTTTATTAATATTTTCTAATTCAACTACAACAAACTCTTTTTCTTTTTTATCACTCTTAATACTAGAATTAATACTAGCTAATAACAAAGAAGTATCTAAATCTTTACTTTTTTTACTAACTTTAACACTAGCCATATTCTTAATATTAATAGATTCATATTCTATATCACTATAATCATATTTCATATTTTGAAATCCTGTAGCTATTAATAAGAATGCTACTGATATCATAATAATTGATCTCTTTAATATATTCATACATTTCACCCCGGAAATGAGATATATTATATAAAAAAGTACTTATAAAGTCAAATAAAAAGAGGATTTCTCCTCTTATTGATAATCTATCCATGGAGTTTTTTGCCATATAGCTTCCAAATACACTGTTTCAACACCATTTACATATCCCCACATAGAAGGACAAGGATATGAACTATTTGCAATATTCCAATCTAAATTAGTGAAAGTAAAATTCTTATCATAATAAACTTTATTACTTCCTTGAGTACAAGCAGCCTTTCCTGCGTTAGCCATACCACTACTATTTGAAGTTTGACCAAATGCTTGCCATGCTCTAAATGTATATCCTGTTTTTTCTGGAGCATATGTTTTTACAGTATTTCTTATGGTCTTATATTGAGTAGAACCATAATTATTACCATCTACTTTATGAATCAATTGAATATATGGTCTAATTTGAAGTGTATCTGCTCCTACACCACTTTCTGTATTATTCCACTCTGATAAACAACCAGCAAAGTATATACCATATTTTCCATTAGTTCCTGCCCCAAATTCACTTGAACTAAATATACTATATGAAAAATTATGTGTCCCTTCACGAAGAAATTTCTTTGGATAACTAGAATCTGCTTGAACAGGATACACAGCTATATAATTTCCATTAGCTTTATTACAAATAATGGTCATTGCTGAATCACTACTAGAAGATACTGTATAGTTAGAATTATTAGTTCCATGTCCAAAAAATGGATATGAATTATATTGTGTATAATTAAATGTTAAAGTATGATTTCCATTATACGTAACTTCTTTATTACCTGGAGCTGTATATCCACCTCTTCCAGATGGTTTAATTGTTTCTTTAAAACCATAATCTTTAACTAAAGTTCTAGTATTAAAAGTTGTACAACCTCCACCATTTTCATTACAAAACTTATCATATACTATAACTCTACCTTGAAGTGTATAACTCTTAGTTTGTGTAACAACATTTCCAGTCTTATCTTTTAAATGTACATATATAGTTTTAGTAGCACTACCACTAGTAGGTATTGTTACATTTTTACTAGAATTATATTTTTCAAAATTACTTGCACTTTTACATCCATTTGCATCTGTAGTTATGCACATTTTTAAATCCTCAGTTGCAGTATGATTATCACTACCAGTAAATGTAACCTTAACAGTATTAGCATTATAACCACTTACAGTAGAATTAACTGCTAAATTAGATACTGTTGGTGGTATAGTATCAACATTATAATTTCTAAATGATATTACTTTACTGTTTTCATCACTAGGATTTTTCCATTTATTACCATATAAATCATTTAAATTATCTACTCTTACAAATAATATCCAGCTACCATCCACTTCAGCTCCCCCAGCTGGAGTTGTTAATTGTTTAGAAGTTGATGTAATTGGATTACCATCTAATAATATAGATTGTTGATTACCTACTATTTTAAAAGTAGTTCTTTCCCATCCATCATTAGAATTATATCCATTAGGATCTTTACTCCATTTAGTATAAATAACTACATTATTATCTATTCCAGTATAGCTTGTTAAAGTTAATTTAGTTGATTTTCTCTTTTTATCAAAAGCTTCACTTTTATCAGGTGTAGCACTTATTACTATATTACTAGGATCTACTCCAGTACAACTATCAATATCTATATCTGGTATAGCACTAGGTATAGTAGTACTTACTTCAGTAACCTTACCATCAGTTTTCTTTCCACAAGATAAGAAACTAGCATAACCATATTTATCTTTTTGTTTAACAACTCTTACATATGTCTTATCACTATTACAACTAATTCCATCTATTTGTATATCTTTTAGTAAGTTCTTCTCTACTAATTGATCATAAGTAATATAAGCACATCCATATTCATTATGTCCAAATAAATCTTCACTATATGAATCATTAAATAACTTAGATGCTGACAGTAAGCTATCTGCATAATTATTATATTTTTTCTTTTCAAAAGTAGTGGTTAAACCTCTAATCAATGGAACCGATATTCCAGTAATTATACCTAATATTACAACTACTACTAATAACTCTGTTAATGTAAATCCTTTATTCTTCATAGACACCACCTATCATAATGATTATATATCAAATAAAAAAGCAAATCAATAATCTATTTGTTTGCTTTACACTTATCTTCTCTTTTGATACATTCTTTTATAATCTTTAATAAACCAATCTATAGGAGCTTGTTTAGAATTAATTCTTCCTACAATAAGCTCTATTTCATGTTTTAATTTCTTTAAATCTTCTTCTGTAGGTTCTCTATCATAACAAACTTCTAATGCATGTTCAACAACAATATCAGCAGCACGTCTTAATCCACTAGTACAATGGCAATAATGTTCTAGTCCCATACCATAGTGAGAACCAGATAAATCATACCAACCTTTAGGATAAATTCCACTAATAACTCTAAATAATTGTTCATATTGTTCTCCACCATAAGTCTTATTCAAATTATCTATCATAGCCTGTAATTTAATAATATTATTTTCATTAACTTCATGTACTCTATATAAACAAGGATAATTATGTTCTGCAAAATAATTAGCCACTCTATTTCCTGTTAACAACATTATCTTATTAATTATCTTTTGACTACCTATATTCTTAACTGGTAATTCATTAAAGTCATCAGTATTGTTCTTAACTTTTTCATATATTTCTGATACTTTATATTTTCTATCTATTATTTCAGTTACACCTTGTAAAGAATTTACTAATTCTTCTAATTCCTTATTTTTAGAACCTTTTCTTAATACTTCATCTATTTGTTCATAAGTAGCCTTCATATCACTTTTTACAATAGTCTTTTTAAATTCTTCTTTTACTATATTACCATTTCTATCTATCTCAAAGAAATAACTTCTAGTAAGTTTAGACTCTCCAGGTATAAGTGAAGCTGTTTGTGCTGAAAAACTATATGGAAATATAGGAATTACCCTATCATAATCATCTTCAATTTCTTGATACTTAACTGGTAAATATATACTTCTATATCTACTAATAGCTTCTTGTACTACACTTGATTCATATGGAAAATATCCAAGTACTGAAGCAATATGTACACCTAATAAATAATTACCATTGGGAAGTACTTTACAAGTTAATGCATCATCTACTTCAATAGCTCCTTCTTTATCAATTGTAATGGTATAATCATCTACTACTTCTCTACCACTCATAGTACCAATCTTAGTTTTAACACTATTAACTTGATTTATTATTTCAGGTTCAAAAGATATAGATATATTATATTTTTTACTTATTTCATCAATATTAAATTTCTTTTCTTCACCTTTAATACTATCTACTAAATTATTTAAGAAGTCTATATGTATAATATTTTTCTTTTTCTTTTTCTTATTACAACTCATTTTATTTATTTCAGTATAAATTGTTTCTAAACATTTTCTTTTATCTTTAGTAGATAAATTAAAATTTTTTTGAGTCATTATTAAAGATAATAAATTACTATAGTATAAAGCCTCTTCTTCATTACCTATACCTATACTATTCATATATTTAATAATTATATTTTCAAACAAACTTGTTTCTTCTTTATCTTTAGCATTTACTAAAGAAGGTACTTTACTAAATGCATATTCTATATAAGTAATATCTTTAATTGTAGTTACTAAATGATTAATAAAATCATAAGACTTAGTTTCAGTAGTAACAGTCTGATCTAAAACAGCTATTACAGTTAATCTAGTCTTTTCAATTTCTTTATCTGCATTTTCGAAATCTAATATTTTATTTTTATTAGAATCAGTTAAATGTTCTAACTTATAATCTAATTTATGAGTCTTTCTAGATACAATTCCTCTATCTATACTCTCACAATTAACCATAACTGTACTAATGCATTTAAGTAAATCTCTAACTTTATCTAATGATTTAACTCCATTATAATTATCTAAATCATAATTTATTACACGAAAAAGAATATCAATAATCTCATTGGCTTTTATTTTATTTTTACTTGCATAGTCTACAAGAATCTCCTCACTTACTCTAGGAGCTGTACCATTTAAAAAATTTGTCAATGATTTCTCGATACTCTTCATTTTTTAATTTCTCCTGTTTTTACTAATTAGGTCAAATGATTTAGTTAATTGTTTTACCCTCTCAATTATTCTTTTTGCTTTTACTCTATCAACACCACTAGATGTAGTAGAAAGTGCTTCTTCTAATTCATCAACCGTTAAATTAGAAGTAAAAAATGTTGGTAGATGATTTTGCATTCTATATTGTAGTAATGGTCCTAAAACTTCGTCACGTGACCAACTACTAGTATTCTCAGCACCAATATCATCTAATAATAATAATGGTACCATTTTTAATTCATCAAATATATCTCCATAATCTTCTTTATTAAATGATGCTTTTAATCTTCTTAAAAATTCTGGATAATATACTAATATACTCTTAACACCTTTTTTAGCCATTTCATTAAATAAACATGCAATTAAGTAAGTCTTACCACTTCCAAATGATCCATTTAAATAAACACCCTTAGGTTTTTCACTATCATTATAATGATCCATAAATTCTTTAAAATATTTAATTATTGGAACTCTAGCTTTATCATCAGTATATATATTTTTAAATGATGCACTTTTTATATCTATAGGCATATCATATAAATCTAAGTTATCTTTATAAGCATCATCTTTTAATTGCTTTTTCTTTTTACTACAAGCGTCATAAGAAAAAGTAATCATACCATTATCATTAATAGCTGTATAACAATAACCTTTTATTGTATTTAAACAATGTTCTAATCCCTTACAATTCTTACAATTCTTATTTTCTAAAAATGCATCTTCTAGTGATGAAGTATATTTCATAAGTATATTTTCTTTTACATTTAATTTATATACATAATCATAAAATTCTTTATCACTACAAGCATCTTGGAAATTATGAGCCAATTTATCTTCATCTAATTTATATATATCTGTAACTTTTTTCATACTCACCACTTCCTTATAAAAAATTATAACTAAAAATCAAATATTAGTAAATACTTTTACATAGTTTGTATCACACTAGTATCTCTTTTCTTATCAGAATCCATTGGTACTTTACTTATAAATTTAAATAATTCATTTTTTAAGTCACTCTTAGCAACTTCAAAAGCCCCAGTAGTTCCAACACTATTATTACTAACTTTATTAATACCCGGTAGATTATTAATCATATCAATATTACACAATTTAGGAATAAAATACTCTATTCTAGCATTATCACCATCTAAAGTAACTTCCATAGATAAAGCATGTCCTCTACCTCTAACCATCATAATAAGTTTATCATCATTAACAACAACCATATCAGTATATCCTACATCCAAATCAAAAGGAAAACTATTATATAATTCATTAAAACTTTCTACATCCATTCCTCTTAAACTAATAGGATAACCTTTAGAATTTATCTTTTCATCTATTAAAGGTATACGTTGTAATAACATATCATTATTTAAAACATATGAATGAAAAAAATGAATCAACTCATTTATAGTAGTAGCCTTATTTAAAGGTTCTAGTGAAACAAATGCCTTATATCCTACACAATTTTCTTTAACAGAATCAAGAAAATCATTTTTCATATCACTAACATAATATTTATAAAATTTTCTTAATTTATCAATATCTAATTTACTTTCAACTAAACCATGTTTAGCTACTTTTTCAAAAGTAGTTACTTTTTTAATAACAAATTTATTATCTTTAAAGAAATCTTTACTAATTTCTTTTAATTCGCTAAATATATATTTAATACTATCATATACATCATCAGTATATTTTACTAATGAATGCCTATCCGTATAATCACTAGATGGACACATATTATATATTTCTTTTTTTAATCTGTTATCAAGTTCAAAAAAATGTTGTAGTTTAATTAAATTTTCATTCATATTATCACCATCTTAATTATAACATAACAACAAAAACAAAAAAACAACAAAAAAGTTGTTTTAAATTTATCTATATACTACTTTACTTTTTTCTTTAGTAATAACTATAAATTGTTTTTCTTCTTCAGGTTTTACAACATGTTCAAAGCCACAATCAATTACTTTAGATCCTGTTTTTCCATAATTAATTATTCCCATTACTTGTTGACCAATTCTTGAAAAAATATCACAAATTATTTCTTCTAGTTGTTCTTTTTTCATTTCACTTTCAGCTACTTTAGTAACCCCATCAAATGATATTGTCTCTCTTAATTTTATTTGAGATTCACTATTAATTCTCGCTTTAACCTCACGTTCTTGTTCTCTAAAATAAACAGTAATTAATTGCATCATATTATCATGTGAAATATTACGTCTAGTATATATATCCATATAAGTCCACCTCGGCAGATATTATAACATAAAGACATTTATTTGTCACTAAAAAATACTTTTAATTAACCAATATTTTAGATTTAAGATAATAAATTTCTTCAAAAACTATTTTTAGTTAATTGATTCTCCCATATGATCAAAATCTCCGTGTAGTGACATACGTTTATACATACGATTTGAACAAAGAAAAAACCATATTACTTACTATGGTTTCTATTAACACTAATATTTCCTTCATAAATTTCTTCACTATAATCTGTATAATAATCATATTTATTAACACTAGATGTTGAATTAATTGTTTCAAGAAATTCATCAGTTAAATCAACTTCTTTTATTTTACCAGAATCACTATCATATTCAAAAATATTAAATTCTATTCCAGTTAATTCAGCTAAACAGCCTCTAACTGCCAACATACTTTTAAGATGTTTTAATTCATTAGCACATTTTATAACCACTAATCCAACTACAGAATTAAGTGGAATTGATATATTAACTTCATTCATTGTTGTATAATTATTAATTTTTATATAATTAGCTAACTCTTCTAGAGTATCAAAATCAGAACGATTAGCTCTAAAATCACCATCTTTAAAACTTCCACTACTACCACTATCAGATAAAGCAATATGTTGAATCCCAGCAAAATCAGAATCAACTAGAAATCCAACATTTTTATATGTTTTAACACCTACATTTGGAATCAACAAAGTAGATGAAACTGATTCAAACTCATTATTCATTATCATCGCAAATTCATTTGCCCATATAGCACAATCATATTTAATTTCATCATTAACTCTATGTAATTGTGGTAAATCAACTGCTCTCATTATCAATTTACCTTCATTATATTTGTCTTCTACATAACTCATGTAATCACATCCTATAAGTATTATATCACACTAATTCATATTCTCTAATAGCAATTCTTTCATCTGAACAATATTCTATTACAAACTTATTTTCTCTTTTGCAAATTAATATTCCCATTGTATTATTGTTACTTATTTCTTTTATGTTTTTATCTATGTAATTCATATACTTTTGAACTTGCGATATATATTCTACTTTAAATTCGGTAACTTTCAATTCTACAACTACATAACAATTAAATTTTATATTAAATAATAATAAATCAATATGATGATTTCTATCTCCTATTTTAATTTTGTACTCACTACCTATAAAACTAAATGAACTGCCTATTTCTTTCATAAAAGATTCTATATCTTCTAAAATTAAATTATGTAATGCTTTTTCAGTAACTATCTGTATATTATTTTTATTTCTAATTAGTATAGGATTTGGTATTAAATCTTTTACTTCAAGTTTATCATCCAAAATTAATTTATTTTTAGTTTCAATAGGCAATCTTCTATATTCGTTATTCTTTATTTTTCCTCTTAGGCTTCGTATATCTATATGTTGATTAATACATAAATTATAATAATACATCATTTCATCTTCATTTTTTATAGGTAATAATTCTGTATAATGGCTCCAACTCAATTTGGTCGACATTGTCGACCATTTCACATTACAAAATTTTCTATAAAATTGTCGCATTCTTCTAAGTGTTCTTTCATTATACTTCTTATTGACTTCCTTAATTAGATTTTTAGAATATTCCTTAATAATGTTTTCGCCGTAATGATTTCCAGCATCATTTAATAGTTTTCCGTTTTTATAATATGTTTCTACTCTATGCTTTTCTTTTGAATAATCCTTTACTTTTGAATATATCTCATCATCTATAAAATTATTTTTTATTTCATTATAATATTTATCTATCATATCTTACTCCTTTCTCAATTGTGTCACCAGTAGCGACACTTTCCCTACGGACTAAAAGTCTCAATTCCTAATTTGTTATTTTTAATCTTAAACATAATGCTTCCATCTTGATCTGTCCTATATATTTTAGAATTATATAAATTATCCAATGCTTCTTTATTTGGATGACCATACCTGTTATTTTTCCCAACACTAATAATGGAGTAATTAGGATTTATCTCATTAATAAATTCTTTACTACTACTTGTCTTACTCCCATGATGTCCTACTTTTAATACATCTATATCTGGTAAGTTATATTTATCTAGTATTTCTTTTTCAGTAGTAGTTGAGGCATCCCCCATAAACATAAATTTATATCCACCAAGTTCTGTATAAATAACATTTGAATTATCATTTTCATTGTCATATTCCTTTGTCTGTAAAAAATATAATTTATCATTATCAATATTTAATTCTTTAATACACGAATAATACTTAATATGTTTTTTATCTAAAACTTTTATTAATTCTTTTTCTAAATCATTAAATGATCCACAATTGAATATTACTTTTTCTACTTTAAAGTTATTTACAAGGTTTATTGCTTCTCCCATATGATCAAAGTCTCCATGAGTTATTATTAAATAATCTATATGAATAACTCCATTACTTCTAAGTACTGGTTGTATATTATAAAAATAAATTTCTCTATTTCTATTACCTCCAGTATCAATCATTATATTCTTATTATTTAAATGTATTAAACTAGAATCACCTTGATCTACATCAATAAATTCTACATAATTACCACTAGGTAAAAAGAAATGAATTATTAATAAGCATAAAAATATATATAAATATATTTTCTTATTTCTAAATAAAAAAAAACAAAATAATAATAAAATAAACAATATAAATAATTATATTTAACCCTTTAAAAGTAAATTTAAAGATATCTATTTTACTAAGAAATAAAGAAGTAGTTTCTAAAATATTAATTAATAAATTATATATAGGTTCTAATGGTTTAATAATTAATAATATTAAAGTAAAAGGAAATATAATAAAACTAATAAAAGGAACATAAAATAAATTATAAATAATACTTAATAAATTAATTTGATAGAAATTATAAAGAGTAATTGGAATACTAACTAAGTTAGCTATAACTGATACTTTTAATAAACTAATAAAGTAATTACCTTTTAAGTAATTAGAAAATATAAGTAAAGAAAAACTAATACTATAAGAATATAAAAATCCTATATCATAAGCATAATTAGGATTTATTAATAAAGCTATAGAAATAATCAATATAAATAAATTAATCTTTTTTATATAAAAATAATATATATTATTAATACCAAATAAAAAATAAAATAATACACCTCTTAATATAGAAGGAGAAATTCCTACTAATAATAAATATATAAATAAAATAATACTAGTAATTTTAAATTTCTTATATTCATTAAATCTTTTCAATAATTTATTTATAATAGAAGCAAGTAAACTGATATGCATTCCACTAATCGCAAATAAATGACTTATCCCATTTTCTTGATAGGACCTAATTACTTCTTTAGATAAATAACTTTTATCTCCTAAAATAAATGTATATAAATATCTATTATTAAAAGTACTAATAATTTTTTCTTTTATAAAATAATATATATTTTTATTTCTACTCATTATTTTATAGTTATTAATCTTAATATATTTATTATTAAATTCACCATATACTTTTATCCTATCTCCTAAATTAACATTAATATCTTTATAAACATTACCTATTATCTTATTATCAATATTAATAACTGTTTTATCATTTATTTTAACTACTTTAGTAACTATACCAGTATACGGACTATTATAACTAACATCAATTTTATTTAATCTAAATATAGTAAGAAGTATTACAATTATTAAAAATATATAATATACATAATCACACAGTAATATTTTCCTTAATTTGAGCAAAGAAAGAATCTCCTATTCCGTTTACTTTCATAATATCTTCAATAGTATTAAAAGGACCATTTTTATCACGATAAGAAATAATATCTTTAGCTTTCTTTTCTCCTATACCAGATAAATTCTTTAATTCTTCTTCTGAAGCAGTATTAATATTTATTTTTCCATCAGAACTACCACTTTCTATACAAGCATCATTTCTAATACCAAATTCATTTTCTATACACTTTTCTTCTACTTGTTTTTCGATTGCCTTAGTCTTTTTAAAATCTAACACTTCTTCTTTACTATAAACAATTATCACCATCTCATCACTAATTTTTTTACTTAAATTAATTACTGAAGTATCTGCATTTTCTGTTAAATCACCAGCTAATTTTATAACATCAATTACTCTTAAATTACTATCTACTTTATAAGTACCTGGATAATTTATTTCGCCCTTTATATCTACTTGATACTTATCATTAGATATATCTTTTTTAACAATACTTTTTTCTAATACAATATCATCTTTTTTTTCATGTAATTTATCTTTAAACTTATAAATACAAAATCCAACTATTCCTCCTACTATAATAAATATAATTACTCCTAAAATTATCTGTTTTCGATAACGATATTTAAATGTAATAATAACACCTCCTACTATATTATTCGAAAAAAAAGAAAAGTCTTCCAACTTTTCTAGAAATTTTTTTATTTTTTTATTCTTTTTACTTTTATTACAGTAGGTTCTTCTGAAATATTTTCATCATTACTAATACCTAAACTAATTTTACTTTTTAAATCTTCTTCTATTTTTAATATATCATCTGTCTCTATTTTACATCCAGCGCATTGAGGATTTCCTCCACCACCCATTGCATCCATTATTTTAGAAACATCTACTTTTTTATTACCTCTAGCAGAAATATGTATTTCTTTATCATTAACATACCCTAAAGTAAATGCTGCATCAATTCCATAGAATGATAACATTTGATCAGCTGCTTTTGCATAATCTTCTGTGCGATATATCATTTTAGGTTCATTTCTATTTAAAGTAAAACTTACATTTATAGGAGCAAGTAAAGATTCACTATACTTTTCAATAACAGTACCATTTATTATTAAATTACTTATTCTACAATAACTATCAAATTCTTCTAAGAATAGATCATTAATATTAGAAATCTTAGCCCCATTTTTAATTAATTTTTCTGCTACATCGTGAGTTTTATCAGAAGTATTCTTTTTAAATCTTTCAGTATCTAAACATATTCCAGATAATAAAGCATTAGCTACATTTTCATCATATTTTACTTTTAATCCTACTAATATTCTAGCTATTACTTCACTGGCACTAGAAACATCAAAATTAATAAACTTATTGTTTGCATCTATTGTTTTTTCATTTTCTGTATGATGATCTATTATAGTAATACTTTTAAAATCTTTTAATCTATTACCAATAGAAATCATATCAATCTTATTAACATCAGTTACTATTAATATAGAATCATTATCTATATACTTATTAATATCTCTTTTCTTAATAAAATGAAATTCTTTTTTATTATCATCAATCATTTTCTTAACACCTGATTGAAGACTATTAACAGAATCATCTACTATAATATAAGACTCTTTATTATAAAAACTAACTAATCTAGATAACCCAATAGCGGAACCTATTGCATCAAAATCAGGATTATTATGAGCAACAACAAAAACATTAGAACTATTATTAATTTCTAACTCTAATATATCTTTAAGTTTCTTAATATCAGTTATTGTCATAATATCCCCACTTACAATGAATTATTATAACAAAACAAAAAAAAGAAAGCAATTACTTGCTTTCTATTTAAGTTTAAACGCTGGACTTACACCATACTCGTAATTAGAGTGAATATTACTATAATTACCTGGAGTATTAAATGCAAATAAGAAAGTGTAATTGTCTTTTGAATTAGGTGTACGGAACCACCAATAATCATTTGAACCATTATATTGTTTGATCATTGCTGTTGCAGAATCAGAAAGTATTACTGTATTATTTTTTTCATAATAATCAAGTTGTCTTGTATTATCGTATGCTGTATCTATCTCTTTAAATACTATTCTATCTGAAGGATCAACAAATACTTCATGTGATGATAATAAATATAATTTATCAGTTGTTGTATAATTATTTGAAACAGTTGAACCATGTCCTGATACTACTGTTGTATCTGCAATTGATTGACGCAAATTATTAGTTACTTTACTATATATACTATTATTTAAATAATATCTCATATTAGAGTGTTCCCAACCACCTTTGTTTCCATCTCCATAATTTTCTGATTGTTCAAGTGGATTCATTATATGAGTTGTAATAATATCAGTAAACTCTAATACAAAGCCACATGCTGTTTGACTGAATCCTTCTGTCTTACATACTGCTGGTGTAGAACAGTTTGCTATTCTAACAGTGTGTACTCCTAAATCTCCTAAATCTATTTCTTTTGTATCACCTAAATTATATGTTCCACAACTTCCATTTGTTGAAGTCTGTTTTGCGGCTTCATTTCCTGCTTCAGCAATTACATCCCATGGATCATTAACAAAACTCATAGGTTGAGACATAGAATTAGCTTGACTATATACAACATTAAAGTCAAATACAAATGTTAATCCTTCATCAGGCATATTATCTAATGCTTCTTTTGTAATTAATTTTTCATCATATTTTACTTTTATCTTATATGTTTTACTTTCTTGTTTAGCTAATGTATCTCCTAATTGTATTTCACTACCATCGTCATATGTAACAGTATACACTATATAATTTGGCAATGTTGATATATCATTTCCATTTACTGTTGATTCTATCTTTGTTATTTTACCATCCATTGTTCCTTCATTTACCGCATCTACAGTAAACTCATAAAAGTCACCTGGTTCTTCTAAATCAACTTCATATTCTACTATAGTTTTCTCAGTATCTTTTATATATGCAGGAGTACTTGCCTCTACTCCTTTTTCATTTGCTACATTATCCCAATGTATATTAAAACTAGCTGCAGATATATTACTAGTACCAAAAATATTTAAACTTCTTGATAATAATGCAAAACCTACTGTTATTCCTAATAAAAGTATTAATAATAAAAATATTCTATTCTTTTTCTTATTATTTTTCATAGTATCACCTATTATTATTGTATCAATTATATTTATTAATACAAACAAAAAAATGTAAATTAATTATAATTTACATTTTATTTTACACACCTTTTTCTTTTAACATACCATTTTCTACACTTACTCTTTGTACTATTGTTAAACTAGCAATTAAACAAATAGTAAAACTACCACCATAACTCATAAATGGAAGAGGAACTCCTGTCATAGGCATTAATCCCATTATACCTAATAAATTAATAGCTATATGGAAAAATATATAAGCTGCCACTCCATAACAAAGTACTGCACCCTTATTAGTAGGACTACGTCTACCAATCATTAATATTCTATATAAAATGAATATATAAAGTAATATTAATATTACACCAGTAATTACACCTAATTCTTCTACTATAATAGCAAATATAAAATCTGTATATGGTTCAGGTAAATATAAATATTTTTGTGTAGAGTTACCTAATCCAACACCAGTTAATCCACCATTATTAATAGCTATATAACAATTACATACTTGATTACCAGTATCTAATATTCTTTCACAAGGATTAGAAAAATTAAATCTTTGCATTTGTCTTTCAAGTAAAACCCCTTTACCTGATCCAAATAAAACTATAGCTCCAAACACTATTAAACCTATAACAGCAAAACCTGTCTTATACTTAATTTCTTTATTTATAGGAACTGCTAAAAATATAATTCCAACTACAGCACAATATATTATAGTAGTACCTAAATCCGGTTGAATAAAAATAAGTCCAGCAACTATAGCACATACTCCTATAGGAAATAAACTACTACCCCACTTGTTTAATTTTTTAATATTTTTTTCATAATATTCAGCTAAAAAGACAATAGTAATTACTTTAATGAATTCACTAGGCTGAATACTAACAAAACCTAAATCAAACCAACTTATTGCTTGATTTTGAGCAGTACCATATATTAATAAAGCTACTAAAGAAGCTATTGAAATAATTAATAATCCCCATGAAAACATACCATAACTTTTAGTATTAAATTTAATCATAAATAAAAATAATAAAAATCCTACTATTAAGAAAATACCTTGTTTGAAAAAATAATTATATGGACTAACTGCATGAGTCATATATGCAGTAACATTACTAGCAGAAAATACCATAATAAGTCCAAATATAAATAAAGCTACTGTTACAAAAAATAATGGTTTATCTATATACTTAATTACCTTTTTCATAGCATTCTCTCCTTTATAATAAATATACCATAAAAATAAATAAAATAATAAATTATTACTCACAAAATATGTAAATTAACATACTTTATATTAGATAAGTAAAGGAGGTAATTTATGTATTATTATGGTGGAGGAAGTTGCTGTCCTAACACAAATGCTTACTACTATCCTATGACAAATAATAATAATAACTATGCTATTGTATTAGTATTATTTATTTTACTAGTAATAATCATTGGTACTAGATGGAGCAATTAATAATTGCTCTTTTTTTTATTTTGTGATAAAATATATGCGTTGAGGTGGTACTAGTGTTAAAAACAAAAGATATACTAGATGAAAAGGATAAAAGATTAAGACAAATTTCTAAGGAAGTAGAGTTTCCACTATCTAAAGAAGATAAAGAAACAATAGATACTATGATTAAATATCTTCATGATAGCCAAATAGAAGAATTAAGTGAAAAATATGACCTACGACCTGGTATGGGAATGAGTGCAGTACAAGTTGGAGTATTAAAAAGATACTTTGTAGTAGTAAATGAAATAAGTGAACCAGATGATGAGAAAAAAGAATTTGAAACTTATATATTAATAAACCCTAAAATAATAAGTAACTCTATGGAACAAATCTATGTTGAAGAAGGAGAAGGATGTCTATCAATAAATCGTCCTGTTGAAGGAATTGTTCCAAGATACGCAAGAGTTACAATGGAAGCATATGATATGGAAGGAAGAAAAATTCATGTAAGAGCACGTGAAGAATTAGCAATTTGTTTTCAACATGAATTAGACCATTTAAATGGTATATTATTCACAGATCATATTGATCCTAAAAATCCGTTCAAAGGAAAAGACCAAATGCGAGGCATTTAGTCTTTTTTATTTATCTTTTGTAAAGCTTTATATACGTTATAACAACCTCTTTCATAAGAAGTTGGTACCATATCTAAATAATCAACTACTAATTTATTTTTTTTATCAGTATAATGATTAATATAAATATCTCTCATTTCACTAGGTATTATACCTACTTCATATAAATATTTAATATAATCAAAATATTCATCATAACTTAATTTATGTAATCTATCTCCAGCTAAAAAATTTAATACCATAGTGTTATATGAATAATTATCTGCATTTATACTAGGATAAGAATTAACATAATTTTTTACTCTATATTTTGGAATATTATGAGTTTTATAATCCATAACCATATATGTAGATATTACTAATCTTTTTTTACTGACAGAAGCACTATCTAAATCAATTATTGATATTTCATTATCTTTATTAATTAAAAAATTATATTCATGTAAATCACCAAAATAAAACTCTTGTTTTTGACATTGTACTTTTCTAATTAACTCACCTATTCTTTTTAAAATATCTAATTTGAAAGAATTAGGTATTTTTCTATTTTCTAATATTTCACCCAAAGTAATAGAATCAACTACTTCTCTAATAGTAAAACCAGATTTTACCCCACCGACTGTAATAATATCTTCAGGAAGTATTAATTCTTTATATTCACTTAATTCACTGTCCCTGATTCTTTTGATAGTTTCAATCTTTTTATTTACTTTTTGTGTATCAGTTAAAAGTAGTTTTTTTATTAATATACTATTCATATCATCATCTTTTTTATAATAATAAATAATAGATTCACTATTCCAAATACCATCTAATGGATATTTTTTTAATTTAGATATATCACTTTCTTTTAATGCAATCTCATTCATATAATTCACCACGTATGTGATATATTAACATTTTATTAAAAATAAGTCCACAAAAAAAGGTAAATAACTTTACCTTTTATAGAAATTCTTCATGTTGTTCTAACTTAACGCTAACAAGTTTAGAAACACCAGATTCTTGCATTGTAATACCATATAAAGTATTAGCATATTCCATAGTCTTCTTCTTATGTGTAATTATTAAGAATTGTGTTTTATCTTTATAATTAGATAAGTATTCACCAAATCCAGCGACATTAGCTTCATCTAGTGCTGCTTCAACTTCATCAAATATACAGAATGGTACTGTTCTTACATTAAGTATTGCAAATAATAAACTAATTGCAGTTAATGTTTTTTCTCCACCACTAAGTAATGAAATTGTAGTAAGTTTCTTTCCAGGAGGAGATGCAACTATATCTACTCCAGTATTTAATATATCTTCTGGATTTGTAAGTTTAAGATCTGCTTTACCACCTTTAAATAATTCTTTAAATACATTTTGGAATTCAACTCTAATTTGTTCAAAAGTATTAGCAAACTCTTCTTTCATTACATCATCCATTTCATTCATGATTTCTAAAAGAGTATTTTCTGCATTTAATAAATCTTCTCTTTGATTAGTTAAGAATTCATACCTTGTATTTACTTTTTCATATTCTTCAATAGCATCTAAATTAACCATACCAATACGTTTAATATTAGCTCTATATTTATTAACTAAACTTCTAGCTTCATCAGGATCTATATCTAAAACATAATCACTTTTAGCTTTTTCATAAGTTAACTCATAGTCAGTTGCGAGTATCTCTAACATATTATCTAACTTAACATCACTTCTATTAATAGATATTTCTAACTCACGTGATTCTTTTTCTAAATTACGTAAAGTAGAATTCTTTAACTTATCTGAAGCTATTGCTTTTTCTTGTTTATCTTTTAAAGAAGAAATATCTTTATTTAAAGATTTTAATTTAATTTCTAATTTTTCTTTTAAAGCTTCTTTATCATGGAATAATTTAATTAATTCTTCTTCTTTTTTACTTACAGAATTATTACTAATAGATTTTAATGATTCATACTCTTTAGTAATAGATTCTAATTTTTCTTTAATAGATTTAATCTCATCATTCTTAGTTTCTTGTAATTCTCTTAAACGAACTTTCTCACTAGTTATTCTAAATAAATTTTCTTCTATTTTATTAATAGTATTAGTATTTTCTAATAATTCTTTTGAAATTTCTTCCTCTTCTAATTTTAATAAATTACATTTATCTTCTAAATGTTTTAATTCTTGTTTTAATATAACAGCACTTTTACCATTATAAATAGAACCACCTGTAAGAGATCCTCCTACATTAACTTGATCTCCATCTAAAGTAACTATTTTATATCTTGCTTTAATCATATGAGAAAGTCTAGTTGCACTATCCATATTAGTAGAAACAAGTACTATACCTAATTGATTTCTAATAATATTATCATATTCTCTATTATAAGATACTAAATCAGACATAACTCCTAAAAAATCTTCACTATTTTTAACAATATTTAAACTTTCAGAATCAATATATCTTTCTTTAATAACATTTAGTGGAAAGAAAGTAGCACGTCCTAAATGAGAGTCTTTTAAATAATTAATAGCACGTTTTGCAGATTCTTCATCTTTTGTAATAATAAAATTTTTATTAGAAGAAATAGCTGTATTAAGTGCTTTAACATACTTCTCCTCAGTAGTTAATATATTACCTATAGTATTATGAATACCTACTAAATTAGTATTATTAAGTACTTTTCTAACACTATTAGGCATATCAGAATTTTGTTCTATTTCAAGTTTTAAATTATCTATTTTATGAGTAGTAGAAATATATTCTTGATTATGTGTAGAATAATCATTATTTAACATATTCTTCTTCAATTTTAAACTTTGTAATTCTTTCTCTATAGAAATACTTTCATTATCTTTTTTAGTAACATCATCAACTATTCTTTTTAATTCTTCTTCAAGTACACTAATATTACTAGTAAGTTTTTCTCGAGAATCAATTACATTTCTAATTTCTTCTTTTATTTCATTTTCTTCTTTAGTAGTTTTACTACGTTCTTTTAATAAAGCTCTTTCTGAATCAATCTTTTCTTTTTCTTCTACTACTTTTAATAATTCACTACTAGTCTTTTGTTTATCTTCTTCTAATTTTGATATTTTATTAGCATAATCTAAATTTAAAGCATCACTCTTACTAGTTTCATTATATATAGTTTGAATATCACTATCTATCTTTTCTTTACGTTTTTTATTATTTTCTACTGAATTATTTAAATTTTCAATGTCATAGGCTAAGAGTGCTACTTCGTATTTATCTAATCCTTTTTTATTTTCTAAATACTCTTTAGCTTTAATACTTTGTTCTTTTAAAGGGCCTACCTGCATCTCTAACTCAGTAATAATATCATTTACTCTATCAAGATTATTATGAGTTCTATCAAGTTTTCTTAAAGCTTCTTCTTTTCTCTTTTTATATTTTAAAATTCCTGAAGCTTCTTCAAATATAACACGTCTGTCATATGATGAATTAGAAAGTATCTTATCTACTTCACCTTGAGAAATAATATTAAAAGATTCTTTACCCATACCAGTATCCATAAGTAAATTAGTAATATCTTTTAATCTACATTTTTCTCCATTTAAATAGTATTCATTTTCTCCACTTCTATATACTCTTCTTTTAATAGATATTTCTGTATAAGGGATATTTAAATAATGATCAGTATTATCAAATATTAATTCTACTGATGCTACATTAAGTGGATTTCTAGATTTAGAACCAGAAAAAATAACATCAGTCATAGATCCATCACCTCTAAGTGATTTAACTGATTGTTCTCCTAAAACCCAACGTACTGCATCTACTACATTACTTTTACCACTTCCATTAGGTCCTACAATACACGTAATTTTTCCATCTAGTTTTATATCTAATTTATCAGCAAATGACTTAAAACCACTTGTTACTATTCCCTTTAAATACATATCTTTCACCCTACTAGATATTATACAATAAAATACAATTTTTTCCAAACATTTATTGAAAAATAAAAAAGAATTTGAAATTCAAATTCTTAATTTACTTTAGCAATTCTAAATGCTGGAGAAACACCATGCATAGAAGAAGAATAAGTCCAACTTAATGAACCAGATGCAAAAATACGATAAAAACTACTGTCGTAATATGAATAAGTATAAGCTGAACGTGTAGCATAATATGATCGTTGACCTTCCATATCCCAATATTGTCCACCCGGATTTATTTCATTCTTTCCAGCTGCACCAAGTTGAACTCCCCAATTATTAGTATATATCGTATCCATTTTTGTACTATAGTAATCTAATTGACGTGTCTTACTAGCAAGTAAATCATAATTAACATTCTCATTACCACTTTCAGTACCATATATTTCACTAACAGCAAATAGATATAACTTATCTGTAACCATTGAAGTTTGTGGACTTCCACCATGATAACTAGATGATGATACATTAGTATCTATTATTCTATTTCTTATATCAGTAGGTAATGTATCGATAAATCCTTTACCAGCATAGTTTATATTATCATGACTATAAGTACCTCCATTTAGATAAGCTCTCATATCAGAGTATTGCCATCCTCCCCAAGTACCTTCACCATTACCATGAGCATAACTACTAGTATTATAATAATTCATTCGATGTGTTGTAACTATATCAGAAAACTCTAACACAAACCCACATGCAGTTTGTGAAAAACCAGTTGTATTACATTCATCCGGTGTAGATAAATTAGCAATTCTAAGACGAGCTTGTAATCCGTTATTTGTATTATCATTTAAAGTTATTGTCTTAGTTCTTCCTGTTTCCATTGCTTTTACTAATTCATCAGTAGGATTTCCATTATCATATAATCCTATTATTTCATCCCAATCTTTTCTATCTAAAAATCCAGCTACTAAAGCATCATCATCAGCTTGACCATAAGTTACACTATATGTAAATGTATAACTTGTACCACCATCAGGTATATTAGCTAATTCTTCATTTGTTATTGTATCTAAAAATTCTACTCTTACTTTATATTTTTCTCTTGTAGGTACACCATTATTTGCTTTTTCAAGTAAATCATCTTTAAATATTTCCGCACCATCAGCATAAGTCACTTCATACTTAATATAACTTGGAAGAGTTGGAGATACACTATTATCAATATCTGTAATCATAGCATCCAAACTACCAGCATTAACCGCATCTACTGTAAACTCATAAAAGTCTCCTGGCAAAGATAAATCCACAGTCCAAATAAGTTTAGTGTTTTCAGGATCTCCATCATCATGAGTACGATCTGGAATTACACTTGAAACACTTCCTTCACTTACTACTGGTACATCCCAATAAATATTCCATGTATTTTTATTAATTTTTGTATTACCATTTATTTTAAGTGTTGTAGAAAGAGCTGCAAAGCCTATACTTATTCCTAATAAAAGTAACAATAAAAATAAAACTTTATTTTTTCTACTTTTCATAGTATCACCTATTATCATTATATCAAATTATATTTTTATTAAAACCAAAAGTAATGTAAATTATTGTAAATTTACATTACTCTTTTAATAAATCTTTTAATAAAACAATTTTATAACCTTTACCATTTATATAATCAATTAAAGTTAATAATTCTTTTTCATTATAATTATTTATATCAATAGAAATAATCATACCATTAGTTAAATTACTCTTAATAGTTTTATATAAATTATTCTTAATAAAAATACTAGGTTTAATTGTATGTAGTTTATTCTTTTTACATATTTTAAGTAACCCATCATTATCATTTTCACTATAACAAAACAATACATCCTTTTCAGTTATATTTTCTAAATAAGAAATAGAAGTTTCAAACAAACTCTCATCATAAGAATTATTATAACTTAATAACTCTAATTCATGATTTTTCATACTTTTAAGTTTTAAAATATTATTTTCTAAATAAGTTCCATCAACAAAGAAATTAGCATTTACTTTTTCTTTATTTAATATTTTTAAAACGTTATCTATATTAGTATCACTATATACTTTAAAAACTAACGCTACACTTCTTTTTTCTTTATTTCCACTAATTATATATTTATCATAATTATCTTCAACAGATATTACTGGTTTAACATCTTCCAAAACAGTTAATGATTCATTATATGCACCATATCTTTTCATTTTAGAATAACTCTTCTTATAATCAATATTTTTTCCATTCTTACCCGGTATAATATTATCCCCATCTATTAAAGCATCTACTGAATCAATTTTATATTTATCTTCAGTTTTTTTTATATCTTTCATAATAGGATCTGCTTCTTTTAAAAAATCTATTATTTTATTAGTATAATAAAAACTAAATACCATTAATAAGATAATTATAAGTCTATAAACAAATTTCACTATATCACCTATTAAAATATATGAAAAAAAGATTCAATAATGAATCTTTTTAATCGCTTACTTTTCTGTTTCTATAAATATAATAAGTTCCACTACCCAAAATTGCTACTCCTAAAATATATAGATATGAAGTAGTAGAAGTATCTGGTGTATTTACTTCTAATGTAGAAGTAACAATACTGTTATTTTCCTCTGTTGTAGTATTTTCCTCTATTGAATTATTTGCTTTATTTTTCTTTTTAGTAGTAACTTTTAAATCCTTTGTATTCTTTTTAATAGTTTGTACACTAGTATCTACTATCTTCTTAGTTTTCTTTCCAGTACCATTCTTATTAGCTAATTTAATAATTAATAAAATAAGCAATACAACTATTATAATAAATATAATCCATCTAAGTAATTTTCTGATAATTTCACCCATATAAAGACCTCCTACACATAATATAACATAAATAATAAAAAAAAGAAATTACTTTTCAGTAACTTCCTTTTTCTCTTCTTTTTTCTCTTTTTTCTTAGGAGCAGGTAGTGCTTCCTTTCTTGAGAAGTTTTGTCTTCCTTTTTTATCTGTTCCTAAAGCCTTAACGATTATTTCATCGCCTACTTTAACAACATCTCCTGCCTTTTCAACTCTTTCATGAGCAAGTTGAGATACATGTACCATACCTTCACAACCTGGCCATAATTGAACAAAACATCCAAAGTCTTCAACTTTTACTACCTTAGCTTCATAAATTTTTCCAACTTCTACTTCTCTTACAATCTCTTCAATCATAGCACGAGTCTTATCAATAATAGCTTGATCTGAATGATAGATAATTACTCTACCATCATCTTCTAATTCTACTTTAACAGCATTTATATTTGTAACTTCATTAACACCTGAAGCTTCACAAATAATCTTAGTAATCATTTCTCCACCTTTACCGATTACATCTTTAATCTTTAATGGATTAATATTGAATGTAACCATCTTAGGAGCATATTTACTTACTTCTTTACGAGGTTCTTTAATTTGTTTTTTAATTACTTTTAAGATTTCCATACGAGCTTTCTTAGCTTGAGCTAATGCTTCTTTTAGAATTTGTTTATTAATTCCACTTATCTTAATATCCATTTGAAGTGCAGTAATACCTTCTTCAGTACCAGCAACTTTAAAGTCCATATCACCTAAGTGATCTTCCATACCTTGAATATCAGTTAAAATTATATAATCATCACCATGAGTAATTAATCCCATTGCAATACCAGCAACTGGCGCTTTAATAGGAACACCTGCTGCCATTAGAGACATACATCCAGCACAAATTGAAGCTTGTGAAGATGAACCATTAGATTCAAGAATTTCTGATACAACACGAATTGTATATGGGAATTCTTCTTCTGATGGAATAACTTGAGCTAATGCTTTTTCTCCTAATGCACCATGACCAATTTCACGTCTACCTGGAGCACCATATCTTCCAGTTTCACCAACTGAGAATTGTGGGAAGTTATAATGTAACATAAATCTCTTTTGATCTTCCATAGATAAACCATCTATTACTTGATGTTCATTTAAAGCACCTAATGTAGTAATAGATAATGCTTGAGTTTCACCTCTTGTGAATAATGCAGATCCATGAGTTCTAGGTAATAAATCTATATCTGTAGATAATGGTCTAATTTCATCCATCTTTCTACCATCTGCTCTTATTTTTTCTTTAACTACGATACTTCTGAATAATTCATATTCAATATCAGATACAACCATTTGAACTTTAACTAATAATTCTTTTAATTCTTGTTCTTTCATTGTATCTTCATTTTCTTTAGTGAATAAGTCATTCATTTCTTCTTTAATTGCATCAATTGCTGCATATTTTTCTAACTTATCTTTAATTCTAAGAGCTTTATCCATTCTCTTAGTTACTAATTCTTTAATTCTTTCTACTAAATCTTCTTCAGGAACTAGTGTTTCATATTCCATTTTTTCTACACCAATTTCTTTGATAATTTTCTCTTCGAAAGCAATTAATTCTTTTATTGCATCATGTCCAAACATTAATGCTTCTAGCATAATGTCTTCACTAACTTGTTTAGCACTAGACTCTACCATGTTAATAGCATCTTTTGTACCAGCAACTGTTAACTCTAACTCGCTTCTTTCTAATTCTTCTGGAGTTGGGTTAATTACAAATTTTCCGTCTACTCTACCTACTTTTACACCAGCAATTGGTCCATTAAATGGTATCTTAGAAATAGATACTGCTAAAGATGAAGCTAACATTGCAGTTAATTCAGGAGAACAATCTTGATCTACTGATAAAACTGTAGAAATAACTTGTACTTCATTCTTAAATCCTTCTGGGAATAATGGACGCATTGGTCTATCAATCATACGTGCAGCAAGTGTAGCTGCTTCGCTTGGACGAGATTCACGTTTAATGAATCCTCCTGGAATTTTTCCTACTGAATATAGTTTTTCTTGATAGTTAACTGTTAATGGGAAAAAGTCACTTAATAAGTTAACACTTTTAGAAACAACTGCTGCAGTTAAAATAACTGTATCATTGTATCTTACTAAAACTGCACCATCTGCTTGTTTAGCAAGTTCACCATGTTCAACAACTATTTTTCTACCATGAAAATCTAATTCAAATACTTGTTTTTTACTTTTCATATACTACCTCTTTCCTAAAAAAAATAGACACCAAAAAACGTGTCTACTTTCTTAATCCTAATTTTTTAATTACTTCACGATAACTTTGAATATCTTTCTTAGCTAAGTATTGTAACATATTTCTACGTTGACCAACTTTTTTAAGAAGACCTCTACGTGAATGATAATCATGAATATGTACTTTTAAATGTTCTGTTAATTCATTAATTTCTTGTGTTAAAATTGCTATTTGAACTTCTGCAGAACCAGTATCATTTTTACTCTTTGCAAAATTCTTGATGATATCTTGTTTTGCCTCTTTTGTTAGAGCCATTCTTACACTTCCTTTCTTATAATACACCTAGAACTAAGGGTAAGTCGGAAATTCTTACTCTGAGTCCCGGTAGACATAATGTATTATACAATATATATAGGAATTATGCAAGTATTTATTCACAATTACTATTATATCAATTATATTTCTTCATACAACAATAATATGTAAATTAATGTTAATTTACATCTCTATTTACATCTTTTCAAGCTTATAGAATTATGATATTATTAGTATGGTGATTATATGGAAAAAATTGAAAAGAAATTTAAATTAATTATTAAATGTATTATTATATTTTGTATATTTTATTTTAGTAAATATCTACAATATATACCAGTAAAATTATTTAATATAAATATAGAAAATATTACTCCTAAGATGAGTGCACTTTTATCTACATTTTCTACAATAATATTATTTTTTATATTATTTATAATTTATAGAAAAGATTTAAAAAAAGATTTTAAAGATTTTATAAAAAATAAAGATGATTATTTAGATATTGGTATTAGATATTGGATAATTGGTTTAATAATTATGTTTATTTGTAATTATATATTAAACTTTGTATTAAAAGCAGGTGGTGCTGCTAACGAAAAAACAGTTCAAACATTAATTAAATCATTCCCACTAATAATGGTTATAGACGCTGGAATACTTGCTCCATTTAATGAAGAAATAGTATTTAGAAAATCTATAAAAGATGCTTTTAAAAATAAATGGATATTTTATATATTAACATTCATATTATTTGGTGGAGCTCATGTTATTACAAGTTCAGAAACATTACTTGATTATTTATTTATAATTCCATATGGAGCTTTAGGAGTAGCATTTGCATGTGCATACACTAAAACTAATAATATATTCACAACTATCTCAATGCATATGATGCATAACTTAATACTAATAATTCTTTCAATAATAACTACATTATTATAATAAAAAAAGAAGAATTAATTCTTCTTTTTTATTGTCCTCTTTTTACTTTACTATCTACTATAGAAAGTATTATACATATAAATAATTGAATACTTAGTGTTATAAAATAACCTATCCAATAAGTATCTAGTATTATCATATTTAAATATATTAATGTATAAAACATATAATATATAACTAAACTAAACACATAATTAAAAAGTACTAATAATCTAGGAGACTCTGTATTATTTAATAAAAACATATATATAGTTAAATTAATAAAACTACTAACTACATAAGAACAAAATTCTCCACTTAAACTTCTTAATATATATCTACTTTCTAAAAAATAAGCCATTACTACACTATAACTAGTAAATACTACTCCACTTATTGCAATAGCAGCTATAGCTTTTTTATAATCATATTTTTTAGCAATATAATTAATTAAAAAATAAGCTATTGGTAATAAGAATATTGCATACGTTAATTTAACATCCATTACCTCAAAATTATAGTTTTTAATTGACTCAGTTAATATTAATAATGTAGTTAATAATAATATATATGTCCATGAGTCATTATTTTTCTTTTCTTTTTTCTTTTTCATAAAAACCTCTATTTATTCTTTTTAGGATCAACATAAGTATAAACACCTATACATAATACAGATATAAGCATTATAGTTATTAATAAATTATAATTACCAGTAGATGGATTAGTAAATTCATCACTTACTTCATCTAATTCAACTATTGGATAATCTCCATCTAAATAATAATTATAAATTATTCTATATTTATTATTATCTATTTTTTCTAAAGTAATACCAAAAGTATTAGTATTTTCTTTATACTCTAAAGAAAAATTTTCTTCTACTTTTTCTTTTATAGTTTGATTATTATAATAATTATTTAAGTCGTATGGAATAGTAGATTTATTTTCTAATATAGAATATAAATAAAAAGCATAATCATTATTATTTATTTCTACTTTATTATTATTAATAACTAATTCTCCACCTTTAAAAGATAATTCATTATCCATAAATGTATATGGTATTTTAATTTCTTCATTATTAATAGTAAAAATAATATTATATTTATCTATTTTAGTAGATTCTATCTCAATATCTTCACTTACTCTTACATTAGTAATATCTTCTATTACTTTGAAAGTTTCTTCTTTATTTGGAGTTTTAGCAAATACTGCGATTGGAAATAATAATAATACTAATATTAAAAATACTTTCTTCATCATACCACTCCTATTCTAAATTAATTTTAACATATTATATTAAATAATAAAAGAGAAAGAATTACTTTTCTTCCTCTTTTATTTTTTCTATTAATTTATCAATATGTTCTCCATAAAGAATAGAAGTATCATAAATAAATTTTAATTCTGGTGTGTGTCTTACTTCTAACTTTTCAGCTAACTTAGTTCTTATAAATGAACTTGCTTTTTCTAAAGCTTCTTTAGTTTCATTCATTTTATCTTTATCTAAAACTGTATAATATACTTTAGCAAAACTTAAATCATTAGTAGTTTCTACTCCAGTAATAGTTACAAATTTAATATTTTGATCTTTTACTTCTCTCATTAAAATCATACTTATTTCTTCTTGTATTGCATGATTTAATCTTTCTATTTTTATACTCATAGTATCACCTCAATAATTATCTTTTTATTTCTACTAATTCGTATACTTCAATGATGTCTTTTTCTTTATAATCTTGACAATTATCTAAAGTAAGACCACAATCCATATCTTTCTTCATTTCTTTTACTTGGTCTTTTTCATGTTGAAGAGTTTTAATAGAACCATTATAAACAACTATATCATCTCTAATAATTCTAGCTTTAGCCCCTACTTTAACAACTCCATTTGTTACATGGCATCCAGCAATTAATCCAACTTTAGAGAATTTAAATATTTGTCTTATTTCTGCTGTACCAATTACTTTTTCTTCATATTCTGGATCTAACATACCTTTCATAGCAGCTTCCATATCTTCTACTACTTTATAGATAATATCATATGTCTTAATATCTATTCCATATTCTTTAGCAATATCACTAGTAGAATTATTAGCTCTTACATTAAATCCAATAATTAATGCGTTAGATGCACTAGCAAGTACTACATCACTTTCAGTAATAGCTCCTACTCCACCTCTAATTACTTTTACACTAACTCCTTCAACATTAATTTTTTCTAAAGCATTTTTAACAGCTTCTAAACTACCATTAACATCAGCCTTTAAAACTACATTAATTTCTTTTTCCCCTTCTTTTATTCTTCCAAATAAATCTTCAAGGCTCATTCCACTAAAGTTAGTATCTTTTTCTTTAGATCTTAATGTTCTAGCTTCAGCAACCTCTTTAGCTTTCTTTTCTGATTCAAAAGCCATAAATTTATCTCCAGCAGTAGCTACTTCACTAATTCCTGTTACTTCTACTGGTGTAGATGGACCTGCTTCTACAATATTTTGTCCTTTATCATTTTTTAATGTTCTAACCTTACCAGCAAAATTACCAATTACTATTGGATCTCCTAAACGTAGAGTACCATTTTGTATTAATAATGTAGCTATACTTCCTACTTTAGAATCTTTTCTAGCTTCTACTACTGCACCTGTTGCATATCTATTTGGATTAGCCTTATATTCTTGCATTTCAGCAACTAATAAGATATTTTCTAATAATTCATCAACACCTAATCCACTTTTAGCACTAATCTTATTAACAACAATATCTCCACCCCATTCTTCTGGAGTAAGACCATTTTCAACAAGACCAGTCATAACTCTATCTACATTTGCTTCTGGTTTATCAATTTTATTAATAGCAACTATTATAGGAACACCAGCTGCTTTAGCATGATCTATTGCTTCTTTAGTTTGAGGCATAACACCATCATCTGCAGCTACAATAATAATAACTATATCAGTAATTTGTGCACCACGTGCTCTCATTTCAGTAAAAGCAGCATGACCTGGAGTATCGATAAATGTGATAGTTTTTCCATTACACTTTACTGAATAAGCACCAATTGCTTGAGTAATTCCACCAGCTTCACCACTAACTACATCACTTTTTCTAATATAATCAAGAAGTGTTGTCTTACCATGATCAACATGACCCATAATAGTAACAACAGGAGGTCTTTCTACTAAATCTTCTGCCTTATCTTCTATTTCATAATTTTCAAAATTAGTTATATCAGCTTGTTCTTCTTTTTTTAGTACTTTATTATAATCAGTAACTAATATTTCACATGTATCATAATCAAGTGATTGATTAACACTTGCCATAACTCCTAGTCCCATACATTTTTTAACTATTTCAACAGGAGCTATATCTAAAGCATTAGCAAGTTCTGTAACTGTCATACCCTCTTTATAAAGAATAACATTCTCATCTTGTTCTGTTTCATTACTTTGAAGTTTTTCTTTATTCTTATACATTTTCTTTCTTTCTTTTAGAAAGTCTTTTTTATTATTTTCAGTTTTCTTTACTTGCTTATTTTGTTTTACTTTAGTAAATGATTGCTCTTCCATATCTATTTTTGTATTTTGAGCTAATTCTTCTGCTTTATCAGTTACTTCTTCTTCTATTCTTTTCTCTTCGATTTCTTCAATATCCCCTTCTATGTAATCTTCTTCATCTTGCATTTCATTATCTAAAAGAGTAATACTAATATCATCTAATAATGTGTTTTTATCCTCGTAGTTAATTCCAATCTTATCGCATAAAGCCATAATTTCTTCAACAGTTTTTCCTACGTCATTAGCGTAATCTTCTAATGTCATCACTATTGACCACCTCACTTTTCTATTATATTTTTTATTTTCTCATATACACTATCCTCTATCTTACATTCTAATTTTTTTTCTAGAATCTTAGATCTTTGCAAAGATTCAAGTACACTTAAATCTTTCTTTATATAAGCACCTCTTCCATTAAGTTTACCAGTTAAATCTACTTCTATATCACCATCAGGTGTACGAACAATTCTTAAAAGTTCACTCTTAGGAAGATTTTCTTTAGTAACTATACAAGTTCTTAAAGGTATCTTTCTATTTTTCATACTAACCTCTATCTAAAATTAATTCCAGCTTCACGAGCTTGTTCACTTGTTTTTATATCAATTTTCTTAAATTTAGTTAAACGAGTAGCAAGTCTTGCATTTTGTCCTTTTTTACCAATAGCTAATGAGAAATTATCCCCGTCAGCTATAACCATAGCCTCTAACTTCTTAGGATCAGTAATAGCTACTGTTAAATCTTTTGCAGGAGAAAGTGCATTTTCAATAAATACAGCAGGATCAGAATCATATTTAACTACATCTAATTTTTCTCCATGTAATTCGTCTATAATTCTAGCAATTCTACTACCTTTTTCTCCAATACAAGCACCAATTGGATCTACATTAGGATTTTCTGAATATACTGCTACTTTACTTCTATTTCCAGCATCTCTTGCAACAGAATAAATCATTACAGTACCATCATTAATTTCTGGTATTTCTAACTCAAATAATCTTTTAACAAAACCAAAATGTGTTCTACTTAAAAGTATTAATAAATTTTTACCACTATTATCTACTTTAGATACATATACTTTGATTTGACTTCCCATTTCAATTTTTTCTCCTGGGATACAATCTTTCTTAGGTAAAATACCATTAGTTCTACCTAAATCAATAAAATAATTATCAGTATCTTCTAAAGCAACAGTACCTATTAATAATTCATCTTGTTTATCACCAAATTCATCCATAATACTGTTTCTTTCTGCTTCTCTTATCTTTTGAACTACTACTTGTTTAGCAGTTGAAGCAGCAACTCTACCAAAGTCATGTGGAGTAACTTCAGTATCAATAGTATCTCCTACTTCTAATGTTTTATCAATTTTCTTTGCATCACTTAACTTAATTTCTGTTTCAGGATTAAAGAATGAAACTGTTTCTTTTTCTTCTTGTGCTTCTTCACTTTCTTCATTTTCTTCCTTTTCAGTATCAAGTTCCTCATCGTCAGCATACTTTTCAAATAAAGCATCTTCATATTCTTCTTTAGTCATTTTATCATCTGGAACAACTGTTAAAAATGAAAATACTTTAATTTCTCCAGTATCACGATCAAATAATACCTTTACATTTGTTTTAGAATTAAAATTCTTCTTATAAGCACTAGTTAAAGCTAACTCCATTGCACTATATACAACTTCTGGATCAATATCTTTTTCTAATACTATATTATCTAATGCTTTCTTAAATTCTTTTCCGTTCATTCCTGTTGTTTTCTCTTCTGCTTTCTTTGCCATTTTACTCACCTTTCTCCTTTGAATAAATATCTAACTCATCAGTATCACCTAATAAATTAGAATCATCCATAATCTTATTAATTATTCTTGATGCCTCAGTCACCCTATTTAAATCAATTACTTTATCACTATCAAGTACAATATTAAATATCTTTTTTCCTTCCTCTTCACTAATAAATGCATCATCTACAAAAATATTTAATTCTTTAATTGATTCATCTACTAGAGCAATAACTTTCTCTTTCATAAGCACCTCCCAAATAATAAGAGTGAGAATATATTCCCACTCCTTTCTTCTTGTATTATAACACATTTTTTAATATTTTCAAGTTTAATTAATAAAATCTGCTTCTTTTATTATATATTTATATAATTCATTATCTCCCTCTACTATAAATTCACATTTAACATCATTTATTTTAGAAAAGATAATTGGTTTATTTAATTTATATTTAATATCTAATAATTCTTTAAATGTCTCTAATTTATTAATTTCTTTTTCTTCATTAGATTCATATCCATCTCTAGCAATAACTATAATACTATCATATTCTTTTAATAAATCATCAACAGCTATTTCATAATCACTCTTATTATTAGTAACTTTTAATACTAAACGTGTAGTTCTATAAATAAGAATTAATGAAATTAATGTTAAAAATGAAGTAGCTATTGAATATACTAATGAATATGTATCCCATACATTAACTTCGACTTTAGCATTTCTAAAGGCATTAGTAGTTGTATATTTAGTTAATTCAAAATCATTATTAGTAAGAGGTATTGTTAAAGAAGCAATCTTTCTAGTCTCATTATTCTCTTCTAAATATAAAATAACTTCAGCCTGTGTTTCATTATTTGAATAATTTTTAACTAAATCTCTATATTTAGAATAATCAACTACAACTATCTCATTAATTGAAATCTTATCAGTATTATCAGATATATTAGTTCTATCAATTAAATCATTTTCTTTTTCATATAGTAAATCTTTCCTACCCTTAGAATATGCTCTTATAATACTAGTAACACGATAATTTTTATTATGATTAATTTTTTCTTCATAATTAGCATCATATTTAAAATTTAATTTAATAATATTAACATCTTCACCATGATAAGTAATATTCTCAGGTTCACATGTAGCATTTTTTAAACATAATTGATATGTAAAATCTCCATTTTCTTTATAACCAACTAATTTTGTTGTAGTATGATTAATAACTTTTAACCCTAAGAAACATGCTCCAACGAATAATATTAAAATAGCAATTACTGATATAACTATTCTAGCTTCAAAACTAATATGTCTCTTTTTAGATATTTCTATTTCTATATTAGTATCATCTGTCTCTTTTTTATCTTCTTCTATTACTTTTTCCTCTTCCAAACTAGAATCTAAATTATCAACTTTTACCTTATCTGGAGATGACACTATTTCTATATTACTTTTTACTGAATTATCAGTAATATCATCTAAGTCAACAAATTGAAACTTATTATTTTTATCATCCATAAAATCACCTCTAACTATACCCCTATAGTATATTACTCTACTATAAGAATTATAACATAATAAAATTAAAAAAAGAAGTATTATTTACTTCTTCTATTTTCATTTTCATATTTATAAAAACTATTTATCTCTAAAAGTCTTTTATTTGCTTCTTTTTGTAATATAACTAATTTTTTAGACATAACTTCTAATTCTTTTTGTTTTAAATATTTTCTATACTTATTTTTTACTTCTTGTCTAAATTTTTCTATTTGATTTAGAGCTTCTCTTAAACTATCTCCACTATCATCATCATCTATTAATAAATCTGTTAGATAACTAATTAATTTTTCATATTTCTTAGAAACTTGTTTATTTACTAATGAAGAGGCTAACTTTGTATTAATAACTTTAATATCTCTTACACTATTTCCATTTATCTTATAAACTTTATTCTTAGAACCCATCATAAAACCATCTAATTCTATTAATTCAGTCTTATCAATTAATTTATATTTATTTTTCTTTTTATTATCAACAGAATACATAACTTCACCTACTTATCTAATAAATCTGGTCTATTTTCTTTAGTAATTCGAATTTGTTCATTCAAACGATACTCATCTATTTTTTTATGATTCCCATTTAAAAGTACTTCAGGCACTTCCATTCCTTCATATACTCTAGGTTTTGTATATGTTGGATAATCAAGTAAATTATTATTAAAAGAATCATTAATATGAGAATCTTTAGTAATCACTCCATCAAGTAATCTAGTAATAGAATCAACTAACACCATAGCTGGTATTTCTCCACCAGTTAATACATAATCTCCTATACTTAATTCTAAGTCACATATGCTTTTAATTCTTTCGTCAAACCCTTCATAATGACCACAAATTATAATTAAATGTTTTTCATGTGATAAGTCATAAGCCATTTCTTGTTTATAAACTTTTCCACTAGGAGTAAGTAATATAACTTTAGAATCATTTGTTTTAATAGCTTTTACACAATCAAATATTGGCTGGCACATTAAAACCATACCACTTCCCCCACCATATGGAGTATCATCAACCTTATTATGAGGATCAAGAGTATAATCCCTAAAATTAATTAAGTTAATTTCAACCTTTTTTTCTTCTCTAGCCCTTTTAATAATTGACTCAGTAAATACTCCTTCAAACATTTCAGGGAATATTGTTAAAATATCTATTTTCATTCTACCACCTAATTCATTCCATCAATTAATTCTACAGTAACTTCTTTTTTATCCTTATCTATTTTCTTAATAAAACTATAAGGAATTAATACTTCTTTATCAAATAAAACTCTTAATATTTTATTAGTTTCGCTCGCTTTAAAAATCTCCTTTATTATTCCAACTTTAGAAGTATTTGTCAATACTTTATAAGTAATTAAATCTTCATCCAATACTTCATCATTATTAAGATTTAACTCTTCTTTAGAAACATATACATCTTTCTTTAACAAGAATAATACTTCATTTATATCTTTATAATCATTCAAAGTAACCATATCAAAATTCTTATGAACACGATAACTCTTAATAATATATTCTTTATCATCTATTATTAATTTATTACCAACTACAAACACCTTATCTTTATAAGAAAAATCTGATAAGATTTTTAATTCTCCTTTAATACCATGAGTAGATACAATTTTACCAATTAACACTTTATCCATATTACTTCTCCAATTCATATAATAATATACTACAAGCTACTCCTACATTTAAACTTTCTGTATTTTTATTCATCTTAATATATAAATTCTTATCACACATATCTTGAATTTCTTTTTTTACACCATTACCTTCATTACCCATTATTAATGCATAACTACTTGTATCACTGATACTTCTAACATCAACTCCAACATTAACATTAGTACCATAAACTGTAATATTTTTATCTTTAATAATATTAATAGCGTCTACTAAATCCATAGTGATTATATTAATATGACAAAACATTCCTTGAGTAGATCTTAATACTTTAGGATTATATAAATCTACTGTATTAAGTGAAAGAATAATAGTATCTACATTAAAAGCTACACTACTTCTAATAATAGTACCCAAGTTACCTGGATCTTGTATATCGTCTAATAATAGTATTTTATTACCTATAATTTCTCTACTATTAATTTTTTCACATAAACCTATAATATCACAATAAGTATCAGTAGTAGTTATTTTTTTCATAACCTCACTACTAACATAAGTAATAGGAATATCTAAGTCTACTTTCATACCTTCTAAAACAAATACTTCTTTTAAAATATTACTTTTATAAGTCTCTTCTACTAAATGATATCCTTCTACTAAAAACTTATTAGTGCTATCTCTATATTTTTTACTTTGTAATTTCACCAAATCTTTTACTCTTTGATTTTCTAAACTTGTAATTACCATTAAAACTCCTTCATTTCTTCTCTATATTTTTTATAATCCGGCATATTTTCTTCAACCAATTTCCAAAAACTTCTAGAATGATCAGGATGTATCAAATGACTCATTTCATGTATAATAACATAATCTAAATAAGGTATATCTCTTTTTATCAATTCAAGATTAAGTGTAATTATATGAGTATTTATATTACATACTCCCCATCTAGTAGTCATCTTTCTAATTCTAAGTTTTGGATAAGGTATTTTTTTAGTAAACTTAGAATAATTATAATCAAGTCTTTCTAAAAATAATTTTTTAGCCTCTTTTTTATACCAATTATCTATATCAAAATCATTACCAATATATACCTTATTTTCATCAAAAGTAATTCCTTTTTTATCACAACGTATTACTACATATTGTTTTCCTAAATAAAAGAAACCATTATTATTTTTAACTTTCTTTTCTTGAAAATCTATCATCTTACAAATTCTATCATAATTTTCTCTTATTAATTTATCTATTGAATGATTACTTATAAAATAATTAGTAGTAACTGTTACTTTTAAATCTTTTTTTACTCTAATATAAGTGTTTTTTTGACTAAATTTCTTATTTATAACAATATCATAATCTTTATTATTATAAGTTAGTTGCATACTACCACCAACATTATTTTACTATAAAAATTAAAAAAAGACTAGATTTCTAGCCTTTTATTATTTTAATTTTGCTTCGTATACACTACCCATAAACCATACTTCTCCACTATCTTTATCTCTAATTATATAGATATATGGTTTATCAAATGTAATATCTACTTTTTCTATTGGTATTTCATAGAAGTAATCAAAACCTCCACCAGCAGCTCCTTCACCACCTAAAGCAGTAACTGCAGCAGCTTTAATACCATCATTAGAAAATTCAATCTTAGCTTTATGTGAAGCATCACTAATATATTCTTTACTATCTTTACCTAACATATTAGATAAATCAGCTTTATTAATATCAAATACATCTGTAATACCTAATTTACTTAAATCATCCATTAAATCTAATTTATATTCATAATCAAATAGTGGAATATATCCTTGTACTAAAGTAACAACACCATCTTTAAAGTTTTCTTTTTTCATTGTTTTTAAATTATTAATAATATTATTAATATCTTCAACACTTACATCTTCAATATATTTATTTAATTCAACATTTTTAGGCATAATACCAATATATTGTAATGTTGTACCATCATATTTTTGTAAATCTTTAGCGAATGCTTTTACATTATCATCTGTATATAACATAAAGTCTGTAGAAGTATCTTCTCTACCATAATTTTCATTTAACTCTTTAATATATCTATTTAAGTATTTATTAACATCTTTTGGATAATACTCATCATCAATAAAATACTTAGCATCACTAGAGTTTAACCATTCTTTATAAGCATTACCAACTTCTTCACGTATTTTTTCTTCACCAATTTCTTTAACTGCATCGTATCTATTAAATGCTGCTTTTACTTCTACTGATTTAGTATTTTCTTTACCATTAAATGTTAATGAATGATAATCTTGATCAGAATATATGCTACTTACATAATCACCAAATTCATAGTCTTTTCCTTTTTCTTTTTCATGTTGATAGCTAATAGAATACTTAATACATGGAATCTTTCCACCTGAAGCACATTGAATTTGATTATTCCAGTTCATATCAATAGCTAAAGCATTAGTTAAAATAAAATCTTGATCTTTAACTTTTTCATCTTCAAATAAATTATTAATTAAATTAAAAGTCTTATCACTTGCCCATTTATTCATAGGCTCTGCACTATTAAAATCCTCTATTTTTACTTCTGCATTATATTTGCCTGCTAATACTTTTGTATATTCTTCTCTAACTGCATCTTTAAAAGTATTTCTAATAAACATAGCATTAGCAAAACTCATATGCTCATTATTAGGATACTTCTTAGATTTATAATCACCAATAACTGCATCAATTTGTGCCTTTGTAGTACCATCACTAGCTTCACTTAACATAGCTAAAGCATATTTAATTGATAGTGGTGAATATACTTTGTTTTCTCCATTATTTTCTAATTTTAAAAATGTTAAATCAAAATTTTCTAACGAATTACCACTCATTCTATATTCTGATTTTACATCTTTAGCATCAACACCTGTCTTAGTAGTCTTCTTTCCATTTAAGAAAGGAACTAAGAAAAATATAGACGCTATAATAAGTAGCATAAATACTACTGCTCCTAAAATAGAAAACATTAAAATTACACTATGCTTGTTTTCTTTTTTAGGAATTTCTTTTTTCTCTTCCTCTAAAACTTCAACTTTTTCTTCTTTTTCTTCCATCTTTTCACTCTCCTATTATTATCATTTTACAACTAAAAGGAAAAAAAGAAAAGAGATAAATTAAATTATTTATCTCTTAATTCTGCATTATGATTTTGTATAACTTTATCAATTATTTTATTAAAATCATTCATTACTTCATCATCAGTTAATGTTCTATCAATTCCATTAAATACTAATTTAAAAGCTACACTTTTCTTAGTAGAATCAATGTTTTCTCCTTCATATACATCGAATACTTCAATTTCTTGTAGAATCTTACTAGATGCTTTCTTAATAGTCTTAATAACTTCATCTACTAATATATTTCTATCTAATACATAAGCCATATCTTTAGAAATACTTGGATATTTAAATGCTTCTTTATATTTTAATTTACTTGTTTTTCCATAAAGACTATCTAAGTTTAATTCAAATACAAATATATCTTTTTTAGTAATAGATGGATGAACTTTACCTATTATACCTATTACTTTACCATCTAATATAACATTTGCTTGTACACCAGGATGAAGATCTTTACATTCACTTCTAACAAATGAATATCTACCATTATAACCCATATATCCTAATAAATCTTCAACAATACCTTTAACTACAAAGAAGTCAATTTTAATATCATCTTTCCAACTACTAGTTAAATAACTACCAGTCATTAATCCTGATACTTTAGTAGTTTCTATATAATTAACATCATATGTTTTAGCTATTTCATAAATAGAAATATCTTTTACTCCTCTAGCATTATTATATTCATATACATTCATAAGTGATGGAATTAAAGTAGTTCTAATTACACTTTTATCAACACTCATTGGATTAGGTAATTGAATTGGCTTTCTATCTTCATAAATAAACTTACTAGCCATTTCTGGATTTACTAAAGTATAAGTCTTAACTTCATTTAAACCTAAACTTCTAAGTCTTTTAGATACCATCTTACGATATTTAACATCACCTATATATTCTCCACGTCTAACAGTAACACTAGGAAGAGAACTTACTAAATTATTATATCCGAATAATCTACCAATTTCTTCAGCAATATCATTAACATTAGCATCAATATCTAATCTTCTTCTTGGAATAGTAACAATAAATTTACCATTCTTTAATTCATATGGGAAATCTAATCTATCTAGTTCATTTTTCATATCATCTTCTGAAATAGTAATACCTAATATTTTATCAACATCACTAGGTACAAATTCTAATACTTTTTCAGTATGATCTTCCCTATCTACTAATACAAAACTATCTACTACTTCTGCAGAAGCATATTTTTCAAGTAAGTGACAAGCACGTCTTGAAGCCATTTCTGTATATTCAAAAGAAAGACCTTTTCCATATCTGATAGAAGCTTCACTAGGAAGTTCTAATTTACGAGAAGTATATCTAATACTAACAGGATCAAATATAGCAGACTCAATTAAAATATTTTTAGTATTAAGGTCTACTTCAGTATTTTCTCCACCCATAACTCCAGCGATACATACTGGCTTTTCACCATCAGTAATAACTATATCATTAGAATCTAGTTTTCTAACCTTTCCATCTAGTGTAGTAATTTCTTCACCATCTTTTGCATCTCTTACTACTATTTTATTTCCTAATTTATCTTTATCAAAGAAATGTAATGGCTGACCAAACTCTAGCATTACATAATTAGAAATATCTACTACATTATTAATTGGTCTCATACCTGCAGAGATTAATCTTTTTTTAATAAACTCAGGTGATTCACCTATTTTTACATTTCTAACTTCACGTGCTACATAATAACTGCATTTAGAAGTATCTACTTTTAAATCAAAATTAATTTTATCTTCAATTGGACTATATTCTAAATTAGGAAGAGTTACTTTTCTATTTAAAATACAAGCTATTTCATAAGCAAATCCAATATGATAGTAACAATCATTATTACGATGCTTATGGATATCTAAATCATATAAAGTATCATCTAGTCCTAAATATTTAATAGGGTCTTCTCCAATTGGAGCATCACTATTTAACTCTTCAATTCCTTTATTATAGTTTTCTTCTGTTTTTTCTTCTAAACCTAATTCAAATAGTGCACAAATCATACCACATGATTCTACACCACGAATTTTACTTTTCTTTATCTCAAAATCACCTGGTAATATAGCTCCAACTTTAGCTACTATTACTTTGATTCCAACTCGTACATTATGAGCTCCACATACTATTTGTAGGACTTCTTCACCAATATTTACTTTACATACATGTAAGTGATCACTATCTGGATGATTATTACATTCTACTACTTCACCAATTACTAAATTATTAATTTTTTTAGTATAAACACCTTCAATATTAATACCTGCTTTAGTAATTTTAGTAGCAAGTTCATAAACATCTTGATCTTCTATATCAATATAATCTTTTACCCAATTTAAACTTATCATTATTCTTCATCCTCCCTATCAAATGTATGTGCTTCTCTTAAATCTGCATTATAGAAAGTTCTTATATCATTAATATCATATTTCATCATAGCAAGACGTTCAGCTCCAAAACCAAAAGCAAATCCACTCCATACTTCTGGATCATATCCGCTCATTCTAAGTACATTTGGATGAACTACTCCAGCACCAACTACTGTAACCCAACCAGTATTTTTACATACATTACATCCTTTTCCATGACAATTAACACATGTAATATCTACTTCTACAGAAGGTTCAGTAAATTGATAATAACTTGGTCTAAAACGAGTTTCTATATTCTTACCAAATAATCTTTTAAATAAAATATCCATAGTACCTTTTAAATCACTTAAACTAATATCTTTATCAACAAGTAATCCTTCAATTTGCATAAATTGATGAGAATGACTTGCATCATCATCATCTCTTCTATAAGTCTTACCTGGACAAATCATTCTAATTGGAGTTTTCCCTTCACCCTTTAACATAGTTCTAACTTGAACAGGACTTGTTTGACTACGAAGTAATATTTCCTCTCCTTCAATATAGAAAGTATCTTGTGCATCTCTTGCAGGATGTCCCTTAGGTATATTTAACATTTCAAAGTTGTATTTATCTTCTTCAATTTCAGGACCATCTACTACATCATATCCCATAGACATAAATACATCTTCTACTTCCTCAATTACTTTTTCTAATATATGAGGAGCACCTAATTTAACTTTAGTAGAAGGAAGAGTAATATCTACTGTTTCATTTTCTAATTTTTTATTTAATTCTTCTAAATCTAATTTTTCTTTAGTAGAATCATAATAATTATTAAATTCATTTCTAAGTTCATTTACCATCATTCCAAAATCTTTTTTTTCTTCATTTGGAATATTTTTAATTTCACTATTAAGAAGAGTAATTAAACCTTTCTTACCTAAATATTTTACTTTTAAATCATTTAATGAATTCATATCAATTGAATCAACTAAATCACTTTTCATTAATTCTTTTACTTCTAATACCTTTTTATTTTCCATATATCCTCCTAATATTTTTCTTTTATCTCATTCATTTTTTTTACTTTAGTAACAGTTTTATGTTGTATATCCTTTTTATCATATATTATTGAATGCATACCAACCGATCTAGGAGCAATATAATCTTTTAATAAATTATCTCCAACCATTACACATTCATCTATATTAAATTGATTCTTTGCACATAAATAAGAACTTTTATGTGGTTTTAATACCATATCACCTGTATATACATCATCAAAATATTCTAATAATCCAGCTCTTTCTAATCTTTTCTTTTGAGCTACTCCAAACCAATTAGTTAAAACAGCTAAACTATAATCTTTACTCTTTAAATATTCAAGTATATCTAAAACACCATCTTCAATTACACTAGGAATAAAACCAACTATTTCATTCCAACCATCTATAACCTGAGGTGTAACATTAAGCCCACTCACAATAGTCAAATACTTACTTAACTCTTCTCTATCATATTTTTTATTCTTTTTTTCATAACTATCTAAATACTTTACTACATTATCACTTAATTTATAACTATCTTTCCCATAAATTGAATGAAAAAAATTATGTTCTTCACTAAAATCTCCAGTTAATAATGTACCATCTAAATCAAATATAAACCTTTTCATATTATTCCCCCAAAAAAAATAACTATAAACATAAGGACGAAATATCGCGGTACCACCTTATTTTATAGTTATTACTATACACTCTAATCTTTTAACGCAAGATATACGCTTACTATTAATAAGAACTCCACAGGCGAATTCATAAACTATACTTAAGTATTTGCACCTACCATACTCTCTCTAAAAGTAATCATTTACTACTACTCCTATATCTCCATCGATGTATAAATTATAACACTTTTAATATTCTTTTACAAGTTCTTTTAAACGAAAATATGCCCTATCCATACAATTTATATTAACTATATCTTGACTAGTCATACTTCCAGTTGTGGATTCTTTATATGAATCAATAAAAGTATCTTGAGTATCTCTAAATATAGCAGCTTCTCGATGTTGTTTTAATAAAATAGAAAGTTTATATTCACTTCTAACATCATCTACTATTTCTAATCCATATAATAAATCTTCATTAATTTCATCTTCATAATTAATAGAATCAATAAATTTAATCATCTTTGTACATTCATTATGAATCTTACCATCTTTAAACACCTTAAGACATATACGATTAAAAATATATTTTATTTTATCAATAAATTTAACAGAATCTTCTTCTAAAATAGCTTTATAAGTAACTAAAAACAATTTATCTATTATATAATTCCAATCATCTTCACTTAATTTTTCATTCACATTATTCATTTTTTTCATTATCATAATAAACTTCTCTGAATAATATAAGCTTCTAAAATATTCACTAGCTGTATGTTCATTAAATCTTTTTTTCTCATCATTACTTAAACTATTTATTATTTCATCTATATCCATAAAACCCACCTGTATTTAAAAATTACTCACTATACAGTAAGTAATTCTTCTTCTTTTTCTTTTAATAAACTCTCAATTTTCTTATTATAATCATTTACTAAATCTTGAATTTCTTTTTCTACACCTTTTTCTTCATCTTCAGGAAGTTCTAATTTCTTTAATTCTTCTAAACCATCATGTCTTATATTTCTAACTGATACTTTAGCATCTTCTGAAATAGCTTTTACTTGTTTTGCAAGTTCTCTTCTTCTCTCTTCAGTAAGTTCAGGAATAACTATTCTAATAGTTTCACCATCATTACCAGGATTATATCCTAAATTAGAAGCTAAAATTGCTTTTTCAATACCAGCTAACGCACCTTTATCAAAAGGTTTAATTAATAATTGTCTAGCTTCAGGTACAGAAATAGTAGCTAATTGTTTTAGAGGTGTCATAGACCCATAATATTCAACCATAACCCCATCTAAACTAGAAGGATTAGCACGTCCTGCTCTAACAGTAGCAAATCTCTTTCCTAAATTTTCAATTGTTTTGTCCATTTTATCAGTAACATCTAATATTAATTCATCAGTATCCATTTTATCTCTCCTTAAAATAATTATATTATATTTTAAATTTAAAATAAAGAAAAATGTACTAATAAGTACATATATAAATAACAAAAGCTATAAATGAAAGTAAAAGAATCATAAATATAATAAATAGTATTATAGTTATTCTATTTAATATAACATAAACCTTATCTAATCTTTCATCATCAATTTTCTCTTGAACATATAGATTTTCTATAGAAATAGGCTCTTTAGTCTCTTCTTTTTTTTCATCTACTTTTTCATACAAATCTCTAATTTGTTCAGATAATTCATTTAACTTTAAAGTAGATTCACCAATAGTTCTTTTTTTATTTAATTTTTTCTTTTCTTCGCTAGTAATAGTAATAGTTTTACTCTTTTTTGGAGTAGTTGTCTTCTTAACACTCTCTTTTTTTACTGGAGCTTTCTTTGTAGTAGTCTTTTTAGTAGTAGATTTTTTAGTAGTTGCTTTCTTAGTAGTAGTCTTCTTAGTTGAAGTAGTTTTCTTTGTAGTAGTAGTTTTTTTAGACGCAGTTTTCTTTGTAGTAGCTGCTTTTTTAGGTTTACTATTACTTTTAATATCTGTAGTGTTTTCAATTTCTTTTTTATCTTTTAATAACTCTTGAAGCTTCTTATCTACCTTTTTACTAGTAGATTTTTTCTTAGTATTACTCATCGCACTCATCCCCTTGTATGCGACTATATTATATCAAAATATACAAAAAAAACAAGTAGTATTTCACTACTTGTTAATTTTTTTAATAAGTTGTTCCTCCCCATTCAACAGCAACAAAACCTTTTCTTTGGAATTTTGTTAAATTTTGTTTAGGAATATCAATCTTTTTATCAACCTTTTTAATATGAATTACTAATCTTAATAATGAATCTGGTTTAGGATCAATATTTATTTTATTATAACTTTCTCTTTCCTCAGTTAATTCAAAATAAACTAAATTCTTTTCATTCTTTTCTAATATTGGTAACCAATACATTATAAATTCATTAGCTTCGCGTCTAGATAAACCAATATATGATAATTTCTTTTCTAAGAAATCAATAGCATTATCTTTATCCACATAATAACCAGTAGAGAAATCAACACTATGTACTTGTTTCTCATCCCAATATAATCCATAGTAATAAGCACCATTATTATCATATAAATCACCATTACTATGAGCCCTAACTTCCCATTTATCAATGAATTTAGGATAAGTAGTTTCTAAGTATTCAGGATGTTCAAAACTAACTGTTACTTTTGTTGTTTTCTTAGGATATAAATAAAGTATTGGTTTAGCAATTCCACCACAAAATGTAGTTTTAACTTCTCCTTTTTTAGTAGAAGAATCATATATTAATTCAATACATCCTGTATTATAATCACTCTCATCTTTTTCAGGATTATCAAATTGGAAAAGTGCTCCATCATTATATGATAATCCATAATTAATATTACCTACATTAACTTTACCATATGAATAAATATCTTTTCCTTTAATAGAAACAAGTTTAATTTCATCTTTATAATTTACTAAGATATATTTACCATCTACTATCCAATAAATTCTATCATACTTATCATTTAAATATTCATTTCCATTATAATCAAAAATATGTCCATCACCATAATAGTCAACAGCCCATAAATAATTTCCACTCTTTAACATAGATTTATATTCTTGTTTTATTAACTCTTTACCACTGTGATAATCAATTACTCCATATGATGCAGTATCATCATAATTAGCTACAGCTATTATTCCATCATCTAAACTATTTACTTCCACTGCAGGACCACTTATTCCCATATTAAGTGTTAATGCTACACTATCATATTTATGTGCTACAACTCTTTCATTATTAGTTATATTATATATTCCCCACTTATTATTAATTTTAATAGCTACATACTTAGTATCATATAAAGAACCAACTTTAATAGGAAGAACAGATTCATATGTTAAACTATCCATAACCTTTTTATTAGTTTTAAAATTAAGCATATGAACATTATAATCAGAATCACTATAAAATATATAATCACTAGCCTCACTTAATAAAGTTAAATCAGAATAAGACCCATCTATTTCAAAAGTATATAAATCATAATTATCTTTATCTTTAGGCTCTACCAAAGTAGCTTTATTACTTTTCTTAGACACATATACTTTAATAGCATCTTCACTTATTTTAGCTTCTTCTTTTTTTTCTTGTTTCGTACCATAAGAATAAGTCGTTTTCTTGCCATCTATCGTACATTTATCTAAATATACTAATCCATCTTCATATATTTCATGAGTATCACATACTACTTTATGTTTATAATCAATTAATTTAATTGCATCTTCATATTTTAATAATACATTTTCTTTTTCAAAGTATACAGCAAGAACGCCTTTTAAAGCATCACCATATCCTTTAATTATTTCTTTTTCTTCATTTTTAGTAAGTGATTTTTCTTTATTACTAGATTTATTTTCAGTCTTAGGCTTTAGTAACAACAATAATACAACAATTATAATAATTACTAATACTATTCCTGAAATAATTAATATAGGAATCAATTTACTTTTCTTTTTAGAATTTACTTTTTCTTCTTGTTTGATTTCTTCATTTATTTCTTCTTTTATTTCCTCTTCTTTTTCTTCTACTACATCAGACATTTTTTCTATTTCTTTTGTTTTATCTATATCATCTTCTACTTGTATATCTTCAATGTCTTCTATTTTTTTAGTATCTCCATCACCAATATCATCATATTCATATTTTTTATCTATGATGATTTCAGTTTCTTTTTCTTTTTTCTTAGAAGCATTTTTTAAATTTTCTATTTGCTCATCTATCTTCTTAATATTATCATTTTTCATATACTCACCTCTATTATATATACAAGTATAGTAGAAAAATAAAAAAAAAGAAAGATTTTTCTTTCTTTTTAATTTACTGCGTTCATTTGAGCTGCTACTTCTTCAGCAAAGTTTTCTTGACGTTTTTCAATACCTTCACCAACAGCATATCTTACCATTGATACAACTTCACATCCATTAGCTTCAGCATATTTAGCTACAGTCATAGATGAATCTTTAATAAAATCTTGTTCTACTAAACAATTTTCTTTAAAGAATTTAGATAATCTACCAGTAGCCATCTTATCTAAGATTTCTTCTGATTTAGATTCATTCTTAGGATCATTTTTAATTTCAGCTAAAATCATTTCTTTTTCATGTTCAACCATTTCAGTTGGAACATTATCACGATTTACAGCTACTGGAATCATAGCACATGCTTGCATAGCTACATCTCTTGCTACATCAACATTTGATCCTTTTACTACAACTACTACAGTAATTTTTCCACCCATATGTGAATAAATACCAAATACTTCATCATCATTTTTAGTTATTCTTTCGAATCTTCTAAATGAAATTTTTTCTCCAATTGTAGCAGTTGCTTCAACTATAGCTTCTTCAACAGTTTTACCGCTAGAAAGTTTAACTTCTTTTGCTTCTTCTGTTGTTTTAGCATCACTACTCATTAAAGTATCTCTTATCTCATTTACTAAATTAGTAAATTTTTCATTTTTAGTAACGAAATCTGTTTCACAGTTAACTTCAAGTATAACTGCATCATTTCCATTTTCTGCTACTTCAGTAATTCCTTCAGCAGCAATTCTTGATTCTTTCTTAGCTGCTTTAGCAATACCCTTTTCTCTAAGCCAATCAATAGCCTTTTCCATATTTCCTTCGCAAGCATCTAATGCCTTTTTACAATCCATCATACCTGCGCCAGTTTTTTCTCTTAATTCTTTTACATCACTTGCACTAAACATATTAATCCTCCAATCTTTCCTTATTAATTATACACTATATTTAGAAAAAAGGAGTGATTATTCACTCCTTTATATGTAAAATTACTTAGTTAAAGCTTCAATAATTTCTGCTTTCTTCATAGTTGAATAACCTTTGATTCCAGCATCTTTAGCTTTTGCTTTTAAATCAGCTAATGTTAATGAATTTAAATCTTCTTCCTTCTTTTCTGCTTTCTTAGCTGGTTTCTTTTCTTCTTTAACTTCTTCTTTTACTAAAGGAGTCTCTTCTTTTACTTCCTTCTTTTCTTCTTTCTTAGTAGTCTTTTTCTCTTCTTTTACTTCTTTTTCTAAAACTTCTTCTTTATTAGTTTTATCATCTTCAGTAATATAATCAATTACTTCATTTCCATTAACTTCAGCAATTGCATTAGTTAAAGCACCAATTAATAATTTTACAGATCTTACTGCATCATCATTACCTGGAATAACATAATCAACCATATCTGGATCACAGTTAGTATCAACAACACCAAATACTGGAATTCCTAAGATATGAGCTTCTTTAATAGCTATTTCTTCTTTACGAGGATCAACAATAACCATAGCTTGAGGCATTCTCTTCATTTCACGAATTCCTCTTAAGTTTTTATTTAACTTATCATATTCTTTTCTAATTTTAATAACTTCTTTTTTAGGTAAAGCTTCAAAAGTACCATCATTTTCCATAGTTTCGATTTCTTCCATTCTTCTAATTCTTGAACGGATAGTCTTGAAGTTAGTTAAAGTTCCACCTAACCATCTTTCATTAACAAAGAACATATTTGTTCTTGTAGCACATTCTTCAGCAGCTTCTTGAGCTTGTTTTTTAGTTCCTACAAATAAAACTTTTCCACCATTAGCAGCTACTTCTTTCATTGCTTCATAAGCTTCTTCTAATTTTTTAACAGTTTTTTGTAAATCGATAATATAAATATCATCTCTTGTAGTGAAGATATATTCCTTCATTTTTGGATTCCATCTTCTTTTTTGATGTCCGAATTGAACACCAGCTTCTAATAAATAATTCATTGATATAACAGTCATTTTTATAATTCTCCTTTTCGTTTTAATCTTCTATTAGTTTCCAAAACCAATCACCCTTAGGCACTAGACCAGTCAATTCACTAATATGTTTATTTTTTTATTTTTCTTTTTTAGCAGTTGTAGCTTTTTTAGTTGTAGTTGTTTTCTTAGCTGTAGTTGCTTTCTTAGTTGTTGCCTTTTCTTCTTTTACTTCTTTTTTAGCAGTAGTTGCTTTCTTAGTTGTAGTTTTCTTTTCTTCCTTTTTATCTTCTTTTACTTCTGCTTTAACTTCTTTCTTAGCAGCAGCTTTTTTAGCAGCTCCGATAGTTACTTCATTTCCTATAACTTCTGTAGCTGGTTTAATTTTTCCTGCTTTACCATCTTTAGCAACTTTAACTAATTCAGTAAATGCTTTTGGATCATTAATAGCGATTTCACTTAACATCTTTCTATTAACTTCAACACCAGCTTTATTTAAACCTTCAATAAATCTTGAATAAGAAATATCATTTAATCTACAAGCAGCATTGATTCTTGTAATCCATAACTTTCTGAAATCTCTTTTCTTTTGTTTTCTATCTCTGAATGCGTATTGTCCAGAATGCATTAATTGTTCTTTAGCTGTTTTATATAATCTATGTTTACTACCAAAGTAACCTTTAGCTTCTTTTAAAACTTTTTTATGACGAGCTTTTGTAACTGCTCCATTCTTAACTCTTGCCATCTTCTATTCCTCCTTCAAAATTTATTAGATTATATTCTTTAATCTATTTTGATCAGCCTTACTTAGACTAGATCCCTTTCTGCAACTTCTATTGAAGCTAGCACTTTTACTACCAGTATTATGTCTACTTCCTGGTTTTCCAATTTTTATATCATTTTTTCTCTTAGTAACAACTTTTGCTGTTCCTTTATGTGTCTTAATTTTTGGCATATTTACTCCTCCTTAAATTTATTTGTCTTTCTTTGGTACTAAAACACAAGTCATAGTTCTACCATCTAACTTAGGACTTTGTTCTATATCTGCATAATCTTTAACTCTGTCGGCAAAGCGTTCTAAAACTTCCATACCTAATTCTGTATGAGCCATTTGACGACCCTTAAAACGAATAGTAAGTTTAATTTTATCTCCCTTTTCTAAGTACTTAGTTGCATTTCTTAATTTTGTCTCAAAATCTCCAACATCAATAACTGGTGATAAACGATACTCCTTAAGTTCTGACATAGTAGCCTTTTGTTTCTTTAAAGCTTCTTTAGCTTTCTTTTGTTTTTCATAACGGAATTTATTATAATCCATTACTTTACAAACTGGTGGATTAGCATTTGGGCTTATTAAAACCAAGTCAAGTCCAGCATAACTAGCTAAAGTACGTGCATCAGTAATTGACTTAACTCCCACTTGCTCTCCATTAGGTCCTATAACTAATACTTCAGGAACCCTAATTTGATCATTAATCAACATGTTATTATTATCTTTTGCGATACTTAACACCTCCATAAAATAAGAAAAGCAGATATAAAATTTATATCCGCTCAAAAACCATAATTAAAATTAAAATTAATTTTACTCTCGGCTTTTTACCTATCACTATTCGCTGATCAGGTGGATATAAATCTCTTTCCTTTTTTTCTCGACTAGTAGTATTTTATGACAAAATAGGCTTTTTGTCAACACTTTTTTATTATTTTAACTTCTGATAAGTAATAATTTTATCATACGTACCATCATGATAATATGAATTAACAAAATTACTATGAAAAATATAATTAGGGAATACCTTATTTCTTTTCTCATTCAAATGAAAATTACTAACATCTTCCCCTCTTTGATACCTAGAATAAATATATCCAACTTGTATTATTCCATATAAATTAAGATTATCAATTAACTTATCAATTAACTCTTTATAACACTCCAAAGTATTTTCTTTATATATATAATGAATATAATCACTTATATTAGATAAAAGTATCATATCAAATTTCTCACCATCTAATACTTCTGGTAAATTAGCAACATTAACATTTAAAAAATTAATACTTTTATCTTTTATAGTATCAGATAATTTATAATAATTATCTTTAGTAAGATAACAATTTAGATTTCTAACATTTCTAATATCATAATCAAAATCATAATATATATTTTTATAAGGATTTCTTCTAAATTTATTAATTAAATAATCATAGAAATCATAAGCATCTTGATCTAAAGAATTCTTAATTTTATCAAACAATGAAGAATCTAAAAAATGATTAGTATTATCCTCACAAATAATACCCATAAATTTAATAAAATCTTTGTAACTTAAATTTTCTAAAGCAGAATCTTTTAATTTCAAATTAAGCTCACATAATGGATTTACATCAAAACAAGTAACTTCTTTTGCACCCAAACTATAACAATTAAGTCTTTGATCACCACTACCAGCTACTGTTAATATTTTCTTATCTTTTAAATCATATTTATTTAAAAATCCACTAATATTTTCAGTAGTTAATCTATAAATTCTAGAATAACCTTTAAAATCACTATTAAGGAAACCCTTAATATTTACATATTCTATTATTCTTTGTATTTCACTTTTAGTCATAGTATCACCTAATGGCCTATATTATAACAAAAAAAAGACTAGAAAACTAGCCTTTATATATTTTAAATATTATTATTTTTGTTCATAAACAACAGTAAATGATGAAGTTGCTCCATAATGACCATCAGCAGTTTCATTAATTAATGCTAATGTAGCAGCATCAGGTAATTGAGTAACTGTATCTTTATATGCAACTCTAACTCTATAAGTAGCAGAACTTCCAGCATTTAGTGGATCATTTTGAGCAATAGTTGAACCATCAGAGTATTTAACACCATAATCAATATAATTTCTAGCAGTTTGATTTAATTGACTTGTAGTTACATTAGCAACTTTAGCATCAATATTTCCATCATTCTTATAAGTAGCATCAAATGTAAATACATCACCTGGTTTAGTTAAAACATGTCTAAAGTATACTGTATTTCCATCCATCCAAATTTGTGGTCTTGGAATACAATTAGTAGCTCCTTCTGGACATTCACAAGTTTCAGTAGCAGTTACTGTACAATTTGGTTTAACACAGTTTTCTGGGTTAGTTGTACAATCAATTGGATCAGGTCCTGGACATGTACCATTTTCACAATTACATTTTGCTGGATTAGCTTCACAGTCTGAAATAATACATTTTTCTTCTTCTGGACATTCAATTGGTGCAGGATCACAAGTTTCGATATTATCACATCTATCATCTCCACATCCTCTAGGATCTAAACACCATTCACCAACGATTTTAGATTCACCACGAATATTAAATGATGTAGATAATACTGCATATCCAACTGTTACTGTTACTAATAATAGTAATAAAACTAATAATAATATTGACTTTTTACCTTTCTTACCTTCATTTTGTTGTTGATTTTGTTGTAAAATTTGTTGTTCTTGATTTTCCATTATTTATTCCTCCTATCTTTATATAAATATTATAACACAAAAACCACTTTTTCAATATAGAATTGACTAATATTTACATTTAATTTGTAAAACTCTATTTATTACTACAAACTTTAATAAAATAATCTATTAATTTTTTAGAATTATCATCAAAACTATAACTAATTTCAGGATGCCATTGTACTCCCATAATAAACTTCTTATTTTTCATCTCAATAGATTCTATATAATTATCTTCACTTCTACTAGAAACATTAAAATAACTATTTTCACTAACATGATATCTATGAAAACTATTTACCATAATTTCATCCTTTTCAAGTATCTTATATAAATAAGAATCCTTGTTTACAATAACTTTATGAGTAAGTATATCGTCATTTTCTTGTCTATGGTTTATTTCAGAATCATTTTTATCTACAAAAAACTTTTCTTTATAACAACTCATTAACTGCATACCTAAACAAATTCCAAGAGTAGGAATATCTCTTTCAATACATCTTTCTAATAAATATTCATCAAATATAGTTATTTTATATCCACCAGGAAATACTACTCCATCTACCATATCTAAATACTTTTCAATTACTTCTTTTTCTTGATCAGTTAATTCAACACTTTCCTCATACTTACTATCAGCATAATCATAATCTCCACCTTGAACTATTGGAAGAATAAAAGCACCAGCTTTTTGAAAATTACGTCTAACAGTTTCTCCTAAATATAAAATACATCTACCATCACTTAAATGATCATATCTCAATGGAATACCTAATACTACCATAACTACCTCCATATACTATAAATATATAATAAATTATAAATATAAGCAAATAAAAAGAAGTTTAAAACTTCTTTTTATTATATTATTCAGCAATTCTAAATGCTGGAGCGACCCCATCAGCACTACTAGAATTGCCGGGGTTCCAGTTACCGTAGCTATTCACACCGAAGAAAACGTATTTACTATTATAATTGGCCGAGCGGAGCCACCATGTATATGCTTTTCCAGTAGCTATACTTTTTTTAATAGCTCCTGAGATATTACTTGTTGTTACTCCTATATTTGCATAATAATCTAATTGCCTTGTATTACTGTATGACTTATCATAGTAATCTATTCCACTACGTGCATTTCCATCTACATCATCCCATACTTCATGTGGTGAAAATGAGTATAGTTTATCTGTTGTGGTAAAGTTTGTTGAATCATTAGGACCGTGTCCACTTACTACTGTTGTTTCTATTATTTTATTTCTTAAATCTGATGGAAGTGAATTATATATTCCACTTGTAGAGTAATCTATATTTTCATAAGAATATGTTGTGCTATTTAGATAAGCTCTCATATCACTGTATTCCCATCCACCTTTTGAGTTTACTCCTATTGTTGTAGTATCTCCTGATACATATGGATTCATTCTATGTGTTGTAATAATATCAGTAAACTCTAATACAAAACCACATGCTGTTTGACTAAATCCTGTAGTTGAACATTCACTTGGTGTTGATAGATTTGCTATTCTAAGGTGAGCTATTGTTGGCTCTGTTGATGGATCATTATCTAAATCTAGTTCTACTTCTCTTGTTGTTCCTGCATTCATGTCAGCAGTTAATTGTGTTATTGATCCACCTTCATATGCATCTATTATTTTATTCCATGAATCTGTTGCAAAATTAGCTTCTGGTACATCTCCAATAAATTGTTGATATCTTATTGTTAATGTTACACTATATGATTGATCTTCTGTTGGATATAAACTCTCATCTATTCCATCTTTATATTTTAATAATACTTTTATTTTTTTAGACTTATTTGCTAATAATAAATCTCCTGTTTGAATACTATCTCCATTATTATATGTTATTGTTGAATCTATATATTCTATTGTTGAAAAATCTGGTGTTACTGAAAAATCTGCTAATTCCGCATTTATTGTTCCTTCATTTACTACATCAACAGTAAATCCATAAAACTCTCCAGGTTCATTTACTTTAGCTGAAAATGTAATTGTATCAGTACCTACACTTGGTTCTGTTGTTGGACTAACACTTCCTGTCATTGCACTAAAATTAGCAAAATGAATATTCCATTTAGCATCCTTTACAGTAGCTACTCCTTCTATTGATAATTTTGTAGTTACATATGCAAATCCTATACCTAATCCTAATAAAACTAAAAAAAGGAATAAACATAAAAATATTCTTTTTCTACTATATCGCATTCTTTTTATTTTCATATTATCCCTCCTATTATATTTATTGTACTATAATTATCTTTTTTATACAACAACTTCAAATATGTTAAGTGTAAATAAAATGTATAAAAAAAGAAGTTTAAAACTTCTTAAATTTAATATTAACTAATTCTAAAAGCTGGAGAAACGCCAAAATTTTCAGTAGAACGAAGACTTCCCCAATAACCATTATACATGATACCAAAGAAGAATGCATCTTCAGAAGAAATTGGTGAACGTAACCACCAAAAGAATGGATTACCATCTTCTATTTTGTTTTTCACAACGTCAGAGTAATTTGATGAATTTACACCCTTATTACTATAATAATCTAATTGTCTTTCAACATCTTTTGCAACATTATCTGAACTTGTAAAACTATCTCCATATATCTCTTTCACATCCAATAAATATAATTTATCTGTAGTTGTGAAGTTAGATGAATCATTAGATCCATGTCCTGATACAACACTTGTATTTATTATTTTACTGCTTAATTTGCTTGGTAATGCATTATATATATCTGTGTTCAAGTATGTTCTCAATTCACTGTATTCCCATCCACCTTTATTTCCATCTCCATTTGTTGTTCCATCTGTATAAGGATTCATTCTATGTGTTGTAATAATATCAGTAAACTCTAATACAAAACCACATGCTGTTTGACTAAATCCTGTAGTTGAACATTCACTTGGTGTTGATAGATTTGCTATTCTAAGGTGAGCTATTGTTGGCTCTGTTGATGGATCATTATCTAAATCTAGTTCTACTTCTCTTGTTGTTCCTGCATTCATGTCAGCAGTTAATTGTGTTATTGATCCACCTTCATATGCATCTATTATTTTATTCCATGAATCTGTTGCAAAATTAGCTTCTGGTACATCTCCAATAAATTGTTGATATCTTATTGTTAATGTTACACTATATGATTGATCTTCTGTTGGATATAAACTCTCATCTATTCCATCTTTATATTTTAATAATACTTTTATTTTTTTAGACTTATTTGCTAATAATAAATCTCCTGTTTGAATACTATCTCCATTATTATATGTTATTGTTGAATCTATATATTCTATTGTTGAAAAATCTGGTGTTACTGAAAAATCTGCTAATTCCGCATTTATTGTTCCTTCATTTACTACATCAACAGTAAATCCATAAAACTCTCCAGGTTCATTTACTTTAGCTGAAAATGTAATTGTATCAGTACCTACACTTGGTTCTGTTGTTGGACTAACACTTCCTGTCATTGCACTAAAATTAGCAAAATGAATATTCCATTTAGCATCCTTTACAGTAGCTACTCCTTCTATTGATAATTTTGTAGTTACATATGCAAATCCTATACCTAATCCTAATAAAACTAAAAAAAGGAATAAACATAAAAATATTCTTTTTCTACTATATCGTATTCTTTTTATTTTCATATTATCCCTCCTATTATATTTATTATTATAAAATTTCCATATCTTCAATAGCTACATGTTTATTTTTATCAACTTTTTCTTCTTTTACTTTATCTTTCTTAATTGGAGATACTTTATAACTCTTCTTATTAGATAATTTAACTATTGTAGTTTTTTCTATATCCTTTAACATTTCAGAATCTAAATCTTCAGAATTTTTTTGTTTTAATTTAATATCATTAATTTCTATTTCAACAGGTGATATTACATCAGGATTTAATTTTTCTACATAAACATAAGCTTCTTTATCATCTAATAAAACAAATGAACAAGATTCTGTTTGTTTATAATAACAAATTGGTTTTCTTATCTCTAATTGAGCATCTACCATATCATCCATTTCTTCTACTATAATAATATTTCTACCAATTAATTTAGGCACTGTATTACTTTTTACTAAAATAGAATCAAATGTATTTAATATATTTCTTACATTACTTTCATATACCTTTGCTGGATCTCCACCATTTAATATGAACTTAATTCCAAAAATAATTAATACAACTGCGATAGTAGCACATATAATTGCATATCCTACATAATCAGTACTATATAAATAATATGCTCCAGCACCAGCTATTAATGCTCCTACTATAAATAATATCCCTTTTACATTCTCTTTCATAATATCCTCCTAACTATTAAATAACTCTGTTAACCATACTGTTGGCCATGCTATATATGGTATTTTAAATTTAACAACACCTTTAATTTGATTTCTATTTACACTACGTGGATCATTACCATTATTAGCATCACCCTTCATAGTATAAGTAGCTTTCTTTCCAGTACCATTAATTTCTTTTATTCTATGTACTATGATTAACTTACCATTACTATAAGCTATTATATCACCTTTTTTCAAATTTGTCTTATCACTTACTTTTTCTAATATAACAGCGTCACCTTTACTAATTGTTGGTTTCATAGAATCAGAACCAATACCAATCATATAATGTGGGAAAAATCCTGATATTAAAGCTATTAAAGTAATTAGTATTACAGCTACTGGGATATCCCATATTGTAAATGCCTTTCTCTTAAAAACAGGTTCACTTCTATCATTAGCATCATCTATCATTGAGAAAGTACTAATATATATAAGTATTGGTAAAGATATAGATATCATTGAATTAACATAATCACCCAAACTAGGAATTATTGGAACTACGAATAAATATATATCCATAATTAATCTATAAACAATTGGTATCTTATAACCAACATGATATGTTATATAACTTAATACTAAATTCTTAAATATAATTGGTAAAATCATTGTAGCAGTTATATTAAAAGTAACTGCTAAATCAGTAATATCAAAACTACGAACTGTTGTAACTATTTCAAATAATATTAATAATGCTGTTAATATAGATACAATAGACTTCTTATCTTTATTAGCACTAATAACAACATATCTTATAAATTCAACTAAAACTATTATAAGTACAGGTGCAAATATATTATCAAATATATTTATAAAACTTCTTGAATAAGCATTCTTTAAAAATCCTACGATTAATCCTAATCCATACATTACAAAGAAAGCTAAAATTATATAAAATATTACTATTTTAAATACATTCTTTCCAAGAATTGTAGTTTTATCTTTTCTAAATCCTAAGAATAAAATTGCTAATGCCAAAGTTATACCTAAGAAAGAAACACTAATAAATTCTGAATATTTCATATAATTTTGAAATATAAATAGTTTATATAATACAACGTATGCACTCAATAAAACTAATATAATCCAACTTTTAATTGATCTTACCTTCATATTATCCCTCTTTTTTTCTTTTTTAACACATAAAATTATAAAGATTATTCTTTATAATTTATTTTTGACTATATACCATAGTAACACTTAGATCCATAGATTGATCTGTTTTAGGTAATTGTGAATCATCAGTAATACTACTATCAAACTCAACTCTTACTTTAAAGTTTTCACTTTCTCCTACTTTAAGCTCTTCTCCTACTAAGATTTCAGAACCATCAGTATGAGTAAATGTGTAATTAACATAAACATCTTGTTCACTACTTACACCTTCTACTATTGGTAGTGAATCTAATTTAGCATCAATTGTTCCTTCATTAACTACATCAACAGTAAACTCATAGAAATCCCCTGGTTTATCTAATGTAATTGCATAATTAATATTTAATTCATCAGGCGTAATTGTAGCTGCGGTATCAGGAGTTACACTACCGCTTGATACAAGTAAATTATCAAAGTGAATATCCCAAACACTATCATTTATTTTTGTTTCACCATTAATATTAAATGTTGAACTAAGTAAAGCAAAACCAACTGTAATAGTTAATAATAAAACAACTAATAATAATATACCCACATATTTTTTCTTTTTTATATTTCTTATTTCTTGTTCTTTATTATTCATAGACAAAACTCCATATCTTACACTTATGATTATATTATATTTATTAACCAAATTTCAATAAATATTAGACAAATAGTTGTAAATTTACAAAAAAAAGAGAATTAAAATTTAATTCTCTCATTTATATAACTAACTACTTCATCTAACTTTAAAGTAATTTGTTCCATTGTATCTCTATCTCTAATTGTAACAGTATCATTATTAATAGTTTCATCATCTACTGTAATACACCATGGAGTACCAATAGCATCACTTCTTCTATATCTTTTACCAATAGAACCAGACTCATCATAACTAGCCATGAAATATTTATTTAACATATCATATACTTCAGTAGCTTTATCTCCATGATATTTCTTAGCTAAAGGTAATACACATACTTTATAAGGAGCTAAACTTGGAGTTATATGTAATACTTCTCTAACATCTCCTTCAGCAATTTCTTCTTCTTCATAAGCATCACATAATACTGATAATAATAATCTATCAACACCAACACTAGGTTCAATAACATAAGGAACATATTTTTCATTAGTTTCTGGATCTAAATATTTCAACTCAGTCTTAGAATGATCTTGATGAACAGATAAATCATAATCAGTTCTATCAGCTATTCCCCATAATTCTCCCCAACCCATTGGGTATTTATATTCAATATCAGTTGTTGCTTTACTATAAAAAGCTAATTCTTCTTTAGCATGATCTCTATATCTTAAATTTTCTTCTTTAATTCCTATTTCTTTTAAGAAATTTAAACATTTTTGTTTCCAGTATGCATGCCACTCTAAATCAGTATCAGGTTTACAAAAGAACTCATATTCCATTTGTTCGAATTCACGAGTTCTAAATATAAAGTTACCCGGAGTAATTTCATTTCTAAAAGCCTTACCAATTTGACCTATACCAAAAGGTACTTTAGCTCTTTGACTTCTTAAAACATTATTAAAATTAACAAATATTCCTTGAGCAGTTTCTCCTCTTAAATATACTTTAGATGAAGAATCTTCAGTAACTCCAATATGAGTTTCAAATAATAAATTAAATTGACGAATACCAGTAAAATCACTTTTTCCACATTTAGGACAAACAATCTTATTATCACTAATATATTTTTCTAATTTTTCATTACTCCATCCATCACCAGTTTCAACTCCTCCTGTAAAATCTTCAATTAATTTATCAGCACGATGTCTTGATTTACAACTCTTACAATCAATTAAAGGATCTGCAAAACTAGCAACATGACCTGATGCAACCCATACTTCTGGATTCATTATAATAGCAGCATCTAATCCATAACTATTTTTTTCTTCTTGAATAAACTTTTTCCACCAAGCTCTTTTTATATTTTCTTTTAATTCTCTACCTAATGGACCATAATCCCATGAATTAGAAAGTCCACCATAGATTTCACTTCCTTGAAATATAAAACCATATTGTTTACAATAATTTACTACTTTTTCCATCGTTAGATTTGTCATTTTCATTTTCCTCCATATCTTTTAATATATTATCAATTTCACTTTCTATATGAATATAAGAAGAAGGTGCTTCATCAATATATCCTTCTAAGTGACTTTTATATAAATTATTAATTAAGTCTGAATAAAACATATTTTTATTATATAGAAATAAATTTTTATTTAATTTATTAGCTGTAAAAATATCACTAAATGCACTAATACCACCAGGAACTACTATAACATCAGTACTATCTTCAATATTTTCTACAACATTATATTTCTTCATTATTTTATCAATTTCTTCTAGATTCATATCTAAATCACTAACGTATATTTTTTTCATATTCCCTCCTAAAAATAAAAAACTCCTAGAATTTGTAAGGACGAAGTTACCTCCGCGGTTCCACCTTACTTATTCTAGAAGAATCGTCTTTTTCTTATACTGCTCTTGGCTTTCCACACCCGTCATCACACTTATGCATTAAATATAATATTTTTTTTTAGAAAAGTCAAGATTATTATTATATTGCTTGCTCATATAAAATAGAAAAACTTGTATCAAAAGTATAATCATCTTTATCAATATATTCTTTATATAAAACTGTATATTTTACCCTAATAGATTCACCTTTTTTAATAATATCACCTGTATTAATTTTATTCCCATTTTCATAAACTAGATCATAATCAATATATTCATCATCATTATTATAAACACAATCAGTAATTTCAACATTATATCCAGTAGAATTAACCACATCAAAATATAATTCATAATAATCTCCAGGTTTAACTAATTCTGCAGAATAATCTATATTTGCTCCATCAACTTTATTAAACACAACATTATCAGTATAATTGATATTATCATAATAAATGCCTTTTTTTAAATCCCCACTAGCATTAGCATTAAAATTCTTGTAACAAAGTCCCGCTATAATTAGTATAGTTACTAGTATTGCTTTAATATATTTCATAAAAACCCCCTAATTCAAAGTACTCATAGTATCTCTAAATTGCCGTATATTATACTACAAAATAGCAAAAAAATCAAGTTTTACTATACTTTCAATAAAAAAATGATATTATAAATATAGGAGGAATTTATGGAAAACTTAAAAAGAAAAAACTATTTAAATTGGGATGAATATTTTATGGGTATTGCAAAACTAACTTCTGGTAGAAGTAAAGATCCTAATACACAAGTTGGTGCTTGTATAGTTAGTAATGATAATAGAATCTTGTCAACTGGATATAATGGTACCCCTAATGGTTTTCATGACGATGATTTTCCTTGGCAAAGAGAAGGGAATCCATTAGAAACAAAATATATGTATGTATGTCATGCTGAAGAAAACGCTATTGAAAATTTTAGAGGATATAAAAGAGAATTTGAAAACGCTAGAATTTATGTTAATTTATTTCCTTGTAATGAATGCGCAAAAAAAATAATTCAAAGTGGAATTAAAGAAGTAATTTATTTATCAGACAAATATGCTGATTCTGATTCAACAAAGGCAGCTAAATTATTATTTGATACATGTAAAGTCACATATAGAAAATTGGATGAAACTCATCAAAAAGAATTTAAAATATCTCTAAAACCTGATACAGAAATTGAATATGAATAAAAAAAAAGAAGTTTTAAAACTTCTTTTTTTATTTGTAACATGTACTGCTACAATAAGTATAATAACAACATCCTTGATCAGAATTTCCATCTGGATTTGATACACACTTACCAGAACGATTTATTTTATGTGCACCTAGCCACCTACTTCCACCTTTTGTATTATAACAATAATCTGCAGAAAAAACTGTTGAATACATTTTTTCACTACAATTACATTTATATGAACTAACACTTACACTGCATGATTTAGAATTTCCTACATTATCTTTTACAGTGTATGTTTTTCCAGATTTAACTCCGCTATCAGTTGAACTAGATTCATAGCAGCCACTTCCACTATCAGAACATGATACTTTAACAGTAACACCTGATGTAGAACCAGTATTAGATTTAGATATCGTACATGAAGGTGCTGTTTTATCAATTTTTATCATTGTTTTACTTTTTGCCGAACAATTTCCCGCGTTATCACATGCACGTATATATACATATTGATTTCTTTCTGCACTAAAATCTCCAGTTTTTACAGTATTAGCATTTGAACCATTTGCAGTCACAACCCATTGATTATTATGATCACTTCCAACTGAAGAAGCAGATTCTAAATATGTATATTGATAATTTTTTAACCCTGAAGCACTATCACTACTTTTAAGTGTTAAAGCAAAATTGCTTTTTGTCCAACCTCCTCCTGTTGGATTAGTAATTTCTGGCGTTTTTGGTGCAGTCTTATCAATTTTTATCCATGTTGATGCAGAATCAGAACAATTTCCTACCATATCACATGCTTTAATATATACTTTTTGATTTCTTTCTGCACTGAATTCTCCTGTATCAAACTTCATACTCTTTACACCACTAGTATTTTTACCATTAGTTAATTCATTCCATTTTTGTTCTGCATCACTACCATATGCAGTAGCACTAGCATTATAAGTATAATAATGATTTCCCAATCCAGACATTGAATCTGTTGAAGTTATATTCAATTTGAAATTTTTATTTGTCCATTTTTCACCTGAAGGATTAACTATCGTTGGTTTTGATGGCTTTGTTCTATCCAATTTGACTTTGAAACTTTTTGCTGAAGAACAATTACCAAGTTTATCACATGCCCTAAATGAAATTGTAGATTCTCCCTGAGCATTAACATTTCTATATGACTGATTCAAATCAGTAACATTTTCATTAGCACCTGTAGTAGTTAATAAATAATAAACTCCACCACTAGCTGCATCAGTAGCACCACTAGCTACAACTGTTGCATAATTGTTATACCATTTATCTGAAGTAATAGCTGTTTTACCATTACAAGAAGTAATATTATCTGATGTAGTTTTTTGACAACCTTTCAAAGTTAGTCCTGTTGGTGGTGTTCTATCAATCATTATTTGTGTATTACTCTTAGTAGAACAGTTACCTGCTTTATCACACACATGTAAATAAACTGTACTATTTCTCTCAGCTTTCCAAGGTTCAGTTGTAAATGAAGTTTTTCCTGTACCACCGTTCAATTTTACCCATTGCTTAGTATCATCAGAACCAGTTGCTGTAGCATCAGATTTATATGTATAATAATAGTTTTCTATTCCTGATAAAGCATCGCTACTCGAAAGTTTTAATGTAACATTAGATTTAGTCCATTTGCCATTAGTACTACCAGTACTAGAATTTACTATCACTGGTGCAGTAGGTGCTTTTTTATCAAGATTAGCATACATTACATAAACCGCCTTATTACCTGCCTTATCATAAACAGTTAATACTCCTCGTCTTAAACCGTCACTTGTAAATTTAATATTTGCTGTACAAGATTTGCCATTACAACTACCAGAACTAGCTTCTTCTATATTACTTACAGTTTGATAATTAGCATCTGAAGTACTTGTAATACCTTTTTTATTAACTTCCCATTTCCAATTTTTTATAGCAACTTCATCAGTAAATTTAACAGTATACATAATTCCTCCTGCAAATTTTGAAGAATTCATATATCCATTTACTAAATTATTATATTCATTAGAATTTATTGTTGCAGTACCATTATTAGAAAGTGATGTTGAACTTCTTCCTGTCAATATATTAGAACCCGTCTTTGAACCGTTTGAATTTAATGCATATGCTTCAACATCTATAATAGGTTTTTCAACATCAATATTAACTCTTACTTTACAATAATTAACATTACCAGCATTATCTTTTATTTGAATAGTATCAAATTCATGTGATTCAGTACCATTCCATGTTTTAGTAAATGTAGATCTAATACATCCACTACCACTACCATCTTTACATACAACTGTTATTTTTCTCTCTTTATTAGATGAATTAATATTAATCCAATCATTTTCACTTGCTGCTCCTTTTGTTTGAGCTGCAACACAAGTTGGAGGAGTTTTATCATGATATACAGCCTCTGCTTGTCCACCTTCAGAACCTATAAATTCAACATGATCATTTACACCACCATCTACATTTCTAACAGTTGCTTTAATAGCAACTGTAGTCTCTTTAGAAATATCAATATAATCTTTTAAATTATTATCCCTATTGACAACAATATCAGTAGCTCTATTAGCACTTAATGTACCTGAACTATAAACTTCTCTTAATCCCGATTCTCCTTGAACTTTAGTTAAAATGCTATAACTATAACCATCAATAGCTAGTTTTTTCCCATCTTTTGTTCCTCCTCCAAAAGCAATTGTAAATTTTGCTTCTGCAACCTTTTGAAGTATAGAACTATCATTGTCAATGCTATTGCCTTCACTATCAACGAAATCTATTTTTATAGTTGGTTTTGCTTTAGCAGCTTCAGTAGGAACTTTATCTTTTCCACAATATAAATATGCTTTATAAATATATTTTGTTTTTGATTCCTTATATGCTGTTACATAGGAGTTTTCCATACAACTTTCATTATTACCATTTTTAATATCTTCAGTTATATATTTGTTATTTTTTAATACGTTAATTGAAATTGTAGTAGTCTCCCCAATATTTTTAGGTAATTGACTTCTGTTATCTTGTAAATAATTCTCAGCAGCCATAGCCAAAGTCTTTTCTTGATTAGTTTTTTGTTCATTTTTAGCTCTATCAATAAAATGAATTACTGCCGTGATTGAAACAGCTAACAATATACCAATAATTACAATAACTGCTAATAGTTCAATTAATGTAAAACCTTTATTTGAATTATTTGTTTTTTTCATAAAACACTTCATAAAACACCTACCAACTCTATTATTTATACTAATAATAGTATATATCAATTATATCAATATTACAATAAAAATTCTAATTCAAAATGAATTAGAATTTTTATTAATTTATTTTTTCTACTTCAGGATATTCTTTATTATTTAAATCTAATAATACCTTTTTTATTTTTAAATTATTTTTTAATTTACCAGAATCAGTATCAACTACAGTCTCATTAGATTCAATACGTTTAAGAATATCAAATCCATCAATTACTTTTCCAAAAGCAGCATAATTTCCATCTAAATAATTAGCATCATCTAAACATATAAAAAATTGACTACCGGCAGAATCAGGCTCACCACTTCTTGCCATTGAAACAATCCACTTTTTATGTGATAGATTATTATCAAATCCATTAGATGAGAATTCACCCTTTATTTCATAACCAGGCCCACCAGAACCACTACCAGTTGGATCACCACCTTGTAATACAAAACCAGGTACTAATCTATGCATAGTATTATCATCGTAAAATCCTTGTTTTACTAATGATATAAAATTATTTACAGTATTAGGGGCAACATCAGGATATAATTCCATAACAATAGAACCATAATTTTCAATATACATTGCAACTATAGGATTTTCACTTTTATAATTAAGTTCACTGATATTTCCTTTTATATCATATTCTATATTTAATAATTCTTCATTCATTTTATCCTTAGGAGAAACAGTAATTGCTATTATTAATAAAATAACAAATAAAACTCCTCCTATAACCAACAATACTCTTTTCATTATTTTTCCCTTTCTATAATATCTCTAGCAGCAACTAACCCAGTAGCAGCAGCAGTAACAATATTACCTGCTTTACCAGCACCATCACCAATAAAATAAATATTATCCTTCTCTAATCTAAACTTATTATCAGTTTCAATCTCATTAGAGAAAAATTTAATTTCAGGGCCATATAACAATGTATCATCATTATTAACACCAGGTATTATTTTATCCAAAGTTTCTAGTCCTTCTAATATATTAGTAATAATTCTGTGAGGTAAAACCAATGCCAAATCACCTGCTACACAATCTTTTAAAGTAGGCTCTATAAAACCTTTATTAATTCTATGCCATTCACTACGTCTTGCACTTCTTAAATCTTTTAAGGACTGAATAATAGGTTTTCCATCACCTAATACATTAGCAATTCTAGCAATACTTTCACCATAAAGTCTTGTATTAGTAACAGGTTCTGTTAAATTCACTTTAGAAATAAAAGCAAAATTTGTATTATCACTTTTTATATCTTTTAACGCATGTCCATTTACACAAATATATCCATAATAATTTTCTTTTGCAACAAAACCACCAGGATTAGTACAAAACGTCCTAATTTCATCTCCATAAGTCTTTGTTTTTATAAAGATAGTTGGATCATATATGACATTCGTAATAGACTCCATAATATCTTTTCTAACTTCGACTCTTACTCCTATTTCTATACTTCGTGAAATATATGAAATATTATATTTATCAGCTAACTCTTGTATCCATTTAGCGCCAGTTCTTCCAGGTGCCACTATAACATATTTAGCACTTATACTTTCTTCTTTAATACCAGTCTTATATAAAATAGTATGCTCATCACTATTTTTTGTTTTAATATCTTTAACATCACATTTATCAAGTAAAGTTACTCCATTTTTTTCCAAATAATCACAAATTTCTTGAATATAGCCTGGTAAATGATCACTACCTAAATGTTTTTGTTTAATAATTAAAAGTTTAGCACCAGCTATTGAAACTTTTTTTCGTAATTCAACAGCTTCATCCATGTTTGATGGATAAACTTCTGAATCCATATCAAATTTATTAAATATATTTTCTGTCTCATCAATCAGCTTATTTGCTTCACTTTCTAACATATATTTAGTCAAATCACTTTTCCCAAGCTTTGGAATAAAATTAAGCTTACCATCACTAAAAGTTCCTGCACCACCATAACCTGAAAGGATAGCACATGGTTCACAATTTTGACATGGAATATTCTTCTTATTCATTGGACAAACTCGTCGCTTTACATTAAAACCCCTATCAATTAAAACAATTTTTAAATTCTTATTTTTAGTAATTAATTCATAGGCAGAAAATAATCCCGCAGGTCCAGCTCCTATGATAGCTACGTCATATTTCATTTTCATCACCACTTTTATCATACCATAAAATCCAATATTTACATACTTTTTATAAAAATATCACATTAAAACTAAAGATATGATAAAATATAATTGGTGATAATATGACACGTGAAGAATTAAATAAAGAAATTCAAAAAGAAATAACAGATGAAAAAAACATTCAGAAAAATAAAAACATTATAAAATTCATTATTAGAATTGTGTTATTTACTATAGTATTTATTACTTTATTTTATGCATATACGACCTATGTATCAACAACTAAAATAGGCATCCGTGAATATAGAATTAAAAATAAAAAAATACCGAACTCACTAAGTGGCTTAAAAATAATTCAATTTAGTGATTTACATTTTGGCTCTACCATGTTTAATGATGATGTATCAAAAATAAAGAATATGATAAATATTAGAAAACCAGATATAGTTCTTTTTACAGGAGATTTAATAGATAAGAAATATAAACTAAATTCAAAAACACAAGAAACACTTATTAAAGATTTAAAGAGTATAGATGCTTCTCTTGGAAAATATGCCATTCTAGGAGATGAAGATAATGAAATAATTTCAACAATATTCAATCAAAGTGACTTTACAATATTAAGAAATGAACATGAACTAATATACAAGGATGATAATAATGCAATACTGCTTATTGGACTATCTACGAAAGATAAAGATATAGAAAAAGCCTATAGTTACTTTAAAGAAGATAATCATAATTCCAATATATACACAATTACAATTCTTCATGAACCAGACATTATTGATGAAATAATACCAACATATCAAACCGATTTATTTCTAGCTGGCCATTCACATAATGGTAATATTAGAATACCTTTTATAAATTATCCATTATTTAAGTATGATGGAGCAAAAAAATATAATCAAGACTATTATAGAATTAATAACTCGGATTTATATATTTCTAGTGGCTTGGGAACACAAGATGGATTTAGATTATTTTGTAGACCATCTATAAATTTCTATCGATTATCTAATAAATAGTTTTTGAAAGAAGTTTTCTTCTTTCTTTTTTTTATTTTCTTGATAAATATAAACTTTACCTATATTAACATTATCTAAATTAATTAAAATATAACCGCATTTTTTATTATTAGTCTTATAATCTATTTTTACTATTGTTTCAACATTATCTATTTCTGATTCTTTTAAAGGATATTTAAAAGATTTTTTTATATAATACCTTTTACTGTCAGAAGTATTAATATTAAACTCTTTTTTATCTACAATTGTGTATTCTTTATATAAATTAAAATAGTATTCATATAAGTTTTTATGATTATTATAAATATTTGAATCATCCAAAGTAACTATCATTAAAACCAAATCTTTATCCTGCGCATAAGAAACTAATGTCTTACCAGCTTTAGGTGTATAACCATTTTTCCCACCAATACATTTTTTATAATTTGTTAATAAACTCATTCTATTATACCAAGCATAACTTTTTAAAGAAGATTTAGTAAGATATTTCTTAGTAGATACTATTTTTCTATATTCTTTATTCTTATAAGCATATTTAGAAAGTATGGCCATATCATAAGCACTAGAATAATTCTTAGTTTCATCATCCAAACCATGTGGATTAGAAAATATAGTATTATTCATACCAAGTTCTTTTGCCTTAGAATTCATTTTATTGATAAACTCATCATATCCTAGAGTATTATATGCCAAAACAATGGCTGCATCATTACCACTTCTAAGCATTAATCCATATAATAAATCTTTTATTGTCATAACTTCTCCTGGTTTAATATATATATTAGTACCATAAGAATCTAATACTTCATCACCAACTTCTACTTTTTTATTAATATCACTGTTTTCAAGAACAATAATACAAGTCATTATCTTTGTAATAGAAGCAATTAATTTTTGATCATTACTATTATCTTGATATAGTATTTTTCCAGAATTAATATCCATAACAATTGTTGATTTAGCAAATACATTTAGAGGTAATAATAAAATTAAAAGTACTATTATAAATCTTTTCATATTTTCACCTATATAATAATATGAGAATAAAAATATATTATTAAATAAAAAAACTAATCACAATGTGATTAGTTAATTATTACATATGTTTAGAATCAACATTATCATCTATTTCATATAATTCTGATATCATTTGATTTAACTCATCAATACCTCTTCTTGCTTCATCACGATCAAATAAATTATTATTATTCTGTTTTGAATTATATTTTATCTCTCTTTTTTCTTCTTTTCTTACAGCTTCTTGATCCACACCATAAATTGCGTCTCTATCGATTTTTTTATCATCTTCTTCATCTAAAAAATCAAGTGAATCTAACATTCTATTTATCTCATCTGCTTGACTCATCATATCTTCATATATATCTGATGATGATTTTCTTCCTAATTCATTAATTTTTCCTAATTCATTTCTTCTACTACTAAATTCTCGCATTTTAATCACCTACATAAATTATAACATACTTTTCTTATAAAATAAAAAAACTAATCAAATTGTGATTAGTTTAAATACATAATGGTCGGGAAGACAGGATTTGAACCTGCAACCCCTTGGTCCCAAACCAAGTGC
>CAMOVZ010000002.1 GCA_946628045.1 uncultured Caryophanales bacterium
CCAGCGACACAGGGATTTTCAGTCCCTTGCTCTACCGACTGAGCTATGAAGCCAATTAAAATGGCGGTTCCTACGGGACTCGAACCCGCGATCTTCTGCGTGACAGGCAGACGTGTTAACCAGCTGCACCAAGGAACCATAAACACTTTTCATATAATTAAATTGGTTGCGGGAAGAGGATTTGAACCTCTGACCTTCGGGTTATGAGCCCGACGAGCTACCGAGCTGCTCCATCCCGCGATGTAAATGGCGGAGGAAAAGGGATTCGAACCCCTGCGCCGCTTGCACGACCTCCCGGTTTTCAAGACCGGTCCCTTCAACCAGACTTGGGTATTCCTCCAGAAACCTATTAGTAATAACTAATAGGTAATTTTTAAGTGGTGCCTAAGGCCGGACTTGAACCGGCACGAGGGTTGATTCTCGCAGGATTTTAAGTCCTGTGCGTCTACCAATTCCGCCACTCAGGCACAAAATGGTGACCTGTATGAGATTCGAACTCATGACCCTTTGATTAAAAGTCAAATGCTCTACCGACTGAGCTAACAGATCATATAAATCAAAAATGGCTGCCTCGGTTAGATTCGAACTAACGCATGTCAGAGTCAAAGTCTGATGCCTTACCACTTGGCTACGAGGCAATATACTTAAGTGGTGGAGAGAGATGGATTCGAACCATCGAACTCAATGAGAACAGATTTACAGTCTGTCGCGTTTAGCCACTTCGCTACCTCTCCAAAAAAATGGTGCCGAAACCAGGACTTGAACCCGGAACCTACTGATTACAAGTCAGTTGCTCTACCAATTGAGCTATTTCGGCACATAATGGTGGGCGATACAGGACTCGAACCTGTGACCCCTTGCTTGTAAGGCAAGTGCTCTAACCAACTGAGCTAATCGCCCGAAATACGCCCACCTATCGGTTGACAGTATTAAATATATCAATTTCTAAGGCTTTTGTCAACCTTATTTTCTTATTTTTTTTATTTTTTAGACATTTCTTTTTCTTTATCTTCAACCCAAAGATTAAGTTGTTTACTCAAACTACTAAATCCTAATGGTGTTTCCTTTATTGGTACGCTTTTCTTATTTTTTCTCTTATAATGCTCGTTTTTTATACTAAGTTTTAATTTTTTATTAACTTCATCATATTCTATTACTTCTGCTTCTATAATTTCACCAATTTCAGCATAATCAGACACATTTCTAACAAAACTATCTGAGATTTCAGAAATATGAATCAATCCGGTAACCTCATCGTCTACTAATAGAAAAATACCATAATCTTCTATACCTGTAACTTTTCCTTTTATAATATCTCCAATTTCATACTTTTTCATTTTTATACTCCCGTCAAAATATTATACCACAATTATTTAAATATGTTTACTAAATAATAGAATTAATGTTATAATTTTCTTGGTGATTTTATGAAAGCAAGTGAAATAGAATTAAAAATAATATCAATAATAGATCGTATAAAGCCCTTTATAATAAGTGATGGTGGTAATATCAACTTTGTAAAATATGAAAACAACATTGTCTACGTGAAACTAGATGGTGCCTGCAAAGATTGCACATTTATAGACACTACATTAAAAGATGGTATAGAAGAAATTATAATAAGCGAAATACCAGAAGTAAAAGAAGTTATAAATATAGATGATTAATAATACTATTTAAATGGTATTATTATTTTTTTTTGACCTAAATTATTCATAATATTAACAATCATTTTAACATATTCTTCAAACTCAAGATGACGATCAACAATTTCAAATATTTTTTCATCACTATTTAAAATATATTTTTCTAAATAAAGATAATAATAACTTGGAAATAACAATCTAGCAACCACTAAGTCATAATTAAAAATATTTTTACCTTTTTCTAACAAGGAATATATATCAACACTCTTATATTGCATATTAAAAAATATATATTTTAAATACTCGGCAAAATCTCTTTCTCTTATATCATATCTAACATCCATATCATTTTTTAAAAAATCATCTAATATTATATTGTGTTGAACATAAATATAATCGTAATAATTGTCATAATCTTTCAAATAATATATAGCCATCTCTAACATTGCAATATAATAGTTAATACTTTCATCAATTATTCTATATTGTCCTTTCATGGAAAAACATAATTTTTCTATGTATTCACTTTTCTTTATCCAAAGTTCTTTCCATTCTAATCGTTTTTTTACATTTAAACATACAGGTCTAAATATAATGTCACAGAAATCCATTTCGAATCACCAATATACTATATGAAAAAAAAAGAAGGTATATTACCTTCCTATTTAACTATTTTAACTTCAACCTTAGAATCATCTTCTGGTTCAGTAAGCATCATTTTCATTGCTTTATATCTTTCTATTTCTTCTTGAACACTAGCTGTATCTCTATTAATAGTAGAAATTTTCTCTATTCTACTTTCTGTATCTCTATTATTTGTACTAATTTTTTCACGTCTATTTTCTGTATCTTTGTTAATATTAGTCATTTCTTCTTCTCTGCTTTGAATAGTAGCAGTTAAATTCTTATTTTTATCATTTAGTGTTTTTACTCTTTCGATCATCATTTCTTTTAATTCACGCGCTTGTCTTTCACTTTCTGCTCTCAATTCAGCAAGTCTCTTCTCTGATTCTTCTTCTTCTGCAAGAACTTCAGCACGCTTCTTTTCAGATTCAGCTTCTTCTATTGCTACTTCTTCATTTTTCTTTCTTGCTTCTTCTACTATTTCATCAGCAGCATTTAATCGTTGTTGATGTTGCTCTGATTCCTTTTCAGCATTTAAAATCAAATTGTTTAATTCTTCAAGACTACGATCTTGTAATAATGTCTCCTTTTCATCAGAAGTAATAATCATATCTTTTGGCTTAACATCATCTTTTTCTGTTTCTTTTTTCTCAAAGAAATATGGAGATAAAGATCTGCTTTCTTCTTTTCTTTCTTCTGTGAAATAAGGAGAAATAGTAGTTTTCTTAGGTTCATCTTTAACCATAGTATATTCTTCGATTTTTTTACGTTCAGGTACTACAGCAACCTCATCTCTTATAGTTACATCTCCATCTTTAACTCTAGAAGGCATTTCAGGCATTTTTATTTCTGCAAACATATTTTTGAAGTTTACAGCGTTTTCATTTTTAGCCGCTGTTTCAGATATTTTATTATATTTATCATATTCTATATTTTCACGTGCTTTTGCAATTTCTTCATCTGTCATAGGCACATATTCATATTCTTCTTCAGAACTTGGTGCTGCATAAAATTCTGATAAATATTTAATATACTCTTCTTCTGTTTCACCTTCAAATCTTTCTCTTGGTTCGTTTTTCTCTTCTTCTATATTATTTTTATCAGATAAATAACTTTCTAATCTCTCATTTATTTCTCGTTCTATTTCATCTTTTTTAAGAACTGTATTATCATGTTTAGTGTTTATACCTAATTCTTCACCAAAAACTTCTTTAATATCACTATCTTCAAGGGATTCTTTTTCAACAACAGCTTCTTCTATGCTATTCTTTAATGGTTCTTCTACTTCTGTAGCAATTTTTTCTACATCTATATTAGATTGAGTATCATCTTTACCATTTTTCTTTGCTAATTCGCTATAAATACCTTTAGAATTTTCTTTAGCAGCTTTGATCATCTTATCAACTAATCTAATTGCTCTAGATTGAACCAATTTAACTGGTTCTTCTACCCCTTCAATAATATTAATCTCCTGCTCTAAACTAGCAATAACATTAGCGTAATTCATTGGTAATGTATTTTTGATTTCATCCTCAGGTACATCGTCAGCAATCGCTTTTACAACATTTTCTAAACTCGCAATAGCAGCAGTTCTAGCTTCCTTTAATGCTCGTATTTTCTTTTCTGCTGTAGATAATGATTCCTCTTTAAACTTGATTGAATTAGCACTTAAACTCTCATTTGGTTTAACTCTTTCGTCTTCTTCTCTTATTTGTATATCGTCTAAAGCCATAATACAAACCTCCCTCTATGTTATTCAGATTTTGATAATTCACGTAATACGTCTTTTACTCTATTCCATTCTTCTTCATCATCAATACCCATTAATTTTGGTTCTCCTGATGAACGGTCAACATTAGAAACATAAACTGTTATATTATCATTTTCGTCTTTTTCATTCTTTGTATATATAACATATTCTTTTTTAGTATCTTTAAATTCAAAAGCTAAAATAACTTCTACTTCTTCAATAGAACCATCTTCAGCTACAATTGACATCATTTTTCTTTCATTTGCTTGATTTTCCATAATAATATCCTCCCTTTACTATTCTCATACAATATAATTTTATCATAAATATAAATAAATACAAGTATTTATCTTATTTTTTTTAATAAAAAGATTTTAGAACCATAACTACAATAATTTAATATATAATCATCCATATAGCGTATATCATTTATTTTATTAGCATTTTTATTATTTGATTCATAAAAACCTTTTAATCTAACTTTTTCATATGCAAAATCACCAAGTATATAATCATATGGATCAAAATAATCAGTAATTTTTTCTTCTATTTCATCTACAACTAAACAATTTTCATCATTTCTAACTACTTCATATGAAACCCCGTTTATTACTACCTTTTTCATCTTAACACCTCATTTTAATTATACCAACAAATTAATTACTAAGTCCAGTATAATAGTTAGGAATCTTTCCTCTAACAATATCAATAATAACAGGCTTTTTTATAGAAATACATTTTCTTTTAGAAGTTATAGGCATAGTTATTTGAGTATGTATATCCAAATTTATATATATTTTTACAATAGCATTATTAATACCATATTCACTAATATCTACATTCATACTAGAATTTAATTGGCTACTAAATAATAATTTTATTGGAATAGTAGGACCTATATTAGAAAATACAGTAGACCCTCTAATTGAGCCAATACTAACATCACATAAAATACCATTTTTTATCTTCTTAAATCGTCCTTTTTTTATTCTATTAGGTACAAAGTATTCACTTACATCACCATCATCTATATTGAGAAGTTCTTGCTGTATTTTTTTATCAACTTTATTTTCTATTTCATTTATTTTTAAAGCATCATATGAAATGTTTTCATCATTTATTAAAACATCTTTAACATCAACATTACTCATTGCATCGTTAATAGCACGATTAACTACATTATTAACTAATCTTTCAACTTCCACATTTATATAAGGCATTAATATAGAATTGATTCGTGCATCTATTAAATAAATACAAAAAAAAGATATTACAAAAACAAATATAAGAGACAGAAAAATTTTAGTAAAAATAGCATTTAATCTTTTTTTACTAATATAACATCTTCTCCTATTTTTGTAATATCATTCCAGTAAATTCTAATATCACTATCTCTGTTTAAAGAAAATATATTTTTATTTTGCTCTATTATCAATCCCTCAATAATTCCATCTTCTTTTATATCAATGTCGATTATATTTCCCATATTACTACCTGTAGAAGTATTTATTATTTTCTTCGCTTGCAACTCAGATAATCTCATAATATCACCTAATAAATATTATGAAATTTTATTATTTTAATACCTTTTTTAATTCTTTAATTGCCTTTTTCTCTAATCTAGATACTTGTGCTTGACTAATAGATAATTCACGTGCTATTTCCATTTGAGATTTGCCTATTATGAATCTTTCATCTAAAATATATTTTTCTCTAATACCTAAATTATCAATAGCATTCTTTAATGCTAATTTTGTAGATAAATCGTTATTACTTCTCTTATCTTCCATTTGGTCATACAAATAAATAGTATCTCCACCATCACTATACACTGCTTCATACATGCTAATCGGGTCTTTTAATGCATTTAATGCATTATCAATATCAAAACAACTAACATTTAAACTAGAAGAAATAATATCTACATTAGGTTCAACGCCATAAGTCAAATAATAATCTTCTTTAAATTTTAAAACTTTATAAGCAATATCTTTTAATGATCTACTAATCCTTACACTATTATTATCTCTAATATATCTTTTGATTTCTCCAAGTATCATAGGAACAGCATAAGTAGAAAACTTAACATTATAATTTAAATCAAAATTATCAATTGCTTTTATTAACCCAACACAACCTATTTGAAATAAATCATCTAAATTTTCTGCCTTATTATAAAATTTTTTCAGCACCGATAAAACTAATTTTAAATTACCATTCACTAATAATTCCCTACTATCATAATTACCATTTTTATAATCAATAAAAAGTTTGTTCATTTCACATGAATTTAAACTAATTAAATTATTTGTATTAATTCCACTAATTTCAACTTTATATTTTCCCATAAATTCCTCCTACAGTAATTATGAGAAAAACAATAACTTTTAATACAAAAAAAAGAAAGATTAATCTCTTTCTAAATAATCAGCACCCTTATGAGGTTCTTCTCTTAATAAATCATTATAATCTTGTTGTCGTAATGCTTCATATATAACAATTGCGACACTATTAGATACATTTAATGCACGAACTTTATCTGTCATAGGTATTCTCATACAGTGTTCTAAATCATTTTTTAATATTTCCTTTGGAATACCTGTAGATTCTTTACCAAATATAAAATACAAGTTTTCATTATTCTTATTACTATAATCAAAACTAGTATGTGGCTTATGTCCATATCTAGTAAAATAATAATATACACCTTTATTCTTATTTTTAAAGTCATCAAAATTTTCATAGACTTCATAATTTAATTTATCTATATAATTTACACCACTTCTTCTTAAATGTGCATCATCTATTTCAAAACCCAAAGGTTTAATTAAATGCAATTTAGTATCTGTAGCTACACAAGTTCTCATTATATTACCAGTATTTTGTGGAATTTCCGGTTCAAATAATACTATATTATTCATATTTCCTCCATTACAAAAGGAGATTACTCTCCTGCTTCTATTATTTCTAAAAAATGTTTTACCTTAACTATATCAAGTTTTTTATTTTTTTCTTGTAAAATTGCTTTTATTTTTCCATCTTCAAATAATACAAATGCTGGATATTTTCTAGTTAATTTATTCTTATTGTTGTATTTACTATTAAAAGTATCGATAAATGAATTTTGATCTACATCAGTTAAATTCAAATATACTAATCTATCATTATATTTATCTGTTTTTAATAATTTTTTAAATTCTCTTTCAAATGTTCTACAATCGTCATCATTAGCAATACACATATATACAATTGTATTAGGATTATCCAAAATATAATGTTCTAAATCTTCATTATATATTTCTGAAATATAACCTTGTAAGATTGGAATTTTCTTATTTGCTTCTTCATTAACTTTATATAATTCTCGCAAATATAAAATAACTCCACAACATGCAATAAATAAAACTATAGTAATAATATAATTACGTATTTTTTTATTTTCTTTTTTAGTAAATTCCTTTTCTTTCATAGAAACACTCCTTACACTATTATTTTAACATAATTTTATTATATTATCTATATTATTTACATCCTCATCATAGAAATCATATCTAAGATTACATAAACCTGTAAATCTATCAGTATTTATATTCTTGTTCTCATAATTCAATATATGTGTATTTTTTCCATCATAGTACACAGGAAATTCTCTATCTTTAAAATCAATTAAACTATATTTTTTATAACCACTATCAATATTTAATATATTACCTTTAATAATCATATTTAAAACTCTTCCATATACTAATATTTCAAAATTATAGTTACCAAATTTTTCATTATATAAATTTATAAAATCAATTAATTCGTCTTCACTTAATTCTACTGATAAACAAACACTATTAATACCTATTTTTTTCAAATAATATGCTGTATAAACATTAAAGACATTCAGAGTATAATTTCCAACAACATCACTATTATATATAGCATAATCTGATACTAAAGTATGTTCACATAAATTACTTTTAATATCAAATATTTCTCTATCCATATAATAATATACATTATTATGATTCTTATACTTATCATATAAATTTTTACCAACTACATATACTCTAGAATTATTAATAGAAAGACATTTATTTAATACTTCTTCATTTCGCACAACAAAACTATTATATATTTTATTATTATTATTATCTTTAATCTTTTCAAATATCACATCATTTTCAATAACTTCGTTTCTAGTATTCTCTCTACTAAATATAAGTTCATTAGAAAGATTTCTTCTAATTTCATTTAACTCACCTATAGGAATAAATATATTATCATCTTTTTCTATATTTATATTTTCACATATAAAAGGTGTATTGCCTAATTTAGATAATTGTCTTTTTATATCATCAAAATCTACTGAAGAGTTAATTGCTTTTTGTACCTGCTTTCCATGCATTGAAACTACATTTACTCCATCACTAAATTCAACAAATAAATTTTGATTCAATAATGCTTTTACTGTAATATTAATATTAATTTTTCTAGTATTTTTATTATTTAAATATTCTTGTTCCAATTTATAATCTTGAGTTTTACTAACTATACAATTTTTCTTTAAATCTATTTTATTATCTACATAGCAAATATTATTAGCACTATTAATTAAATTGTTTTTCTCATCATACAAATAATTAACTATAAACCCTTTATCTTCTCCTACAAATCTAATCGCATCATATTGATTCAATGTAAATCCATCGTTTAATTTTATTTTAATTTTATCTTTATTAATATTAATAACTTCACCTATATTCAATCCCTTATGGTTAGGAGAATCTATATTCATAAAATTATTATCTTTTTCATTAAACATTCTTCCAACTGTAAATTCTCTATTAAATATAGTTTTTAATTTATTTGTTTCATTATCAAAATCAAATTCTTTTTTATCTATTAAGCTTCTATAAAAACCAGTTATAAAGCCAACATACAAAGGGCTTTTCATTCGTCCTTCTATTTTAAAACTATATATACTACTATCTAATAGTCTATCAATTTTTGTAGAAGTATTTAATTCTTTTGTACTTAATAAATATTTATTTTCAACTATAACTTTTCCATCTTTTAAAAGGGTATATGGTAATCTACAACTTCCTGCACATTCTCCTCTATTTCCACTTCTACCACCTAGCATACTACTCATTAGGCAGCAACCAGAATATGAAATACATAAAGCTCCATGAATAAAAGCTTCTTTTTCTATAGGAACATCAATACTATCTATTTCATCAATAGAAAGTTCTCTAGAAAACACTACTCTTTTAACTCCTAGATCATAATACAATTTACAAATATCTTTTGAAGATATATTAGCTTGAGTTGAAGCATGTATCTCTAAATTAGGAAACTTTTCACGTAAGTAACAAATCATACCAAAATCTTGAACTATTAACGCATCTACTCCATTCTTATGAAGAAATCTAGCTTGTTTTATAAAATCATCAACTTCACTATTTTTGATTAATGTATTCATTGTTACATACACTTTAACTCCGTATAAATGACAGAATTTAATAGCTTCTACTATCTCATCATTAGTAAAGTTATTAGCAAATTTTCTAGCCCCAAAATTTTTACAAGCCAAATAAACTGCGTCACACCCATTATACACAGCAGCTTTTAAACATTCCATATTACCAGCAGGCACTAATAATTCATGTTTTTTCATAGTATCACCCCAAAACTCAAACATATTATAACACATTTTATATTTTATTTAGAATATATTTTAATATGGAAGAAAGACTAAAAAAAATAAATATAGAAAACAATATATGGACAATTTATTTAGGAATAATATTTTTATCATTTAAGGCTAACTACTATGAAAAAGATTATTTTATAAATAATAATAATTCCAGTAAAAATACATATCGTAATTTAAATATAATTATTTTTATTATATTAATTTTAATCTACTCATATTTTGAATTTGATTCATTAAAATCATTTATTAATTCTAAAAAAAATATAAAACAATATAAATTAGATAATTTATCATTAATAGCTTCTACTTTAGTATTAATATCAGGAATAATATTTTTATATATATTAATAGAAGATAAAGACTTAATAGAAGAAATTGCTTTCAATTAAAAAAAGAATTCATAAGAATTCTTTTTTACATATAATTATCTGCTTTTACTTCAAAATAACTTTGTGGATGAGCACATACTGGACATACTTTAGGAGCTTCTTTTCCTACACATATATGTCCACAGTTTCTACAAATCCATACTTTATCTCCATCTTTACTAAATACTAAATCACCTTTTACATTTTCAAGCAATTTTCTATATCTTTCTTCGTGATGTTTTTCTATTTCTCCAACCATTCTAAATTTTTTAGCTATTAGAGTAAATCCTTCTTCTTCTGCTTCTTTTGCAAAAGTTTCATACATATCAGTCCATTCATAATTTTCCCCATCAGCTGCAGCTTCTAAATTTTCTATAGTTGAAGGAATTTCTCCACCATTAAGTTCTTTAAACCACATCTTAGCATGTTCTTTCTCATTATTAGCTGTTTCTTCAAATATAGCAGCTATTTGCTCATATCCATCTTTTTTAGCTTTAGATGCAAAATAAGTATACTTATTTCTAGCTTGACTTTCTCCTGCAAAAGCAGTCATTAAATTTTGTTCAGTTTTACTTCCTTTTAATTCCATAATCATACCTCATTTCTATTAAATTTATTATATCAATCATAATATATAATATCAATAAATTAATTTATGAATATTATATATTAGGTGATTTTATGAAGTTAAAACATAAATTATTTTGTAGATGTAACACATGTAAACAAAAAAGAAGAAATAGTACATTCTTCCTTTCATTAATTCTAATAACAGCTATTATTATAGCCTATCAACTATTAATACTTTTATTTATCACAACGAAATTCAATGTATTTCTATTATTAATAGAATTTTCATTAATCTGTTTTCTTATATTTTTCATTTTCTTCTAAAATCTTATTATTATAATCAATTGCTTTATTTATAAATAAAATATTATTATAAATATCCGAATCAAACTTAACTTTCATTGGTAAAGATTTTAAAATATAAAATAATTTAATTATTGTATTTTCTTCATCAAAATTATTTAACCTATCAACACATATATCTAAAACATTATAAAAAGAACTAATATTAATAATAAGATAATAATAATCCATTCTAGGAAAAGAAAACCTCTCAATATAATCTTGCCAATCTAAGTAATAGTCTCTTAAATAATTAATAATTTCAACAAGACATTCTTTTAATTCATCACTACTCATTTAACAATGGTATTATTATTTTTTTACCTATACTAATATCTTTTAAATCATTATATTTTTCTATTTCTTCTAAATTTGTATTATATTTTTCTAGTATAGAATTAATAGTCTCATCTTGTCTAACTATATAAACTACAAAAGTACCATAGCTATCATTATCATCATCTAAATTAGAAAATAATGAATTAACAATCTCTTCTTTTTCTTCTTCTTGTTCTTTTGTTTCTTCATTTTCATTTGTTTCATCAACAGTCTCTTCTTTAGAATCTAATATAGGTATTTCTATTTCTTTATTAACAACATCACCATCACATTCTCTTTCTAATACACTATTTTCTTCTTCAATTATTTCCAATCCTTCCACTAATAATTCAATATGACAAACCATTATATTCTCATTTTCTATTTCATAATAAAAATCAGATATTTCTAAATTTGTGGTATTTAAATCTAATTTTTCTGTTAAAGATATCTCTGTAGGTATTTTATAATTAAATTCCTCTTCCAATCTAGAAGCCTCAGTCATCTTATATTTACCAAGCAAAATAAAATTACCTTCTATATTTGACTCATCTACAAATCTTAATTCTTGATCCAAAGATATTTCTACTATTTCTCCTATCATAGTAGGAAATTCTATACTTTTTTCAAAAGTTACTTTCTTTTTCATATTTTTCCTCCTAAAAAATACTATGAAAAAAGAAGAATTATTATTCTTCTTTCAAACTAATATTTTTTAATTTTTTCTTTTGTCTTGAAGTTAGTAGCCTAGTAGAAAAATCAAAAACTTTACTATTATTATATAAATTATTCAATTCATCATAAGCTATATTATATACACTCTTATCAATAAAGAAATGAGGACATACCTCTATCATATAACTAAGTGATGAAAACATTAAATCATCATCCCTATTAGGTATATCCATTACTCCCTTTAAATATAAAAATACAATTGAGTCATAGGCTAAAGCATTAAAAAAATCTTTCATCGTAGCAAAATTAGAATCTCTAGCATTCTTCTGATATTCTATATAACTTGTAAGTAACATTTTTTTATAATTACTAGATGTATTTTCAATGTCATTTAAACATATTGTTAAATCATTTATAGCATCTATAATTTCATTATTTTTAATATCAAAACGATGTATTTGTATAACATCTTTTATTTTTGCTGGAAAACTATCATCTAAATATAAAAATGCACTTTCTTCATTTAACATATTAATAGCAGTATCTATAAACAAAATATAGTCTAACATATTATTATATGTTTCTTTTAATTTTTCTGTTGATAAAGTTATTAATTGATTTTTTAATATTAATAAATTTTCAAAATCAGTTAAGTGAATATTACTATTCATTAACTTCACCACCATTAAATATTAAATTAAATATATCTTCATATTTATCAACAACAATGAATTTTATATCCTTTTTTATTTCATCATCTATTTCATCTAAATCTTTTTCATTTTCACGAGGTATAAATACTTTTTTAATACCAGCACGATGAGCACCTATTACTTTCTCTTTTAATCCACCTATTCCAAGTACTCTACCGCGTAATGTTATTTCACCAGTCATAGCAATATCTTTAGAAACTTTTTTATTAGTAAATAAACTAATTAATGTTGTAGTTATTGTAACTCCAGCACTAGGGCCATCTTTATTAACAGCACCCTCAGGAACATGAATATGAATATCATTTTTATCAAATATTTTACTATCTATTCCAAATAACTCCATATTTGATTTAATATAATCAAGTGCAATATGACAAGATTCTTGCATAACATCGCCTAATGACCCTGTTAATACCAAATTACCTTTACCTTTAAACATATTAGCTTCTATTGGTAAAATATCTCCTCCAAATATAGTATAAGCCATTCCATTAACTACACCAATTTCATCTTCTTTATTGTTTTCCATATAAATATATTTCTTTTTACCAAGCAGTTCTTCTATCATAGAATTATCTATATTATAAAAAATAACATCATTTTCAAGTAACAACTTCTTAACAATTTTTCTAAATAGAGTTGCAATTATTCTTTCTAATTCACGAACTCCAGCTTCCTTAGTATAATTTCTAATTAATGTAAGAATAGCTTCATCTTCTATTTGAACTTGTAAACTAGTAAGTCCATGTTCTTCTAATTCTTTTGGAATTAAATGAGTTTTAGCTATATCTAATTTTTCATATTCTGTATAACTTGAAATATTAATTATTTCTAATCTATCTCTAAGTTCATATGGAATTTGTTCTACATAATTTGCTGTAGCTATAAACATAACCTTAGAAAGATCAAATTCTTCTTCAATATAATGATCTGAAAATTTATTATTTTGTTCAGGATCTAAAACTTCAAGTAAACTACTTGCTGGATCACCCTTAATATCTTTAGTCATTTTATCTATTTCATCAATGATAAATACAGGATTTGTTGTACCGGCTTTACGAATTCCTTGAATAATTCTACCAGGATTGGCACCTATATAAGTTCTTCTATGTCCTACAATTTCAGCTTCATCATTAATTCCACCTACACTTATTTTAGCTACTTTTCTATTTAAACTTTTAGCTATACTAATTGCAAGAGATGTTTTACCAACACCAGGTGGACCAACTAAACATAAAATTGGACTACGTAAATTATTAGTATTTTGTTTTACTGCTAAATATTCTAAAATTCTATCCTTTACTTCTTCTAATCCATAATGAGATGAATCTAAAATATTTTTAACTTTATTCAAATCATCAATATCTTTTGTATAATGACTCCATGGAAGATTAATCATCCAATCTAAATATTCTCTAATCATTCCAAGTTCAGGAGAATTACTATTTAAACTATCATATCTATCTAATTCTCTTTTTATTTTTTCTTTTACTTTACTACTACATTTTAATTTAGAAATTTTCTTATTAAATCTTTCTACATCAGTATCCTTATTGTTTCCTTCACCAAGTTCCTTTTGCATTAATTTGATTTTTTCACGCAAAAAGTATTCCTTTTGAGTAGCATCAAGTTCCTTTTCTACTTCTGATTCTATTTTTTGTTCAAGTTCAACAAATTTTAAATCTCGATTCATATCTTCTATTAAATTTTTAGCTCGAACTAAAGGATCAATCTCAGTAATATACTTCTTCTTTTCTTCATAATTTATTGGTAAAAATGAAGCAATTAAATCACATAAATCATCTAAATTATCCACATTATTTAACTGACCCATAATAGCATTACCCATATATGGAACTTTTGAAATATATCGTTCTAATGATTTAATTAATATATTAAAATAATCTTTATTATTATTATTTTCTATATAAACTGGATTATAATTAGCTTTATAAAAATTACCATCTTCTTCTATTCCAGAAATCTCTACCCTATCAAGCCCTTCAATAACTATTCTAGTTTTTCCATTAGGTACATTCATTTTTAACTTTAATCTACCAAGTACACCATATTTAGGAAAGGAAGTTACTGAAGCCCCATCATCAATAGGATTTACTATTAACATAAGCCCGTCATCAATTTTCTCAACGATATCAATCATTGCTTTATCATAAGTATTATCATATTCGATTCTTACTTCATTATTAGGGAATATAACCACATCATTTATAATCAAAACAAGTAATTTTTCTTTCATTGGTTATTCACCCCCAAATTTTTAAAATACTGTTTTCTATTATAAATGAAAGTATAATTTTTTTAAAGGAAAAATTAATATTTTTATATTATTTTTTTTATTATAAAATTTTTTTATAGCAAAACAAAAAAATACCTAAGAAAATCTTAGATATTTTAATACATTATGAAAGTCTAAATGCAGGAGATACTCCTTCACCATATCGCACTGGTATACGATCCCAGCAACCTCCATTATTAGCACTTACATATACATAATTCCAAGTACCAATTGCTTGTGGAGCACGAAGCCACCAATTTGTATTCTCTCCTCGTAAATTTTTCTTTAAAGCATAACTACAATTATCAGTTAAAGTAACTCCATTATTTCGATAATAATCTAATTGTCTAGTATATTCTGTAGTAAGTGTTTCATAACCCGTAGAACCACTAGGCAATGTATTTCCCCAAACTTCAACAGTAGACAATAAATACAAATTATCAGTTGTCTCAAAGTTTTGTGTATCAATTGCATTATGTCCAGATAACACTTTAGTAGGAATAATACTATTTTTTAAATCTGAAGGTAAACGATAATATATACCAGCAGTTGTATAATCAATGTTTTCATAAGCATAAATACCACTATTTACAAATGCTCTAATATCACTAAAATTCCAACTACCAGTACTTCCACTACCTGTTGTATCTCCGTCTGCATTAATCCTATGAGAATCAATTATATCTACAAACTCTACAACAAATCCACATGCTGTTTGACTAAAGTTTTCTCCAAAACATACATCAGGTCTAGAATTATTAGCAACTCTTAATGTATATGTTTCAGGTGTTCCATCATTATTTATATCCATTTCAATAGTTTTAGTAGAACCTACTGGATATGATTCAGGATAAAATTTTACATTATTTTTAATTACATCCCATGAATCATTTTCAAATGTAGTAGCCTTTTCATATGCTTCACTTGTTGCTTGAGCATAATTAACTTCATAACTAAATGTATATTCAATACCACCTTCAGGTACATTTGCTATATCTTCTCTTGTCATTGTATCTAATACTTCAATTCTTACTTTATATTTTTCACGAGAATTTTTATCAAATTTTTGATGCCTAACTACAGGAACACCACTAGCATATGTTACAGAATATTTAATATAACTTGGTAAAGTTGGTAATGTTTCATCAATGTTTTCTACCATTGCATCAATAGTACCTGCATTTACAGCATCAATTGTAAATTCATAAAAATCGCCAGGTAAATCCAAACTAACATTCCAAGTTAATTTTGTATTTTCTGAACCATCATCACCATCAGTTACTACAGGAGTTCCACTCTTTCCATCAGGATTAACAACTATACTTTCTTCATCCCAATATATACTCCAAGTATTCTTATTTAAAATTGCTGAACCATTTATCTTTAAAGTAGTCGATAGTGCTGCAAAACCGATACTTATTCCTAATAAAAGTATAATAAGTAAAAGTATTCTATTTTTCTTTTTGTTTCTCATACCTTCTCACCTATTATAATTTTAACATTAAATAAAATAAAAAACTATATCAAATTGATATAGTTTACATTTTTTATTTATTTAATTCTTTTAATAAATCTACTACTCTTCTCATTTGTAGATCATATTGAATTAATTCTATTCCACCAAATTCTTTTAAGAAATCAGTCTTTTTCATTTGATATTTTTTAGCAAGTTCTTCAGCTTCTTTTTCTGCTTCGTCCTTACTAATTTCAATTTTTTCTAGAATAGTAATTTCTTCAAGCATTAATCTATATAAAACATTTTTGTATGCTTCTTTTTCCATTTGACTTCTTAATTGTTTTTCATCGCTTCCTGTAAATTGATAGTAAACTTCAAGTGAAATTCCTTGCATTTTCATTTGTTCTTCAAATCTACCCATTAAACGATCTACTTCTTCTTCAACCATTTCTTCTGGAATATCAACATCTACATTTTTAGCTACTTCTTCTAAAATAGTATCAACGTACTTATTTTCAGCATCCATTTCTTTTTGAGCTTTAATAGAGTTTTTAATTTCATCTTTTAATTTTTCTTCAGAATCAATTCCTTCCATTCCTAAATCTTCGAAGAAATCTTCATCTAATTCACGAGTTTGTTTTTGTTTTATTTCATTTACTTTTACTTTAAATACAACTTTAGCTCCAGCTAAATCTTTAGCACCATAATCTTCTGGGAATACTAAATCAATATCTTTAGTATTGCCTGCTTTCATTCCAATTACTCCTTCTTCAAATCCAGGAATAAATGTATGAGAACCAATTTCTAATGAATAATTTTCACCTTTTCCACCATCGAAAGCTACACCATCTTTGAATCCTTCAAAGTCTATTATAGCTACATCACCATTTTCAACTTTTCCGTCCTTACTAACTAATTCAGTATATCTTTCAAGTAAATGTCCTAATTCATGATTTACTTCATCATCAGTTACTTCTACTTTTTCAGGTTTAATTTTTAATCCTTTATATTTTTTTACTGTTACTTCTGGTTTAGTAATTATTTTAAATATGAATGTTACTCCATTATCATCAATACTTTTAATATCAACACTAGGTTGTACTACTGGTTCTAATTTAGAATCATCCATTGCTTTTTTATATGCATCTTGTAATACAAAGTTTGTTGCATCTAAATAAAGTGACTCTTTACCAAATTTCTTTTCAAATACACTTCTTGGTACTTTACCAGCTCTAAAACCATCTACTTTAACAGTTTTTTGTTTTTCTACAAATGCCTTATCAACAGCATCTGTCCATTTTTTACCTTCAATCTTAATTTCTAATTCATGAATATTTTTATTTTCTTTTTTTGCCATAATATTCCCTCCAACGACTTATATTATACATTAAAAATCATTATAAAACAATAAAAAAGAAGATTATTTATCTTCTTTACATTTTAATATGAAGTTATATGAATCTCTCATCATATCCTCTATTCCAAACTCCGCTTTCCAACCAAGCTCTTTATATGCTTTTGAAGGATCTGCATAACACTCTGCAATATCACCTGGGCGTCTTTCAACTATTTTATATGGAACTTTAACACCATTTACTTTTTCAAATGTATTTACCATATCTAAAACACTATATCCTACTCCAGTTCCTAAATTATAATAATTAATTCCTAATTTCATATTTTCAATAGCCTTTAAATGTCCTTTAGCAAGATCTACTACGTGAATATAATCTCTTACACCAGTACCATCATGAGTAGGATAATCATTACCAAAAATACTTAATTCTTTTAATTCACCACTAGCTACTCTAACTATATAAGGCATCAAATTATTAGGAATACCATTAGGTTTTTCTCCAATTAATCCTGATTTATGAGCTCCTATTGGATTAAAATATCTAAGTATTATTACACTAAAATCATCATTAGCCTTAGTAACATCTTTTAAAATCATTTCATTCATTAACTTAGTACTTCCATATGGATTAGTAGTTCCTCCTACTTTACATTCTTCTGTTATAGGTAAGACTTCTGGATCTCCATAAACAGTAGCACTAGAACTAAACACAATTTTCTTACAATCATATTTCTTCATTACTTCACATAAATTTAATGTTGAAACTAGATTATTTCTATAATACATAATAGGTTTAGATACAGATTCTCCTACTGCTTTATATGCTGCAAAATGAATAACTGCATCAGGCCTTTCAATAGAAAAAATTTCATCTAATTTTTCTAAATTACAAATATCTTCTACATACAATTTAAAATCTTTGCCAGTTATTGTTTTAATTTTATCTTTTATATCAATACTAGAATTATATAATGCATCAACTACAACCACTTCATAATCATTTTCTAATAATTCAACTACTGTATGGCTTCCAATAAAACCAAGTCCTCCAGTTACTAATACTTTCATATTTTACCTCCATATATTTTATTATATTCTTTAACAACATGTACCATTTCTCTAGCTATTTTAGGATCCATTTCATTAGAATCAATCTTACTAATTAAAAAATCCTCTAACCCTTTAAATTCTACATAAAATAAATTAAACTCAGTTTTTAATTCTAATTCATCATATTTTGTTTTAGATAAATCAGGTTCTAAGTCAGTAAATATCTTATAATAATAAATTGTATTTAAGACCTTTTTACCAGTACCAAAATAATCATTATCATAAGTTTCTATACATAAGAATGGATCTTCTACTATATCAACATCTATTCCTACTTCTTCTTTTATTTCTCTTTTAATACATTCATCAATATCTTCACCATCATCTACATGTCCACCTGGAAATTGATATGTATTATTATTAAATGCTAATAGTATATTTCCTTTAGAGTTTAATATTAATGCTTTAACTCTAATTACCCTCATTTCTATATCTTCTTCTTTTAAATCATCATCATTTATTACAAATTCTTTCATAAAACCACCCGTTAATCTTTAATAAATCTCTCCCAATATTCTATAGTATCTGAATCAATAGAATCAAATACTGATTCCATAGTCATAGCTATATAAGTTGCCTTATACCAAACTGTATTATCTTTATTTAAACAACTTGCTTTAGTAGGAGCCATCATATATTCAAAAGTTGATGCCCTATCTTCAGCAGCAGATGTTTGTGCATAATTATTAACAAAAGATGCATTTTCTAAAAAAGTATTACTATAAGATAAACTTCCATCTATAGTATTATATTGAAAATCATTAGGATTCAAACTATCCCAGCTATTAAAATTAGCTTTCTTTTTAAACATATATCTTTCTATATAATGATATGACTCATGATAAAAAGATTCAGGAAAATCATATATAGCAGCAATAGATATATTAGCATATTCATAGCTAGAATCAGTTATTCCAGTTATACCTTGCTCAGAATAATTATTAACTATATATATTGTTAATGGTATACCACCATCTTTTATTTCTTTAAACAAACCTTCAGGATATAAAGATAATGTATCATACAAATCATTTAACCTTTTATTAATTAATTCGGAATTTGTAACAGAAACAGTTGATATTCCTCCAACTTTATAACCATCTGTTTCCTTACCATATTTAACAGTAATTGAAAACTCTCTTTCTATTTCTTTACGAAGTATACTATTTTGCTTTTCAATAGTAGAATCAGTATCACTATTTACTCTGTTATTTGTTTGTTCATCATTTGTAATTATAGTAGTACTATTATTACTATTATTACTATTATCAGTTATTACTTCACTACCATTTGAAGGAGTAATAGATATTGTACTATCTATAGGATTTACAACTTCTACATCATTTACTGGATCTATTAATACATGATTTGAAGTAATATTTAAAACTATTCCATAAACTAATAAAGTTATTGAGATGACCATTAATACTTTTGCTGTATCTGCAACTTTTCTTTTTGCAATAATTCGCATTAAAACACTTCCTCTCAATAACTCTTAAATACTCACTAAATTTTTATTATGCAGCTTGACTTAATTTTTTAGATAACACATTAATATCGTTATTTAATTTTGCTGCTGCTTGTTCATCTGTTGTTACTTTTAATTGTTCTATCATTGACTCTAATTGCTTATTAATATCTTCTTTATTTTCTACCGGACTTGCTGGTGCTACTTGACCATTAGCTATAGGAGTAACAACTGATGCAGTTTCTTCATTAGCTATAGGTGTAGCAGTTGCTACAGTTTGTTCACTACCAGAATTAAATACTATACTTTTATTTTGTTCTTTTGATTTTTTTAATTTAACTGATTGCGCTTCATTAATTAAGATAGCTTTAGGTGCTGTTGTATCAGTTTTAGTATATTCCACATTTTTAACTTCCTTTTTTCCCTCTACAGCAGGGATTTCAACTCCTTGAGGAGTTAGTGGTGCTAATCCTTGTATTGTAGGAGCTGCTGAAACTATATCATCACTTTTGTTTTCATTTTGTGTTTCTAAAGGAGGATTTTCTTCTGTTGGAATTAATGGTGCTAATGATACTTCTTCATTTGCTACAATAGGCTGAGTTGGTTGAACATTGTTTTCTACTGCACTTCTATCAGCAAACATACTAGATAAAGCTATAATTGGTTTTTCTTCAACCGGTGGTAATACACTAGTCTCTTCCTTAATTTCTTCTTTACTTTCTTCTACTTGTGGTAATTCAATAGAAGTTTTTTCTTCTTCAACAGGTGGTAATACACTAGTCTCTTCCTTAATTTCTTCTTTGCTTTCTTCTACTTGTGGTAATTCAATAGAAGTTTTTTCTTCTTCAACTGGTGGTAAAACACTAGTATCTTCCTTAACTTCTTCTTTTGAATTATTTTTTAAATTATCAATTTCTTTTTCTATATCACTTATCTTTTGTGTTAATTTATTATAATTTACACTCATATCATAAGCATCAGCTTTTACATCTTTTAATTCTTTTTCTAATTCTTCAATACTCATATCATCACCACCTATGCATTAGCAATCCTTTTCAATAAATTTTGTACATTTAACCATTCATTATCATCAACAATTTCACTAATCTTTAGTGCACCATTATCCAATACTAATTTAGAAATATAAATAATTTCATCATCATCAACACCAGTTTTTTCACCCTTAGAATAAACTATATATTTATTTTGTTTATCATCACTGACTAAATAAGTAATTAATTCTACATCAGTAGTTGAATTGTCTGGATTTTTTATAGTAATCATTTCTTTCTCTTCCATATTTTATACTCCTTCTATTCTAAAATATATTATACATAAAAATTAAAAATAAGTAAACTATTTAAATTGAAACATTAACCATTCAGGTTTAAATATTAATAGTATTCCTATAATAAACATAATTATTCCGCCTAATAAATGAGAATATTTATTATATTTAGTAGAAATACCAGTAATTTTCATTGTAAACATCGCAATAAAGAATACTATTAAATCATCTAATAAAAAGAATATTATATAAATAACTGTATAGAAAAATCTCATAGAATCACTAACATTATTTAAAGCAAGCAACTCTGTAAATACTAATGGAAGTCCAGCAGAACATGCAAGTTCTACTAAATTAACTGATACTGCAAGTCCAATAACACCAAGAATAGCTAATATAAAACTTTTTTCACTAGTAAATTTTCTAATTTTATTAAATATATTTTTACGTTTCTTATCATCTACTATATCACAACCAGAATCTTTTCTATTTTTAATATAACTTCTAATATTAATAATAGCCCCAATTAATGCAATAATTGCGATTATATTTCTAACCCAAATAACTGTAGTTATTTTAACTGCTATTTGTATCCAAGATAACATTATTAACATATAAACAAGAGCTGACGTTATTAAAAAAGTTAACCCAATAGCCCACATTCTTTTTCTATTTTTCATTCCAATTAATACACTAATTAAGAATAATAATATCCACATAGCACACGGATTAAAACCATCAATAAGTCCAATTACTACTGCTGATGTCATTAAAGATACTCTCTTTAAATTAGTTTTTCCTAAAAGAGGAACCTCTATAGTCATTTCTTCATCTGTAGTTTTTTCCTCATCCTTAAATTTATCAACTAAGTCTTCCTTAACAAAACTACCATTTTTAATTCTATCTACTTGATCTACATACTTATGATTTGAATAATATTTAATAGCACGTTCAATAGTAGAACCAGTACTAGTACCATAACCTTGCATTATAGTATTACCTATAATAGTAGTAGGTACTCCATGTCTAGTAACTCCAAACGCTTCATAAATATCATTTAGTAAATTAGAATTTTCTTCATTGTACCAAACTTCATATTTAACTATTTCTAAATTATTATACTTATCTTCTATACTATCTAAATATTCAATTTCTGAAGCACAGTGAGGACAACCATCACCATGAAACAAATATAAAGTAACTTTATTCTCTTTTGCATTAACAACTAAAGGACATAATATAAGTATTAATAATAAACATAATTTAATTATTTTCTTCAAGTACAACACCTACTTCTTTCATCTTTTCAACAAATTCCTCCAAAGTAAATTCACCAACTACTCTAAGTATTTCCCTATCTCCATCATAAACTATAAATACTGGCAATTTATCACCCGGATTATATTTTTTCACTTCTTCTTCATCCATATCATAATCTAATTCAATATCTTCAAATTTATAATTTTCTTTAAGCTTATTCCATACTTTATTCATTATTAAACAAGCACCACACCATATAGCACTAATCTTTACAATCTTCATAATTATCTCCCAAAACTAAGTTTATCTAAGCATATCTTAAATGCATCTATAAACTTATCTATTTCATCTTTAGTAGTCAAATAAGATAAACTTATTCTAAGACTTCTACTAGCTTTATCTTTATCATTAGTAACTGCATAAACTGCTTTTGAATAATTTGCTGTTGCACATGCAGTCTGTGTAGAAATATATATTTCATATTCTTCTAAAGCGTGTTGCATTACTTCACTTTTAATGTTTTTTAAACTAATATTAACAATATTAGGAATACAATAATCATTACTATTAATATAAACATCTAAATCTTTTAATTTATCTATTAAATAATCATGTATTTCCCTAACATGCTCACATTTTTCATCAAAATTCTCATAAACAAGTCGTAATGCTTTAGCAAAAGATGCAATCAAAGGGGTTGCTGGAGTTCCACTTCTAAATATAGTAGTACTTTTTCCGCCATGAATTAACGGTTCAATAATTAAGTTTTCTTTTTTTATTAATGCTCCTATTCCTTTCATACCGAAGAACTTTTGACAAGACATACTAGCTAAATCTAATACACTAAAATCTATTTTATCTTTTCCAATACTTTGAGTAACATCACTATGAAAAATAGTTTTAGGATTTTTTCTAACTACTTTACTAATAGCTTCTAAGTCTTGTTTAACACCAACTTCACTATTAACAGAAGAAATAGTAACAAGTACTGTATCATCTCTTAATAATCTCTCTAAATCTCCTAAATCCACTCTTCCATTTTCATCTAACTTAACAAAATCAATTTCATAACCTAAACTAGATAAATAATTTAGTGGTGCTACTATTGATGAATGCTCTAACTCTGTAGTAATAATATGTTTACCACGATTAGCATATTTAAAACATACACCTTTAATAGCAGTATTATTAGCTTCACTTGCTCCACTAGTATAAATAACTTCACTAGGTTTAACTCCTAATATAGAAGCTATCTGTTCTGTCGAAGCATCTATTAATTTTTTTGAATTCACACCTAATAAATGAAGAGAATTAGGGTTACCAATAAACTCTTTACATACTTTACTATACGTATCAATTACTAGATCATTAACAGGTGTTGTTGCACTATAATCTAAATAAATCATAATATTCCTTCTTTCAAAACAATTATAAAATTACATATATTATTATACAATAAAAAAGAAGTTGAATCACTCAACTTCTAGTTTAGTTTACTTATTCTTCTCTACAATTGCAATGCTCTGAAATTGGAGATTGAGAATTTATACTACAATAACAATATTTGCCATTTTCATTAACACTAACAGAAGAGAAACAATTTATATATCCAGTTCCATCTGCAGTACACATTTTAGTACTTGAATCACCTGCATATAAACCACTATTTTCATTACTAACTGGAATTCCTTCTGCAGTAAATCTAGAAACTAATGCTAGAGTTTTTGCTCCTTGTGGATTATAAGTACATCCATCATTACATTCCCAATCATAATCACTAGTTGAGAAACATATATCTTTATTTGTAGTTACCATACATAATTCTTGCAATGTACCAGCCGCATTTTCACGAACATATTCATTTCTATTTATAATACTTCTATTTGTTGTAGAAACTTGTTTATTTTCAACTGTATCAAAATAATAATATGTATAACTTTCAGCATGTCTATCAGTAGCAGTATCATCTGCTTGTTTATAAGGAATTTTTAATTGAATAGAATAATTTTCATCAGGAATATTTTCTAATTCTTGAGGAGTTATTGTATCTTTAAATTTTATTCTTATCTTATATCTTTCTCTAGTTACTGTTGGTGGTGTTGTTGAAAAATCAGCTTTTTCTAATAAATGACCTGATACTGGTTCAACATCATCAGCATATTTAACACTAAACTCTAAATAATCAGGTAATTCTTCATCTTCATCACCATTAACAACTACACTTACTATATCAAGCATAGCATTTAATGTACCAGCATTTACCGCATCCACTTGAAATTCATAATAGTCTCCTGGGATATTTAATAATACATTAAAACTAACCAATGTATTATCATCTTGGTCTATTGCTGCTTCTTGATTTACTACAACATCTTCTGTTTTTACTATATCACCTAAAGAATCCCAATATACACTCCATGTATTTTTCTTTACACCAGTAACACCATTTATTTTCAATGTAGTACTAAGTAAAGCAAAACCTATACTTACCCCTAATAAAAGTATTAATAATAAAAGCAACTTATTTCGTCTCTTATTTTTCATATTATCACCTATTATTATTGTATCAATTATATTTATTAATACAAATAAAAAAAATGTAAATTAATTATAATTTACATTTTATTTTACAGTTTAATTACTTATTAGTGTTTTGATAATAATCTCTCTCCGCAATAGTTGATGAAATATAATCAAGATCATCTTCAACTATATCCATCTCATCTAAAACTTCTTCTATTTCAAAAATTACTTCTTTTAGATTACTACACTTTTGATAAGGAATTTTATACTTATTTAAAACATCTATTTCTTGATTAGTAAGCATCATTCCATTTATATTTTGAAAACTTCCACTATTAAAATCAATGTTACTTACTATTTTATCTATATCATATTCTTTATCCATTATTTACAACTATACCCATACCCTTTAAGTTTTTTCATAAATTCCCCATCAGTATAATCATCTCCAATAGTTAAAGTAATAACATCACTACTCTTTGTATTAGAATTAATTAATATTTTTTTATCATTAAAACTAATATTTTTTAATAAAATAACTTCATTCTTATTAACACTTATTTCTACAATAATACGATCATCTAAAAAACTATAACTTACTTTTTTACCTAAATAACTAAGCGTTCTATCAAGATTATTTTTAATATCATTTATATATTCAACATCATTAATATATTTTTCAGGTAATAAAATAGTCTTAGTAACATTAAGCATATTTATTTGCTTACCATCTAATGTAGCTACTACTTTTTCTTTTATAGATATTCCAGAATCAAAATTATATGTCTTTTCACATGTAACTTCAGTTTGTTTTATTCTAACAAATAAAAACACTATTATTCCTATAATTATAAAAGTAATAATAATAGGTAATTTTCTACTCTTTCTACTACTCATATTAACACCTCAATATAATTATATAATAAAAAGAAACAAAAGTCTCTATTTTGTTTCTCTTATTTTAATATGCGCTTCTCTTAGTTGCATCTCACTAACATCCCCAGGAGCTCCCATTAAAGCGTCACTTCCACCTGCAGTCATTGGGAATGCGATAGTTTCTCTTATTGTTTCTTCATCTAAAAGTAACATTAACATTCTATCAACTCCAGGAGCCATACCAGCATGTGGTGGAGCACCATATTTAAATGCTTCATATAAAGCTTTAAATCTATTTTGAAGATCTTCTTCAGTATATCCTGCAATTTCAAATGCTTTTCTCATGATGTCTAAGTCGTGATTACGAACAGCACCACTAGCCATTTCAACACCATTACATACAAAGTCAAATTGATATGCTAAAACGTCTTCTGGTTTCTTAGTATTTAATGCATCCATTCCACCTTGTGGCATACTAAATGGATTGTGTGTAAAGATATATTTATCTTCTTCTTCACTCCACTCAAACATTGGGAAATCTTTTACTATACAAAAACTAAACTCATTTTTATCAATTAAATCAAGACGTCTACCTAATTCATCACGAATTAATCCTGCATATTTATAAGCATTACTTCTATCAGCTATAAAGAAGATAACGTCTCCTGCTTTTAATTTAGCTTTCTTAATTAAATCTTCTCTCTCGTCATCACTTAAGAACTTATCAATTGGTCCTACAAAACTCATGTCTTCATTTACTTTAAAATATCCAATACCAGCACTCATACCAATACTTTTAGCATAATCACCTAAATCATTGAACCAAGAGTTTGATTTATCAGCAATACCACTAACTACAATACCTTTAACTGTTACTCCTTTAAATGGACGGAAAGTAGTTTCTTCAAATACATCACATAAATCTACAAGTTCAAGTGGATTTCTTAAATCTGGTTTATCAGTACCAAATCTTTCCATTGATTCTTTATAAGATAATCTAGGGAAAGGTTTATCTGTTACTTTTTTATCTCCACCAAATTCTTTGAATGTACTATAGAATATTTTTTCTCCTACTTCTAAAACATCTTCTTCAGTAGCAAAACTCATTTCTAAATCTAATTGATAGAATTCTCCATAAACTCTATCACTTCTAGCATCCTCATCTCTAAAACAAGGTGCTATTTGGAAATAATTATCAAATCCACTACACATAAGTAATTGTTTAAATTGTTGTGGTGCTTGTGGAAGTGCATAAAACTTTCCATGAAACTTTCTACTTGGAACTATAAAATCTCTTGCTCCTTCAGGACTAGACGCAGTTAATATTGGAGTTTGAAATTCTAAGAAATTTTGTTCTTTCATTATTTTTCTTAAATAATCAATTACCTTACTTCTAAAAATAATATTATCTCTTACTTTAGGATTTCTTAAATCAAGATATCTATATTTAAGTCTAACGTCTTCAGCAACCTCACGTGAAGTCATAACTTCGAAAGGAAGAACATTATTTGCTTTACCTAATACTTCTAAATCATCTACTAATAACTCAATAGTACCTGTAGCAATTCTATTATTATAATCTTCTTCATTTCTCTTTCTAATAGTTCCAGATAAAGTAATACTAGACTCTCTTGTAATTCCATCAAATATACTATCATCATTAGAAACAACTTGTATAACTCCAGACATATCTCTAATATCTACAAATATAACTCCACCATGGTCTCTTATATTTTCAACAAATCCTGCAACTCTTACCTTTTCACCAACTAATTTTTCATTTAATTCTCCACATCTATGTGTTCTATATTTATTTTGCATTTTCTTTTCTCCTCTCTAATTCACGACTTATTAATTCTCTTGAGATATTTGGATTAGCTTGACGATTTGATTTCTTCATAGTTTGACCTACAAAGAAGTTAACCGCAGACATGTTTCCATCTTCTACATATTGTCTAACTACTTCAGTATTTTCATCCATAATACCTTTAATTAATTCTAGTAACTTTTCTTCATCATTAATTTGACCCATACCTTCCTTCTTTACAAGTTCAATAGGATCAGTTTTCTTTTCTATTGCTTCATAAAGTAATTTCTTAGCAGCGTCCATACTTAATTTATTTTCACTAACTAATTTTATTACATCACTTAACATCTTAGGAGTAATAAATAATTCTGAAATATCTATTTCTAATTTATTTAATGTAGAAAGTATACTAGTAGTTACAAAGTTAACAGCTAAATTAACATCACAACCATTTTCTAATACTTCTTCAAAATAATCTGATATGCTTCTAGTTTTAGATAAAACTCCAGCATCATATTCACTCATTCCAAATTCATCAATATATCTTAAATATCTATCACCCTTTAAAAGAGGTAATGATTCTTTTAATTCATTTAGTAATTCACTAGTAACTGGTGTACTTGGTATATTAGGTTCAACAAAATACTTATAATCAACTGCATCTACTTTTTCTCTCATTGAATAAGTTTTACCATCTTCAGCAATTCTTCTTGTTTCTTGAATTACTTTTCCACCACTTTCAAGTACTTCAGTTTGTCTTTTAATTTCATATTCTATCGCAGCACGTACATTATTAAAAGCATTAATATTTTTCATCTCAACCTTAGTACCTAACTCTGTATCAGTATCTTTCATTAATGAAATATTAACATCACATCTCATTTGACCATAGTTACTTTTAGCTTCACTTACTCCTAGATATAAGAATACGTCTCTTAAATCCTCTAAATAAGCTACTGCTTCATCAGCTGACTCAATACATGGATTAGTAACTATCTCAAGTAAAGGAACACCACTACGGTTATAATCAATTAATGAATACTTTGGATAATGTTCAAGGCTTGCTGTATCTTCTTCTAGATGAATATCATGAAGTGTTACTCTTTTTAATTTTCCATTAACAAGTACATCCAAATACCCGTTCAAACCAACTGGCTTAGTATTTTGTGTAATTTGATAACCCTTAGGTAAATCAGCATAATAATAATTTTTTCTATCAAAAATAATTTCATCTGGTAAATCACAATGTAGTGCCATAGATGTATATAAAGCTTTTCTTACAGCCTCTTTATTTGCTATAGGAAGTATTCCAGGTAGACCTAAATCAACTGTTGCTACATTAATATTATGAGCTTCAGTAAATTCATTTGGAGCAGGTGAAAAGTTTTTTGACTTAGTTTCTAATTCACAGTGAACTTCAAGTCCAATAACAACTTTATACATCAATATCACCTACTTTACTATATATATCTTTTAATCCAGTTACCTTCTCTACATAGTTTGCCATATTAAGAACTACATCATCCTCACGAACTCTTCCTGTAATATTAACACCAACTGGTAAATTATCTATCATTGTAAATGGTAAAGTAATTGAAGGGAATCCTCCAAAGTTACCAATAGCTAAATGATTTTCAAGTATTAAATATCTATCAGATAATTTTTCACTAGTTGAATCAAACTTACTAGCAGGTCCTCCACTACAAGGAGCAATCATACCGTCATATTCTTTAAAGAATTCATTCATTTTATCAACAATCATTCTTCTGACTCTTCCTGCATTTAAGAATAGTTTTTCTTGATTTTCTCTTTGAAGAATATAACTACCTAATATAAATCTTCTTTTAATTAACTCACTAAATCCTTTAGTTCTAGCATCAAACATAATCTCTTCAACACTATTACCTTCACCTCTAGGTCCAAATTGAATACCAGTTAAATTAGAGTTATTAGAAGTAGCTTCAGCACAACTTATACACATATAAGTTGGATATATTGCCTCAAGTAGTACTTTATCCATAGAAACCTCTTCTATGATAAATCCCTCTTCTCTTAACTTATCTAATAATTCATGAAATTTAGTAATTGTCTCCCTAAGTTCTTTATCATCTATATCTTTATAAGTATCTTTCCCACATATTTCTTTTATATAAAATAACTTTTTACCCTTAATATCATTATCAACAGAATCTTCATAAACTTTTCCATCGTTATTAAGAGTAGTCATATCATTAATGTCTTTTCCTTTTAATACATCAGTAACAATAGCCATATCTCTAACATTTCTCGTAAACATAGCAACATGGTCTAAACTAGATGCAAAAGCAAATAATCCATATCTTGAAATTCTACCATATGTTGGTTTGAATCCAACTAGACCTCCATGACTTGCAGGTTTTCTAACAGAGTCACCTGTATCAGATCCTATTGAGAAAGGTACAATTCCTAAAGCAACAGCACTAGCACTTCCTGCAGAACTACCACCAATCATTCTTTCCTTATCCCAAGGGTTTCTTACTATTCCAGTATGACCTGTAGTTCCAGTTCCACCCATTGCAAGTTCATCAAGAACTGTTTTACCAACTAATACTGCTCCAGCACTTTTTAATTTTTTATAAACTGTTGCATCATACACAGGTACATAATCTTTTAATATATTACTTGACGCTGTAGTTAAAATACCACTAGTTGAAAAGTTGTCTTTCAAAGCATATGGAATACCATTTAATTTACTATCTCTATCTTTATACTTAAATTTATCTACAATAGTTACAAAAGAATTATAATCTTCTTGAAAGAAATGTGCCAAACGATTTGCTTTATTAAATAATTCTTCTGGAGTAGTAGTCTTGTTATCTAATTCGCTACGTAATTCAGTTATACTTTTTCCACGATACATTTTATTCACCTTCTCCCACTACTTTAGGTACTTTAACTTGATCATTTACTTGATGCTTAGAATTTTCTAATACTTCACTAACAGTCAAATAATCTCCTACTTCATCTTCTCTTAAACTAGCTTCCTCTAATTTAAAAGGAAAAGTCATAGGATCAACACTACTAATATTAGGAATATTACCTATTAAATCCATTTGCTTTAAGATAATATCAAACTCTTCTTGAAGTGTAGTATATTCATCATCATTCATATCAAACATTAATTTATTTGCATAATCTTTTAATTTTTCTTTAGCTATCATATAAATCCTCCTTTATATAAAACAAAAAACACTAGAATCCATCCACAAGGGACGAAGACTAGTGTTCCGCGGTACCACCCTAATTATTGTATTTCTACAATCTCTTTAGCATAAATAACGGTATGCCACCGACTTAGTCTACTATATTCTTTAAGTACTCAGAAGTGTTATTCAGAAAAATTCTTTATTAGGTTCCACCTTACCCTAACTCTCTATAAAAGAAGTTTTTTCTTACTTCTCTTCATCACAGATTTCATGTTAAATTATATTATAATTTTATTTATTTGTCAACGTTTATATTCTTTAATTGCCTGTTTTTTAAATATAAATAAACAACTGCGATAGCTAATATAATATTAAGTATTATCATAATAATTGGTAAAATATTAAATTGCTTTGTTCCTGTTGTATCTATTTTTTCTTTTTTCTCTTCTTCTTCTGGAATTATTTCTTCTTCTATTTTTTCTCTAGTAACAGAAACTATTATTTTATTTTGCGTTTTATCTTCTGCTGTTATAGTTATTTCTATTTTATTTGTTCCTTCTTTTAATTCATGTTCTCCATTACCTGTTACTGTTGCTTTATTATCTTCTGCTTCTACTTTTAAATTTATCTTATCTACTTCATTTCCAACTGTTAATTTATAATTGTTTTCACTTACTTTTTCTAATTCATATCCTTCTACAGATATTTCTTTTAATTTATTATTATTTGATTTTGTTTCAGTCTTTGTTTCTTCTTTCTTTTTATCTTCGCTTTTCTTTTCATCTGATTTTGGTGTTGGAGTTGGAGTTGGTGTTGGTGTTGGCGTAGGTGTTGGAGTTGGTGTTGGTGTTGGCGTAGGTGTTGGTTGTGGTGCAGGTTTTTCTGTTACATTTATTGTTTTGCTTCCATATAAATTTGATGTTTCATCATTTGAAGAAGTAACATCTCCACTTAAATTAATTGTTATTGTTCCTGTGCCTGTTGCTGTACATGTTGCTGTAAATGTTTTATTTGTATTTTGTGCATTAGCTGTTGCATCTGCTTCATTTATACTACATCCACTTACTGGTCCACTAGAAGATACATGAACTTGCCATGCTGCTGCTTCTGATACATTTACTGTTGCTGTAAATGTATATCCTACATAAACGTTATATGAACTTACTGTTAAATATCCTGTTGCTGCATTAACATCTTTACTTATTGCTACTATTAACAAAACTATTAATGCTGTAAATATAATTCTTATTCTTTTCATATGTTCCCCTTTCTTCTAGTCTATATACCTTGTTCCTAATAAGTGTTGTCTTACTCTTAATAAATCTCCGGAGTTGATTACTCCATCTCCATTTACATCTGATGCTATGAAGTATTCATCTTTTAATATTTTTGTTCCTAATAAGTGTTGTCTTACTCTTAATAAATCTCCGGAATTTATTTGTCCAGTTCCATTTGTATCTCCTTTTACTATATTAGTATATTGTTTATATAATGTTCCGTTTTTTAATATCCTTGTTTTTCCACCTGTATACAATACTTCTTTATTATTTATATTCTTTGTATCTATTTCTACTGTATATCCTTCTCCTAAAATTATATGATCTTTAAATTTTTCAATATCTGTATTAATTTTTATATTACTAATATAATTTTCATCAACATCATAACTAATTATTTCATAATCTGTACCATCTATTATTGTGATAGTTCCTTCTACTATTTCTGATGCATTATGGTTTTCATCTTCTTTTACTCTTACATATACTGTTGTTTTCCCTATTTCTGTTCTTGTTGGTTTTTCTTCTAACCATACTACTCCATCTATTGAATATTCCAAGTTTTCTCCAGTTACTTCAATTGTATGACTTTTACCATCATATATTCCTTCATATGATGTTACTACTGGTGCATCTTGATTAGCTTTTTCTATATTCCAATTTAAAGTAATGTCTTTTGTTGTACTATCTGTCCATTCATAATTATCTTTATCTTTCAAACTAATCTTAACACTATAATTACCTGCATTAGTAGCTCTATCTATTCCACTTACATTCATTGTATTTGAATCATAATTACTAATATTTACTACTACTTCTTCACTTGTATATGTATATTTTGTTTTATCTAGTGTTGGTTTTTCTAATTGTTTTTTAAATGTAAGAGATGGTCTTAAAATAACATATCTATCTTTTTCAAATAATTTATTGAAACTTACACTTTCATTGTCTTCAGGAAAACTACCTGTTTTATTATAAAATTTAGGATTACTGTTTTCTAAATAAATATATTCTTCTTGAACACCATTTTCTAAGATAATTAATATATCTCCTGTCTCAAAATGTTCACTATATATAGTATCAGCCATATCACTTCTATAGTCATCTTCTACTGGAAGACTAGCCGTTGGCCACATAAAAGGATTCTTTTCCCAATAATGCATTTTGTATCCAGTTGAATTAGAAACTACCCCTGCATAATAATTATTAAATATCATATTATAATAATTACTTTCTTCATTTAAAGATATAGCCTTTGGATTTGAAGCATGATTATTAGTAGTATGTTTATATTCCATTACTAAATCAGTGATATTAAAATCATTAGAAATTAAATTATCAATACCTAAAGCATTACTATATATATCATTAATTAATTCTATACTATTAGTTTTAGTAGATGAATTAAATGCACTTATAATATCATTTTTTTCTTTTGAAGTTAATGTTTTACCAACTATATTTGTAATTTTTGCAGTATCAATAGAGCAAACTTTACCAACAGATTCAATAGTCTTTCTAAATGCATCACTATTAATTTTAACAGTATAAGTTAATGTTTTACTACTGTTTGCAGCTACTACTACATTATTCCATACTACTTTTCCATCACTTACACTAGCTCCACCAGTAGAACTTTGATATGTAACATTATTAGGTATATTTTCTTCTACATTTATACCATTATAATTACTATTACTATTATTTTTTATAACAATCTTATATGTTAATAGATCACCAACTTCAACTTCATTCTTATCAATTACAGTTTTATTGCTACTTGATACAGTCTTAGTTATATCCATTTTAGGATAATTAACTCTACATATTGTTCTATCAGGTATTACAACATTTTTATTTACTGATTCACATGTATAATTAGATAAATTAGTATAACTTCCTGTTCTTTCCACATTTTTAAAATCTATTGTTTCTTTATTACTATCACCTAATGGTCTAATAATAAATATATACTTACAATCATTTTTAAAATGATTAATTGCTGTTTTAAGTTTCCAAGTTCTAACCCCACCTGTAGAAGTATAAAATAAGTTAACTTTATTACTTAAAGAAGCATCCGCTGGCCACTCATTAGCTTCAATTAAATTTGTATTATCGCCATCTATTTCATAAACCATTTGTGTATGAGCTTTCGAATTAGTTTCAACAGAAACTATTATATCGCCTACTTCTATTTCATTAAGTATAGCTTCAAATGAAATATCTGAAGGTTGATTTTCAAATCCTTCATTTGCAGGTCCCCAAATTTTTCTCATAACATCAGGATGATCATTTCTTTGAACAAATGCACATCCGGCTATTAAATATGTTGAATGATTAATATTAATATTTAATGCTTCACGATATATTTCTCCAACAAAAGAAGCACATTCTGTATAAATGTTATTTTGTTCACTTGCCATTTCAGGAGTAATATTTCTCATATCTTTAGCATTACTATACCTTACATAAGGAACTTTTCTTAAATAAGAATCTGCAACCTCTTTTAAAGCCTTTTGATAATCATTTAATTCTTCAGCTTTTATTGATATAGGTATACATAATAAACATATTAATGCAATTAATATTACTTTTCTTAACTTCATACACTCCACCTATTATAATTATAACATCAAAAAAGCAATCTAACAACATTAGATTGCTTTCATACCATTATAAATAATATTAAAATTACTTACTTTTTTTCTTAATCTTTCCTATATTATCATCTAAATGAGAAAAATCATACCAAATTTTAGCTTCTTCTAATTCTATTCTTCTTTGATGAGTTAAATTCCATTTACTTAAATCACTATCTATTAAATCTTGTATATTTCTTATATTATGACTTTTTAAAATATTAAAAACTTCACTATCAAAAAAATGTAATCTTTCCATTAATTCAATAGTCAATCTATAATTCATATTTTCTTTTTCTTCTTTTTCTTTCTTTTCTATTAAATTATCCACTTCAAGTTTAATAGTTTTTACATTACCACAAGTTTCAATGAATTTCTTAAATACTACAAGTTCATCTTTAGAAAAATCTTCTATATTATTTTTTGTCATAGTGTTTTCCCCCTTAAAAGTAGACATATTATATCACAAAATGTATTTTTTTTCAAGTAAATCTCTAGTATAATAATATTAGGATGTGAAAAAAATATGACAATAAATTTTGATTATAACTCACCTGTAATAATAACTTACTTAGTAATTTCATTAATAGCTTGTTTCTTAAACTTTATATCTCATGGTAAATCTAATAAATTATTATTCACTAGTTACAGATCTTCACCATTTAATCCATTAACTTATATTAGATTATTTACACATAGTATAGGGCATGCCGATTTAAGTCATTTAATACATAACTTTTTATTTATTCTATTAATAGGACCTATGATAGAAGAAAAATATGGAAGTATTAATTTATTAGTTATGTTACTTTTAACTTCACTAGTAATCGGATTATTTAATACTATATTTTCAAACTACTCTATTACTGGAGCTAGTGGTAACGTATATATGTTAATAGTACTATCATCTTTTTCTAACATATCAGAAGGAAAAATACCTATCACGTTAGTATTAATATTAATATTCTATGTAATTAGTGAATTTAAAGATCGATTAATTGAAGGAAATAAAAAAACATATCATACAGGCCATTTATTAGGTGCACTTTGTGGAATAGCTTTTGGATTTTATTTTTTATATTATAAAACTTTTCCATTTATACAAAGTGTGATAAAATAAGAAACAAGGAGTGATTATTTATGAAAAAAACAATTCTTACTGGTTTAAGACCAACAGGAAACTTACATTTAGGACATTTCTTCGGAGCCAGCAAGACATGGCGTGATGTTCAAAATGATTACGAATTTTTCTTAGAAATAGCTGATGTTCAAGCACTAACAGATAATTTCAATAATCCAGAAAAAGTTAGACACAACGTTTATGAAATAACTAAAGATTTATTAGCTATTGGATTAGATCCAGAAAAAGTTAATTTCTTTATCCAATCTAAAATACCAGAAATTGCAGAATTAACAGTATTTTATTCTAACCTAGTAACAGTATCTAGATTACAAAGAAATCCTACTGTTAAAACTGAAATAGCCCAAAAGAAAGAATTATTTGGTAATAGTGGTGAATCAATTACTTATGGATTTTTAGGTTATCCAGTAAGTCAAGCCGCTGATATTACTGCTTTTAAAGGTGAAGTAGTTCCAGTTGGAGAAGATCAATTACCACTTTTAGAACAATGTAGAGAAATAGTTAGAAAGTTTAATTCAATTTACGGTGAAACACTAATAGAACCAGAACCATTACTTTCAAACACACCTCGTGTTAAAGGATTAGATGGTAATGATAAAATGGGAAAAAGTTTAGGCAATGCTATTTACTTAGTAGATAGTGATGAAACAATATCTAAAAAAATTATGGGAGCAGTTACTGATCCTAATAAAATTAAAAAAGATGATCCAGCAAACCCAGATGTATGTATGGTTTATTACTATCATAAATTAGTAAATACTGAAGAAAATATTAATAAAGTATGTTCTGAATGTAAAAAAGGAGAACGTGGATGTGTAGCTTGTAAAAAAGAACTTATTGAAAAGATGAATGAATTCTTAAAACCAATAAGAGAAAAAAGAAAATACTATGATGAACATCCTGAAGTTGTTGATAAAATATTAGAAGAAGGAACTACTAAAGCTAGAGAAAAAGCTAAAGAAACAATGAAAAATGTAAAAAAAGCTATGAAGATTGATTATTAATCTCATAGCTTTTCTTTTGTCATTTTCACCACTTCAAATAGCTCATCAATACAATTATTACTACCAATTAATTTAACTAAGTCCAAGTACTTATTATGAATATTCTTAGTCTCATTAAACACTTCATAATATAAATAATTAATCTCATCATATTTCTTATTATTATATAAATAGTTTAATTCATTAAGTAAACTATTTTTTATATACTTTTCTTTTCTAGTTAGAAACATTTCATCACTATAAGAATCTAACTTTTCAAATTCAAAAATATCTAAATCAAGTAAACTAGCTTCCTCTATAACTACATCTTCTTCATCTATTAATAAATTACTCTTCTCTATTAATAACCCATCTTTAGAAAACTTTAATCCTACTACTCTATTCATATCAGTAACTAATAAAGAATAATTAATAATCCCATCTTTAGAATAAGTCTTATTATGAATATTAGATAATACTTCTTTATTTATTTTAATTAAATGATTATTAATCTCATTCATTCCAACATCAGTAATTCTATATATTGGTATTTTTTCTATATAAGTAAAATTATCATTATTATTCCATTCATAAAAATTAATATTTAAATCATACTTATTAAAACATAATACAATATCATATATATAATTCATCTTATTTCCTCCACAAAAGTATTAGTAAAATAATAAAACCAATAAAAAATAATAAGCATTCAATATTAGTAAATATAAATTCTAAGTATTCTAACATAGTATATCCAAAAGAAAATAAATTTATGTATAACATAATAAAAGTTAAACCTATAATCATAAATATAAAACTAATAATATATAGAACTATTCTCATACTAATTATTATGAAAATAAAATAAAAAAAGAACTTTATAGTTCTTTTACGTTATTTATGTCAATCAAATTATTATTATCATCAAATTCTAATTTAAATGTTTCACAATTATAGAACTTACCATGATAAATAACTTTATCTTTATATTTGAATAATAGATTATGATCTACTATAGAAACATCACACCAAGTTTTTAATAAAAATGATAATGCAGAAGCATGACTAACTACTACTACCCTTTTATCCTTATTATTATTTAGTATTTTAGTAATAGCCTCATACATTCTTTTTCTTACTTCTTTTTGATTTTCCCCATCACCAAATTTATAATTTTCATCCATGAATTGTTTTAATTCAAAATCTTCTGGCTTGTCATCCCATGTAGTAAAACCAAATTTTCTTTCTCCTAAATCACTATCTATAATTACTTCTAACCCATTTCTTTCTGCAATATATTTAGCAGTAGAAATAGCTCTTATATAATTAGATGAATATACTGCATCTATATCATTAAAACTTTTTGCTTTTTCCTCTGCAAGTTGTTTTCCCTCATCTGATAAAACTTGTTTTTCATTTTGTATTTGCAAACTATCACTAGGATCAATATTCCCATTAATAGATTTAGAATGCCTCATTAAATATAATGTTGTCATAAATCACCTACTTATTTCCTACAACAACTTTGCCATCTAAATTACATATATAACAATCAGGTAATTTTTCTTTAATATGTTTTAATGCATCACTATCATTTTCTATTTTTCTTCCTACAAACACACCTTCTACTAAAGAAATTGGTAATCCAAACATAATAGCACTTTCTCTATCAGTAGTAGCTGGAGTTGGATGAATTCTATCTTTTTCTATAAATGTATCTACATATTTTTCATTTAAAAATGGTGATACCGTTTTTTCATCAAAATCTAAATTCCATACATCATTATAAGAAAGTTTTTTAGCATATTCGCTATCCATATTTAATATAAAAGCAATTTGTCTTTTAGAAGAAACTAAACTAGGCATAAACCTAACTTCTTTAGTTTGATCTCCCCAATACATCCAAACATCTTCTCTATTATTTATTTCTTCAGTAACTTCATCAAACTTATGATATGGTACTAGAATAGTTTCCATAGAAGCATCAGGTCCTCTACCTATAGAATATGAAAGAGTAAATCCACTATAAAGATTAATATAATCTTTTAATAACATATCTTCTCTGATATTCCAAAAACCTACACTATTAAATATTTTATTAGATCTTTGATCACCAGTAAAATTAGTAGAAATAAATCCATTATTAACTGTGTAATCAAAAGCATCCAAATCACCTAATATTCCATGCATAAATGTACCCTTCTTTAAGAATACCTCTTCACCAACAGAATATTTATTTTTAGGAATATTTTCATCTTCAAAAAATAAATCTATTTGCTTAAGTAATAATTCTTTAGATTTACCTTCAAATCTTTCATTAATATATTTTATATATTTTTCTTTCATACTATCCTATCACCTATATCCATTATAACATAAAAAAAGACGGATTAAACCGTCTTACTAATGTATTTGTTTTTCATCACTATCAACAATAGATTTATAAGCATTTTCAATATCTTCTTTTGTCACAGTAATATCTTTCACAAATCCTTGTTCTTTATATATACCTTGACATACAACACCAATATTACATAACATATCAAAGGTATCATCATTAAGTAAATTAACCAATTTTTTATTTGATGCTAAAAAATCATTAGCAAAGTCTTTTAAATCAATATATCCAATAGATTGAATTAGCATTTCTACTATTTTCTCTAAAGGAGAATATATATCACCATTTGAAAAATCAGATTTATAATTAATATCTGAGTTTAATGGTCCATTTAAATATTCAAAGGTTTCTCTTTTTTGATTTTTTAATGAATCATTCAATTCATCACATACCCATTGAGCTAACACTTCATCTACAGCAGTAATCCCGTAATAAGCATTTATTCCAGAAATATTTTTTCCTTCTTTTGTAGCGGCAATATCAGACAATTTTTGAAACAATCCCATTTGGTCACTAAACATTTCTTCATTTATAGCACTATTCAAATGGGTAAATTCATGAAGCAACAAAAAATCATTTCTTTCTTTACCATTTTTGTAAAAATTTTCTTTTATTACTTCTATCCTATTTTTAGAAACAGCAAAAGTACCAGTTGTATTTTCCATATCAATAAATTTTATTTCTGCATTATTTATAATTTGTTCAAGTTTTTCACTATCAACAGGTATTTTTTTAACATTAGCTAAAGAGACATATATATCTATAAATTCTTTAAAATATAATCTTAATTGATCATCATTTTCTATGATTAAATCTTTACTCATACAATAATCCACCCACTTTCTATTGCTCTTCTCTTCGTGGAGGAAGAGGTCTAATTATTTTCACTTTTTGAGATACTTGAGAATTTAATTCTCTTCTTGGAGGTAATAATGGTCTATCCATTATCTCTTGAACATTAGAATAATATACTCTATCTATTCTTCTTCTACCTACATCATGTACTTCTCTTCTATTAAAGTTACTAAAACTTAAATCATAATAATATGCATTGCCATTTCTATCAACAAATACATTCCATGTATGTGCAAGCCCATGTGGATGTATTCCTCCAGGTTCAGTGTATCCATCAACAACCGCACTATTACACTTCAATAAATTATTATTTGTAACAAGAGTTAATAAATTGGATCTTCCATTACAAACACCTTCACGTCTTTTATATGTTTCAACTGCATCATGTGTATATTCAAAACCAGTTCTTACATATCCATCTCTATCTATTACATTAGCATATAGAAAATTATTTTTAACATACATAAACACTTTTTCAAATCTTGTCTTCTCATCATATGTCATTATTTCAGGACAAGCATCAACCAATTCAACATAGAATGACCTAATAACTTTTTCTTGTTCACTAAATATATACTTGTCTTCTTCAGTTAGATGACTCATCAATGTATTTTTATCATTAATATTTAAATTATGTGCCCAAGAAATAAAATCAGATTGATTATTATCTTTATAAAAACCATTGATTTTTACATAATTTGGCAATTCCTCTAAGTTTATAAATTTATTATTAATTAATCCCTTTATCGATGCCTTGCCATTAATTCTAGATATTAAATTAATAATAATATTACCAGAATAATCACCTACACTTAAAATATCACATAACTTATTTAATTCTTTTAATGAATTAATATTTCTTATCTCTATAGTTGTATTCTTATATTTATTAAGTATTTTAAACAAATCTGAGAAATCATTATCACCATTATTCATTATAGTAACGAATACAAAATCTTGTTTTGCAGTAGTACTACAATTTAAATTCTTATATTCTTCTATAAATCTATTTTTTTTAGGCAGTTCTCGCATATCTTTTTCCCCCCTCTTTTTTATGCACTACATTATACAATAAAACACTAAAAAAATCAATTTTTACTTATCTTTTTTCTTAATCATTCGATAGTGAAAATCAGTTTCTCCACTATCAACAAATCCCAGTTTTTCATATAATTTATAAACAGGATTTTGTTTAAAACACTGAATTTCAATATTTCTATCTTTATATTCTTCTAGTTTATCTTTTAATATTTTAGTTCCAATACCTTTACCTTGATATTGTGGAATAATACAAATATTACCTATTTCATAATTGCCATTATCTAATAATTCACCATTATAAAAACCTACTTTATTATTTTCATAATAAATAATATATGTATTATCTTTAAAAGTATCAATAAACTTTTTAAAAAGTTCTTGTTGGAATTTTTCATCCCATTTACCCCAACATTCTTCTACATACTTTTTATAAGCATTCTTCTTAACATCATATACAAATTCATAATCTAAGTCAGTATAATTAATTAATCTAATTTTAGGTAAAATCATATGAATATCATCATCTTTTTTACCTACGCCATCTTTTACAAAACCTACTTTTTCATAACAAGCTATACCTCTTTGATTAGTAGCATATACGTTTAATTCTAATGCATCTAAATTAAGTTTATTAAAAGCATAATCAATAATTTTATTTATAGCTTCTTGTCCATAATGCATATTTTGTTTGTTTTTAGTAATTGCAATACCTAACTCACCAATACCATCATGAATTTTCATAATTTCAATATTTCCTATAAACTCATTAGTATCTTTCTCAATCATAGTAAATATTAAATTATTATTTAAATTCTTTTTTATCCATTCAAGTTCTTGATCCTTAGTTAAAGTGAATCTATTTTTAGAAATAAATTTTTGAACATCAATATCATTAATCATATTTAGGTAATCATCTATAAATATTTCATTTACCTTTACAAAATTAATTCTATCAGTATCAAAAATTATATCATATTTCATCTTATCACCTACTTTGTTTTTTCTTTTATAATATATTGACCATAAATATCTTTATATTTTTCAATTGATTCATCTACATTAATCCAGTAATTATGAAGATTTCCATGACTCTCATCATAGTATTCACCATCAAATACTCCGCCTAAAGCTTGAATTGTTTTTTCACTTCCTGGATTTGTATCTACACAATCTAACATAACACTTTCTATTCCAAGTTTTTGAGCTTCAAGCAATGCATAATATAATTGAATCTTATTATATCCTTTTCTTCGCTCAGTAGGTCTTACTCCATAACCAATATGTCCACCTACTTTGCTTAAATAATCATTTAAATAATGTCTTAAATTGCATATACCTATTAGTCTATTATCACTTTCTCTAATCATTAAATAAGTTGATGCAGCTACTTTACCAATTGATTCAGCATATTCCTTATCTTCTTTCTTTACACAATCTTCGATTGCCTCTTCAATAGTCATTCCATCATATATTTTATCTAACCCACCAACACCATTAATCTCTGAACCATACTTTTTAAATTCAGCTAAATATTCTTTAATCTCTTCTTTTCTTTCTAATGATGGTTTTTCAAAATAAAATTTTTCCATATTATCACTCCTTTTTCTATTTCATTTTATATGCTAATTCTAATGCAGGATATATAATTTTTTCTTTTTCATCTAATCTTGCATCATTACCTAAGCTTCTCATATCCCAACCTGTACTATCTAAATTATCTGCTGCATAAAAGAATTGGAATACATCTTTTCCTCTAAACTGTGAAACAGCAGCCATTGCAGAACACTCCATCTCAACACAAATACATCCTTGTGATTTTCTTTTTTGTACTTTATCACGTGTTTCTCTATATGGCGCATCCGTAGTCCAAGTTTTTCCTTCTACATAAGAGATATTATTTTTATTTAATATTTCTTTAAATTCATCTCTATACTTTTTATTAACTTCAATTTCATTTGATGGTTTTGCATAATGATAACTTGTACCTTCGTCTCTAATAGCACTAGTAGGTATTATAATAGCCAAATCTTCTATCTTACTATCCAATACACCACATGTACCAAACATTATTAATTTTTCTAATCCCATGGCTAATATTTCTTCATATGCTACAGTGCAAGCAGCTGCTCCTACTACTGACATAAAAATAGCTATATCAGTACCTTCATAATTAATCTTATAAATAGGAACTCTTCCATTAGCATTACTTATTTCAGCAATTTTTTCACCATTAAATATTTCTACATATCTATCCATTAATTTCTTAGAAAAACAAGTAATTCCTATTTTAGGAAAACCTTCAATTTTCTTTTCTACTTGCCATGGATTAAATGTAGATATTTTTGTTTCATCAAATTCTTCTAAAATCATAATATCACTTCCTACTTTTTAAATTTCTTTTTACAACTAAAATTAATTAATACATCATCGTCAACATATCCAACATTTTTATATGCTTTATTAGATGGAACATATTGGTAATCTGTATATAATGAAACATGATATCCTTCTTCTAATACTTTATTAGTTAAATTATATATTAGATTAGCAGCATATCCTTTTCCTCTTTCATCTTCTAAAGTATAAACTCCTCTTATTTTTGCATCACCATCTATCATATTATAAAATGCTTGCGAAACAATCTTTCCATTAGCATTTTTCCACACATAATAATTTCCTGTTTTTAATCTCTTATTAAAGTGTTCTTCTGCTTCTTCCATAGAAAGAGTTTTAACATCACCTATTTCATGTGATTCATTATATATAAACTTCACTAATACATCTTTATCTTCTTCTTTTACTTTATCTAGATATCCATCAACCTCTTTTGGAGGTATAGTCTTCTCACAATATAAATATCCCATTTCTAGATAATAATCTCCTAAATCATAATTATCTTCCTTTAATAAATCATATAATTCTTTTTTAGAAGTATATCTAGTATCTTTATCCAGTCTATATAAATCAATTGCTTCCTCTATTTCTTTTAATAATGATCTATCAAAATTATCTTTTGTCCATATCCAAGTAGGCCAAGCTATTCCTCCACGACATAATAAATAATTTTCTTCATCACTATAAAGTTCCAATTCTTTACTAGCTAAATTTTGTAGTATTAAGAAAAACTTATACTTATCTTTTTGAAATTCTTTACTTTTTAATATTTTATTATTAGGTTCTATTCTTTTTATCATCTTATCACCATCCTTTCTTAATTATATCATGACTTTAAGAAAATAAAAAAAAGCCACGAATTATTATTCGTGACTCCAAATATCTTGTGTAGGCTCTTCACCCGAGATAGCTCGCATATTGCTTATATCTCCTCACTTGTCTACAAATTATACACTACTTTACATTATTTGTCAATTTTATCTTCTAATAGATTGGAATCCACTCTATTAATAGTTTCAAATTTCTTAGTGATTTTTTCACTAGTAATATTTATATTTTCTACATCTTTATTAACAGCTTGAATACTTCTAGATAACTTATCCCAACGTTCTTTATATCTAGCAAATTCTAATCCTAATTTATTTAATTCTTCATGAATAATAGAAGTATATTTATCTCTTTCCATATTCTTTATGATCATCTCAATTACAGTTAAAGTAGAAATTAATGTAGTTGGACTTGTAATCCATACATGACGTTTATAAGCATATTCTATTATATCATTATGATATGCATTGACTTCTGCAAAAATTGCTTCAGCTGGTAAGAATAAAATTGCTTGATCTGTTGTTTCCCCTGGAATTATATATTTACTTGCTATTGCATCAATATGTTTCTTCATATCTTGTTTGAACATCTTTTCTGCAGTATCTCTTTCAGCCTGACTTAATTTTTTATCAACCATCATTTCATAATGTTCTAATGGAAACTTAGAATCTATACAAATAGTACCTAATGGTTCAGGAGCAAATAAAACTGAATCTGCAATAACACCAGTACTTAAAGTATATTGAAGTCTATAAATACTATCATTCTTTTCACCAAACACATTAACTAAAATATGTTTTAAATTAACTTCTCCAAAAATACCTCTAGTTTTCTTATCAGTTAATATTCCTTGTAGACTAACTATATCTGTTGATAAATTTTCTATCTTCTTTTGAGCTTCATCTATTTTACTTAATCTTTCAATAACATTCATAAATGTCTTATTAGTCTTTTCAAAGTTTTGATCAAGTCTTTCATTTACTTTTTCATTAATCATTAAAAGTCTTCTCTCAACATTCTCATTTAACTTAGAAAAGTCTTCATTCATATTTTTATTTAAATCACTCTTAAAATCTCCCATTTCTTTAATCATATTAACTTCCAACTTACCAAGTCTCTCTGTAATATGACTTTCATTAATATTCTTCATTAATGAAATAATAGTAAGAATAATTAAAATAACTAACAATACAATAATAACTATATCCATATATACACCTCTATTCTATACCAAACTTCTTAGTAACAATTTTACTTATTATATAAGCTACAACTAAAGTAATTCCTATATATATTAATGCCGTAATATCTGTTAAACTTTCTATTAATGTTTTACCTATATAACCCCAAAATATTATAGTAAATATCTTACCTACTAATAAACCTAATAAAAACTTTTCTTTAGGCATATTAGATAATCCGGCAAGTAAATTAATTAAAAATGAGGGAGTAAAAGGTACTGTAATAACTAATACTAATTTAGAAAATGACATCTTACCAAATAAATCTATCTTATCTTTTATCTTATTATAAGTCTTTTTACTAATAAACTTTTTAGTTAGTTTTTTTCCTAAAAATACATAAAAATAATAACAACTAACACATCCTAGGCAAGTAGCTATCCAACTAATTAATACCCCTGTGAAAAATCCAAAAGCATTAACATTTAATGCAATAAATACACTTAATGGTAATACTGGTATAAGGCATTCTAAATATACTATAAAAAATCCAAATAATATTCCACCGGATGAAATAAAATTAGTACTAAATTCTATTATTTCTTGTACAAGTTCCACCTTATCACCTTCTTTTACTATTATACTATAATTTTTATTTTCTTAACAAATAATTATTAAATCCACCTTCAATATTTACAGTATTATAACCCATATTATTTAATTTATTAACTACTATCCTACTAGTATTTCCAAAGTCACAATATAAATAATATATATCACTTTTATTTAAATATCTACTAGGATTACTTAATAATTCAATTGCCTCTATATTGATAGCACCTGGTATATGATTTAAATTATATTTACTTCTACTTCTAATATCAATTATATTTTTCATATAAACACCTCCAATGTATTTAATGAAAAAAAAAGAATCTATATCATAATAGATTCCTATCTAACTTTATATGGTTTATCTAAACTACCTTTACCACTCTTAAATAATACATTACTATTTAAATAAACAACTGGTCTAGCAACAGCATAATTAGATGCATAATCTTTAGTAATCATACCATTACTCTTAACTTCATATACATCATATGAATTATCACTACTAGCTGTCATTAACCACCAATCAGCTTTAATTATTAAGTAATTATAATTTTTACAAGATCTAGTCTCAGCAGATTTACAATTAGGATCAAGACTAGCATATAAGTAATCTGATAAAGTAAGTAGTCCTATCTTTTGATCTTTAATAGTTTGTCTACATTCATCTGTATTTTTATTATCTTCACTATTAGGAGCTTTCTTACCAACACATAAATTATATGCTACTAATTTAGTTTTATCTTTTTTTGATAAAATATCTTGATTTTGATTCTTATCAGGTTTTTTATAAACTTGATCTAAATAATCTTTAATTCTACTTACACTATAATTATTAATACCTGCATCATATTGTTTTTCTTGATTATATCTATTATCCCAAGGAGTAGTATAACCTGCACCTTCATAACTAATTAAAACAATTTCATCATCAGCAGTTATTTTAACTATTCTCCATAAACTTTTACCTAATTTAACAAAGTTATCAACATTTTCTCCACGGAAAACATATTCACCACCTCTAGAGTATAAACCATCTCCAGATGTAACTGTTTCATTATTTTCAATAACTTTAGTAGATAATAATATAGTACTATATTTATCACCACAATTTAGTATTGGACTATATAAGTATTCATCATCTTCCATTTGTACTTTAACACTACCTGTACAAACAACACCATCTTCTGTAGGATACTCTGATAAGTCATTCATCTTACCATCAGCTACTAAATTAGCAGCTTCAACTTCAATAACATAATCTTCTTCTTGAGGCAAACTCTCAGGATGATCTTTAAAATAATCCTTTGCAGCATTCTCTAAAATAGATTCTATCTCAGAATATGAATAAGTATTACCTTTCTTATTTCCTAATGAAATTACAAAAAGAATTATTAATATAACAATCATAGCAATTACAATTATTCCCATAAACTTAATCATTTTTTTCTTAGGATCATAACTACTAGTTTTTACATTATCATCTTCTTCTAATTCATCTTTTTCTTCTAATTCTTCATCATCTTCAACTTTTGGTTTTTTTACAATATTAAAATTAATACCCATACATAACATCCTTTCTAATTATCAAAAAAATCATCAAAGAAATCATCATCGTCTGCTTCTGCTTCATCTAATTTAATTGGAGCAGTTGTTGGTTCTGTATTAACAGGAGGCTCTTCTTGAATTTGAGATTGTCTTTTCTTCTCTTCTTCTTCTGCTTCTCTTTTTTCCTCTGCTTCAAGTTCTGCAATCTTAGCATCTATCTTTCTAACTAATTCATCTACATCAAAACCTAAGTCATCATCATCTTCTTCAACTTGTTTAGGAGTTGTCATAACACTTCTAGGAGAAGTTTCAACTTCATCCATTTGTCTTTTGAATGTTTCAAAATCAGGTATAGATGGTTTTTCTTCTCTACTAATAACACCAGGATTTCTAGTTAAGAAATCAGGAACAGTTTGAGTTGTTTCTCTTTCTCTCATAGGTGGTAATTCAAATGGGAAACCACTTGGTCTCATTCCACCTTCTACACCTCTATCACTATCATCAGCTGCATTCATCATTTCAAGTAATTTCTTTTTCTTTTGATTTTTAACATACTCTTTAATATCAAAAGTATGTACTTCACGTTTCTTTCTTAATGGATATTTAGCTAAAGGATACTTTGTACCCCAATCTAATTTCCAATAAGGAGTAATTTTAGTCTTAAATGGTTGTTTTCTAAGACGTAATATAATTACTTCATATTGTTTCATTCTTTGTAAATCACTTACTGTAACTAAAGGAGTTGATGCAGTCTTATCATCTTTTTTAGATTTAACTTCACCACACATCTTAGAAATTTCTTCTAATGCTTTTAATTCAGTAGTAATCAAATAAATAATATTACCACAGTTACCACGAATAGTTTCAGCTTCTTCTTTTCCATACACATCATCTAATTGTGCAAAGTTTTGAATAATCATCGTAAAACGTATTAATCTAGAACGAGCTGCAGTAATCATTGTAGTAACATCTTTCAAAGGTGGCATATTAGCAAACTCATCAAGCAAGAAGTTAGTTCTTACAGGAAGCTTACCACCATGTTTTTGAGCAGTAGCTATTAATGTTTCATATATTTGTTTTAATAAAATAGTAACTAATGAATGATATGTTTTCTTTTCATCTTGAATAACTATAAATACAGCAGTTGGCTTTTCACCAATACTTTCAAGATCAATATCAGAATAACTTAACATTTCACTTAAATTTTCACGTGATGCAAATAATTTAACTTTTTGTTTAAATACAGATAAAATACTACCTTTAGTTTCACTAGGTGCCATAATAGTACTTGATGCATTAATAGCAGCAGCACTATTAGGATCTTTTGCATTAAAGTATTCTTTAATATAAGTAGATCCACCAAATTTTTCTTCACCTACTGTAGTAGCAAGAGAAATACTATTAATATTTATTTCATCTTCTTTAGCATCTTCAAATAAACCTAAAGCAACTCCTGAAAAGTAGTCAGCACTAGTTTTTTCCCAGAATGGATCTGCATTTTTATTTGATTCATCATAAAGTATATTTAATGCAAGGTCATCAAGTAACTCAATAGCCTTATCTTGATTACCACTCTTATACATTTGATATGGCAAACTCATAGGATTCCATGAATTACCATTTTGTGGATCACGGAAATTTAAAAGTAATATTTGATAACCTCTAGCTCTAAGCATATTAGAAGTTTTCTCATATATTTCACCTTTAGGGTCAGTTATAATCATAGATTCTTTAGCCTTAGCTAAACTATGAACTGTTGGTAAAATAACTCCTTGAGTTTTACCTGAACCAGTAGCACCAATTACAAGTGAATGGTACTCCCCATTATCTACCCACATCTCATTTTCATTTAAAATTATAGGTACTCCAGCACTTTTAGAATTTTTAGCTTTAATTTCTACACAATCTAATTCTTCTTTTATTTCTTTATCTTTTGCCCATCTAGAATAACCTTTATCCTTTTTCTCAGTAGTAATTCCAAAACCTTTTTCTCTATCAAAGAACATTGAACTAACACTAGCAAATAAACCTAACAAAGCAACAAGGTATAAAACAATTGTAGAAAAAATATGATCTGCTTCAAATGCTGGTAATGGATTTAATCCAGATAAATGACCATCTGCAGCAAAACTACTTATATTAGCAACACTTATAGCTACTATATATAATAGAAAAATTGCAAACAATATAAATATTGATAAATCCTCAGCATCTGCACGAAATTTAAATTTCATATACCTCGACTCCTTCACTCCATATTATAACTTATCTTTTATAAAAAGTCATTATTTATTATTAGAAATTAATATTTTAAATTCATTATCTTCAAACTTATATAATATATCAGTTGTAGTAGATACACTATATTTAGCACAACTCAATATAAATTCATATTTTGAATCATTATCTACATCAATAAATGTATTAAAATAAGGTTTACATCCATTAAAACCAGTATTATTACTTATATTATTATATATAGGATATATTTCTTCATTTTTAACCATAAAAACTATAGAAAATATCTTTTCAGGTTCCCCCTCCATTGGAAATGCATTAGTAATAAGATAAAACTCTTCTTCCTTACCATCATTATCATAATCAAATTCAATCTTATAATTAGATGTATATTGACTATCACTAGGTAAATTATTCTCTTCCAATACACTATTTACATAGAAATAATCATCAATTTTACTAGTTTCAAAATTATAAATAGATATATCATAATTAGATTTATATGCAAGTAAATCTCCTTCTAATTTTAAAGCATTTTTCTTACTATCAAAAATATACCATTTATCACTATACCATAAATATCTATTTCCATTATATTCATTATTTAAATATACATTATACTTTTTCCAATTAAGTTTATCATATGGCTTAGAAATATTAATCCATTTTTTGTTTTTATATGACCATACAGTATTTTTGCCAACAATTATTGTAGTATCATAACTTTCTTTTTTTATATTATCTAAACCAAATACTACAAACATTATTAAGAAAAATATAAGCATAATAATTATTAAAACTATATAAGTCTTTTTTCCTCTCATAATATCACCTAACCAACCTTATAATATACTATTCTTGAAGTATTAGCCCAATTATATGTTCCCCACATATCTGTAGAACTACTACCAGGATCCATCATATTAATAGTATCTCCATTAACAGAATCTATAGCAACCCAGTGTTGTCCTGTAATACCTTTTACTTCAGCTACTGCATATACTCCGGTCTGACTTACTATACTTTTAATTCTATTTAGTTTATCTTGTCTACTCATACCAGATAAATCATCATAACCTTGATATCTAAATGTTGGAGCAATAGTCTCAACAGAAGCATAACTCAATAAAGAACCACTTTCACCAAAAGCACCTTGATTACTTAAATAAGTAACAAAAGTACCTGGATTAAAATCACTAACATTAGTTGGTACACCACTTTTTGCTATTTGAATAGATAAAGATGTAACTAAACAACCAATTTGGTTAATAGTTCTACCACTATTACCAAGTTGAACATTTATCCAAGCTCCTTCATATTGTTTCCATGAAGCAAATTCTCCATTAGCTACACAATTACCACAACTAGCCTTATATATGTCACTAGCACCATAACTTCTTCTTCCATGACTATATACTTGAAGTAATATTTGTTTATGATCTAATCCACTTCTTGCTAAATTTGTAAATTGTGTTGATTCAGCAGCTAAATAACCAGTTTGTATAACATAACCTTGATTATTAACTAAAAGTTCTCCCTGAACATCAGCAGCATACTGACGAAGTGGTGAATTTTCAGGAAGAGGACCTTTCCAAGTCCTTCCATGACCTGTTCCACTATATACTTGAGATGTTTGTCCATTACCACCTATAACTGTAGAACATCCTTTATCAGGATCACAATATACTTGATCTGCAGTACAAGCTGCTACTTGTATTACCCATTTACCATCAGGTTCTTGTTTTAAAGTTCTCCAACCACCCATATCAAAAGGACGAGCTATAATAAAACTACGCGCAGCAACCATTTGTGCTTTAAATGCCTCTTCAGGTGCTCCAGGACCTATCTCAGCATATGCAACTCCTAAAGCATATTTTTCAAAAGGAACCAATTCTTCTCCCTCTAAAGGTTGTCCAAAAGTACCACCATAATCATAATAACTAGTTTTACCACATTGCATTAAACGAACATATAAATCATTAATGTTTAATTCTTTTTTTACATTACCTTTTCCAGGAATATAAAAACCAGAAATATTATAAGTACAACTACCTACAGAAGAACAATTAGAACTTATTTCTTTACCAATTAATTTATAATAATTTTCAACATATTCAAATACATCATTTGCAATATTTTCTCTTTCAGAATCAGTTGTATCAGGTAAATATTTAGGAATTAAATATGTAATCAAATTATTCTTAAAAGTTTCATCAGAATATATATTATTTAAAAACATACAATCAGCTATATCCATAATAACATCAGTAGTCATCGTCTCATAATTTAAAGATGCACCTCTAGCTTTTAAAACATGATATGTAGCAACTACCTTTAAAGGATCAACGTTTTTACCTTGAGCTAAATAAGTATTTCTAACTTCTAATACTCTATTATAAAAATCTTGTTGAGCTTGACTAGTAGCATTAAAAACAACTCCACCAGTATCTTCTCCTTGTGTAGCACTAATACCTATTGCATCTTCATAATCATCAAAATATCCAACTACACTTGCAACAACCATAATTATAATGATTATAAAAAAAATAAATGGTGCAAACGCAAGTAAAGCAATACGAGCTAGTGGACCTTTAATTCCATATCTAGTATATCCTTTAGATTTTTTTTCTTCTTCATCATCCTGTGGACTACTCTTACTACTAGATTCAGGAATCTTTTTCTCTTTTTTTGCTTTATCATCAGCTTCAGCTTTAGCATTTTCGCCTTGCTTAGCATTAGGATTTTGTTGAGCATTAGGTTGTGGTGTTTTTTTATCACCAGAAGAAGGAAGAGAACCACCTTGTTCTCCTCCGTTTGGTGTCTTTACTTGATTAGGAGCATCTCCTTTTGCGCCACCATTCTTCTGACTATATAAAGATGCAGCCTTACCAGCAGCATCTCCTACACCACTTTCATTTAGTTTATTTAAACCCTTTTGAGCCAATTTTCCACCAGGTGTAACTTTATTAGCTACAGTTAAAGCTTTACCTAAAAGTTCACTTCCAGCACCACCTGTTGCAGCATCAACTGCCTTAACAGCAGTACCAGCAGCTACAGCATAAGGGTTTTTTGTGGCAATAGCGACATCGGCAGCATTTCTAATATTTTGAGCATTATTAGCATCAGCTCTTGCATTCTCTGCTTTTTTTTGCTCTGATCTACTTAATTCATAATCTTCATCTTCCACCGAAATCACCACCTAACTTCTTATTAGAATCCTCCTCCTATACCAAAGGAATCTAATTCATCTTGTGTAACAGCAACATTTATTCTCATACGTCTACTTCCACATACAAATAGTGCTTCACCTTGAGAATAATGTTTTATACTTTCTTTTTCACTTTCATTTAAATCTATCAATAATGATAAATCTTCAACAGCTTGTTTCTTAAGACCCATAACTAAATAATATGAAGAGTTATCAAAAATAGCTTTACCTTGAGTAATAACAGCTGGATCTGAGAAATCACTAGGTTGTTGAGTAATAATAATAGTTCCAGTATTATATTTACGTGCACGTCTTTGTACTTGTGCTAAGAAGTCAGCCCCAAGTGCATTATTATCTCCTAATAATACATGAGCTTCATCAACCATTAATACAGTATCTACATTAAAATCTAAGCATAATCCCCAAGCATATTTAAGTACATTGAAGAATAATGCATTTTTAACAGTACTATCACTATTCATTAACTCTTTAATATTAAATACCATGAAGTCACTACCTCTACGTATAGTAGTATGACCATCAAAGTAAAATTTCAATTCTTTAACAATTGGTCTAACTTTTAATTCAAGTCGTTCCATAACATCACGTTCTTGAGTTTGTTCAGTCATTGACATAAGTCTACCCTTAATAGTAGCATATACATCACTAAATGTTGGATAATCAGCTGATGTATATCTAGAAAAGTCAGAATTAAAATCAATACCAAATCTCTTATATGTATCTTGTACTATTTCAGAAAACATAGTAAGTACATCTTCTTCAATAGAAGGATCATAATATTTCATAAACGCTTTTAAGAATTGTAAGGTTCTAGTTAATACAGTATAACCTAATCCTTGTCTAATTTCCTCTTCATCAGCATCTATAACTATTTCAAGTGGATTTATAAGACCAAATTCTCCACCCTTAGCAATATCTATTATATCCCCACCATAAGTACGGGCAATCTCTCTAAACTCATCTTCAGGATCAATTATAACTATTTGACAACCATTTCTAATATGAGTTCTTAAAAGTAATTTAGCAGCTGTAGATTTACCACTACCAGATGTACCTAAAATAATCATATTAGCATTATTTCTATTATTTTCTTTTCTAAGTTTATATAAGAATTGATTAAATAAGATAACTCCTCCAGAAAAATCAACTCCAAGTAAACAACTTAAACCAGGATCCTTTATACTATCAAATATAAATGGATACATAGCGGCTATTGTAACAGATGGAATTGGAGTACCAATTCTCTGTTCAATATCTTGACTAGGGAATACTGGAATTATTGATTTAAGAACTTTTTCTTGTTCAAATCTTAAAGGAATAGCCTTTAATTCCATAGCATCTAAATAATTCTTAACATTTAATTTCTTTAACTCTAATTCTTCTTTAGTATCAGCAGTTACCATAATATGCATTTGAAAATCAAAGTTACGAGCTTGACCACTAGCTATCATAGATGTAAAGTATTCCAAACTTTCAGCATCTTGTCTAATTCTTTCTCTTACAGTTTGATCTCTTTCACTAGAATATCTTTCTCTTAACTCAGCAACTTGCTTATTTAACATTTTTTGCATCTCTTGAGCAGGTACTGGTATATGTTTAACTACAACTTTAATACCACTCATATTAGTAAGAGATGATAAATATCCAGGCATAATATATTTTGGATATGAAACAACTGTTAAAATAGTTGCATATTTATCACTAATAGTAAACTCACTAGGAGAAAAATGTAATCCCTTAGGAGCTAATTGACTTCTTAAACTTGTACTCATACAGGCATCACCGTTCCAAACTCTGTAGTATTACCTCCATTTAGGAAGTTCTCTAAAATTAATCTTAAATCAGAATTACTAATTAATGAAGCATTAATTCCACAAGTAGCAAGACCAGTAATCATTTGTCTTACTCTCTTCATTAATAAATCAGGATCTTTACCTTTAAACATAAAATAATACTCTGTATCACATACATTATTACGTATAAAAGTCTCACCTTTTTGTATATCTTGCATAATTAATTTTTTAATCGCAGGAGATGATGTTTCATTTAGTAATAATTGCATTTGAGACATATAAACAGATATATCTACAGGTCTATCTGCAACTACTAACCAAAATTCATAATCAAGAGTATTATAAAAATTACGAAGTCCAAGTAATATATTTTCTTGTGTTCCAGGATCAAGTATAAATATATTTCTAGGAGTAATTTTAACACCAGTTACTTTTTCATTATTACTAGTAATAATCATATTATTTTGAATAGATTTTACTGGTAACCAATCTTCTGTAAATCCACTACCTGTCTTTGCCATTTTTCCAACACCAACCTTTCCATCTATATGTTTGTCTATTTGTTAAATACTCATATAATTCCACTATAATATTGAGCATATTATGATAATAAGGAACCGGCATTACTAAGAATGCAGTAATTAAAGCCGGAGATAATATCAAAATAACCACCCAAGTATTAACCAAAGGAAGAAAAGCAAGTAAGATTAGAGTTACTAATAACCCACAACCAAACAATGCTAAATCAAATGGACGAAACCATCCAAGTAATAACTTTCCTCGTTTAGTATTAGCAGGAATTAAATATTGCATATCCATCTAATATCACACTCCTATTTATTCTATTTCTTATTACCAGTCTGAGAAGAATTTGCATTACGCATACGTTGTCTCATATCATTTTGTTGATTTGAAATAACATTATTAGCAGCACCAATTGCTTTTCCATATGTATCAACATTATCTATATCGTAGTTATTAAAATTCTGAACAATTTGAACATCTAGACCATGAACATCAACATCACGATAAGTACGAGCTACATCCTCATGTTTCAAATATAATTTTCCACCAGCTGAAATACTAGCAGCATAACTTGTACCACCTGTTTTAAATTGTCCTCTTTGATAAGAACGCACTTGAGCCTTTAAAGCATCTTCCATAAAATCTTGTGTAAATAAATTAGCATCATAGTCTGTGCCATTAATAGTAACTTTTCCATCATGAGCAGATGAAACAGCACGCTCAAGTTCACTATATCTAGCATTAATAGCAGCACCATTTGCCAATCGTCCTAAATTTGTAGCAATACCATTTAGTTTAGCTTCATTTTCAAGAGAAGATTTGAAATCTCCTTGGGCTTTTACCCAATCTTGAGCAGCTTTTAATTTATTATTTCCAACAGCTGCTAATCCACGTCCTGTAAACATACCATATACATTATCAGCAACTCTTCCAGGTAATGTAGAGTGAGATGTACGCATTTCATTACGTTTTTGTTGAGCAGCAATAACACTAGATGCCGTAGCATCTTTTTTACCCCAAGCATTCAAGCCAGCATATCCTCCACCTATTGCACCAGCTATTGCAGACCCTACATTCATAGCATGTCTACCAAACGCAGATCTGTCTGGATGTATCGCTTTTTGTTCCTCATTAGAAGCACGATAATTAGTAGCAGCACTACCTATAATTCCAGCACCCATAGCTCCAACTCCAAGTGCTTCAGTAATACCTCCAAATAGTCTAAATCCACTATCTTTTAATCCTAAAGCTTGTCTCATAAATTTAGGAGCTTCTTTAGCAAATATTATTAAACCAATCCAAATTGCTAATTTAGAGAATCCACCTAATACACCAGTTCCATGTTTAATTACAATACCATTTACCATCATACTTTCTATTAAGAAAAGTACAAAGTATATAATACCTAATCTAATAAATAAATCTAAATAAGTAGATGTTAATGTTTTAACCCAAGCATTAAATGCTCCATCTTTTCCACCTTTTGGATCCATATAACTAATAATAGGTATTGGAGCAATTAATCTTAATACCGCCAATTTAACTGCACGAACAGCAACATCAATAGTAAAACTTAATAAAACAAATATAAATACAATTGCTGCAATAGCAGGAAGAATACCAGTATATGCTAACATGTACATTTCATTATCTGTAAAAAAATCAACAACAGGAAGATTTTCCCACCAATCTCCTACATTACAACTCTTAGTAACCATCGAAATAATAGTCTGTGGATCAGCATCAATTCTTGAATATTCTTCTAATACATCATCATCTATATCTTGACATATTCTATTATCATTAATCATATAATCTTCTTTTCCATCTTCGTGAACTCTCTCGTCTTCAGGAACTAGATTAATTCTATAAAACATTTTAAGAATCGTCGAAGTAAATACATTAGATGCATATTCTAATTCTTCATCATCAGAATCCCATGATGTATAATTATGTCCTTCATCATTAACTCCTAATATCAATCTACCTAATGTATTATTTGATAATATACGATTTTGTAATGAATAAAGCGTACCAAATAATAAACCATTATTATTAATTTGTTTTTCATATTCATTTCTAGGTGAAGGTATATTTATAGGTACTAATAATGTTAGTAAAACTAATGAAGTAACAATACGAGTAATAATATTACCAAAACCTGTCTTTCCATCACTAAATGAATCAGGATTCATTATACCTTTTAAAATACTCATTGCTAATTGGAACATCATAAAAACTCCAATAATTAATTGGACTCTCGAAAAGAAATTCATTATTGTTGCTCCAGTTAAAACATCTGCTGAGGCAACATTAAAAAATAACTGATAGACATATTTTAATAACAAATATGGACCTCTATCAAAAAATGAAAACGCCGTCCTAATGGCGTCCATCAAAACGCCTGCATGTTCTAAACTCGTTTCGCTCACTTACATCACCTCTTTATTCTATTGTAATCCACAAGTTGGATCTGAAGTAATTCCAAATATTCCTAATAGTACTTGTACTATTACAGGTATTAGGAAAAGTAATATAGCTAAAATTAATCTCATAATTAATTTTTTTTGAGCTTTAGCCATTGCTTCATCATCACTTTTTACAATAACTCTAATAAAATCTATACTACTAAGTAATATTACTAATATAGGTCCTACCACTTTAATAATATTTAATATTAATTGTATTAACCAAGCAACAGAATCAGGATCATTAGGATCACCAAAAATACTATTAGCACCTGTACAATCTTGTTGTTGATCTCCTGAATTAATTATATCATTAATGTTATCCATATCTGTATCTGTTAACAAATAAACACTAGAAATAGCATTATCTATTGATAATGCTCTTGTATTTACTGGAGAAATAAACATTACGCATGTAATAATTAATAAAATTGTAATTATTCCTTTTTTCATCTAATCACTCCACTAATACATTATATCATATTAAGTATATCAAAACCAAAAAAAAATAGCAATTATATTTACTATTTTTTATATGCTATTTTATTATAAATTACGAATTTCTAATATATTGATAGCATCCATCCCAAGATGTTGTATTTGTACTAGTTTTGCTATTTGTATTACTATCAGTAAGTAATCCCATAACTGCTGTTACTAACATTGGTACAAAGAATACTAAAGCTGCATAAATAAATCTTTTAATTAATCTTCCTTGAGCTGCTTTTACTTCTTTTTCATCACTTGCAATAACTGCTTTTCCTAAATCAATAGTACCAAAAACAATTAATGCAATTGGAATTAAAATCCAAAAAACTGTAAGTACCTTGTATATAACACTCATTATTGGTCCTAAACCACCACAAGGATCAATAGCTCCTAATAAAAATAAATCCATAAATCACTCACTCCTCATATTCATTATAATATTACAAATATAAATTTGTCAATCAATTTACTATAATTGACAATCAATTTAACGTCTAAATAGTCCAAATATACCACCTGAACTATTATTATTAGAATTACTACTTAATAATCCTAATCTAACTAAGAAATCATTTATTATTTCATTTCTTTTTCTCTCATCTAATGAAGGCATATTATAAAATACTTTTATAGAAGCCTCACCTTCAAAATCACTAACATCATTATTTAATAATGCACTTTTATTTAAAACAACTTTTTTACCTTGTAATTTACTAAAAATTGTTTTATTTCTTTGAATTAATTTATTAAGTTTTATAGTAGTAGGTTCAATTAAATAAATAATATCTCCACAACAACTATCATCTACTGCAGTATTTAAATCAACTAATACTATTTTAGCTTCAGGATGACTACTTATTGCTGATTTAACTTCATTTTCTTTTATAGATAATAAATTTTTATCATTAAAATACATAAAATCATTTTTATTTAATTCTAAACCTATAACTCCATCATTACCATAAACATGTGTTAATTCTTTTCTTAACATATATATAAGAGAAGTAGCACCAGCATGTTCAGTAACATCTTTAAAACCTATAACTGTTACCCCATCATTAACTTTAACAGAAGTTTGAATAAAATTAGATGTTTTCTCTTCTTTTGAATCACTATTATTAACATCATCATTATTATTGTTACTATTTGCCATGTTTTTAATATGTTCAACATCTTGTAATGTATTAGACTTTTTTAATAAATATTTAACACCATTTAAATCAGTAGTAAAATTATATATTCCTAAATCTATTAAATGACTTAAAAAATTAGGTGTACATAATTTACTACCCTCAGGTAATAAAAATATTATCTTATCAGCAACTAATCCCTTAGATATAATTTCATAAGGATCTAATTCATTATAATTTTTTATAGCTGTAACATCTAAAATCATTTTACTATAGAAAAAACTTTTAAACATTTCAACTAATTCAGTAGCTTCATACTCACCATTTAAACTCTTAATAATATCTATATCTAAATTAGCTAAATCACTTTGTTTTTTATTTGCAACAATAACATTCACTTATATCAACCTCTTTTATTTCTCAAATGTTTTAGTATCTCCAGTTATATAGAAAATTCTTAAATCTAAAATATTATTTATAATTGGTATTTCTATATTAATCTTAGTAATTATTCTGTAATAATGTTTATCTCTCAAATCATCAATCAAACCACTTCTATCGCTAGTACGATTTTCATAGCGAAAGTCTTTTACACAATATAAATCATCTTCGTTATTATAATTCGCCGGACAACTCATATTTCTACCAGTAGAATACCCTATAGTCTTAGCATATTCTTTTATTGCACTTTTACATTCACTACTGCTACAATCTCCATCGTAATCTTCATATACAGAAATAATTTTGTTTTTCATACGAAAAGCTTTAGTATAATTAACATTAAATGCCATATATCCTAAAGCAATAACAATAAATACAACAATAATTACTAAAGCAACAGATCCTCCCATTGCATCACGCATAATATCACCTACTAATTACTTTTTAATAGCTCTTGTATCACCATGTACTTGGAATATAGATAATCCCATCATTTTATTTATAATTGGAATATCTATATCAACTTGTGTGATTACAGTATAAACGTAGTTATTCTTTGAATCAGACACAACTTTTTTATAACAAAATAAATCATAACTTTTTGTATAATCAGCTGGGCAATTTAAATCAGCTGGATGATACCCAAAAGCCTTAGCCCTTTCTTGTATTCTTTCTTGACATCCAGTAGCACTACTATTTCCAAAGCACCCTTCAGCACCTTCATATTGTTCTATAGTAGAAATAACTGTATTTTTCATACGAAAAGCCTTTGTATAATTTACAACTAATCCTAATATTCCAGATATAATTACTAAAAATATAGCAACTAGTACTATATTTACAATTCCACCAAAAGCATCTCTCACTCTACATCAACTCCACTATTTAATAAGACTAACGATCATTCCACTAGAAATATTAGACCATTGTGTATTGATAGCATTTTGAATATTTGGCCACATCATCCAGAAAAATCCGATAACTGCTGCGATAGCAATAAGAGTAATAACTGTTAAGTTTAATTCACCTGTAGCTGCTTTCATTAATTATCCCATCCTTTCTTACCTTACATTTTTATTATAACAAAAAATTTTTTTGTTAACAACATACTTTACATATATTAGAACATCATCATCATAGAAATTAATATAACTAACATAACTCCAACACCTGTAACAACAAGCATTATCATAGTTTGACTTTCCATATGATTAAGTCTTTCTTTATATTTAGTTTCTCTAGCTTTATTCTGTAAAGTTGACACTGTTCTAGAAAACATCATAAGTCGCTCTTGCTTCTTTTCTTGACTACCTATACCTAAACGATATAAAAGTCTCATCATTCTCATAGAATCCCTAACAGGATATGTATTAGCAAATTCCATATATGGATCAACTGATGCATCACCTGAATTGATTCTCTCTACCATTCTTCTTAAACCAGGTTTAAATATATCAGGAGCATCATCAATACTTTTACCTATAGCTACTGGAACAGTATAATGTTGAATTAAAATCTCTAAACTCTTTAAATAGTATGGCAACATTACATCTATTTCATGCAAATGTTTTTTATAATAACCTTTTAATTGAGTATAAGGGGCTTTAAATACAACAACTGCTACTACTGAAGCTAATACTAAATTTAAGAAAAATTGTGAATTAATTATTTCAGCTGAATTATTACCTGTAACAGTTAATACCAATACAACTAAAAATCCAATAAATGCTGAACTAATTCTTTTTGAATATAATTGATCTATATCAACTTCTTCACCATATCTAGCATATACAAGGAATTGATAATCATCTTCCTTTAATGCTTCTAAATATTTTTGATTATCTGCAAAAAACTTATCTTTATCAATGGTATTATTATAAATTAAAACAAAGATAATTATTGCACCTACTATTAGTATCTCCATTATTCAGCACCTACATTCTCGTAATAATATTTTTCTCCCTTTAATAGGAAGTATGAATTTACTATCAATACACCGTGCATTAAAAATTGAATATACCAACGTTGTAGTAATACTAAATAAGTTTCTCTTCCCAATAAGTACTGAACTAACATAACTAATAGATACAGCATAATACCAAACTGTAAAAATGACTTATGGAAAGATGCTCTTTCAATCCTATCTCGATATACACTTTCAACAAGCATATCTATATCAAGTTGCATATTTTCTAATGAATCAGCCGAGTTTTGAGCACCCTCTTTAGTTATTTGTAAGAATAATTGATGCATATTCTTAACAATATAATATGGATATAATTTACTCATATATTCAAGTGCTTCATCAATAGTACCATTATCATAACTCATATTAATCATTTGCTTAACATCACTTAAAACAGGATCTTCAAGTATTCCTGAATTAGCAACACCCTCTAATGATTTAACAAAAGATTGAGTAGTAGCAAATTCCATTATAGTATTTGAAGTATATACTTGTATTTGTTCAAATAAGAACTCTGAATATACTTTTTTACATCTTAAATATGATATATAAGGTACAAATGCAACTGCAATTAATGCATATACAATACTTATAATTAAATTATAAAAGTATAAATATGTAACAACTGCAGCAAAAGATGCAAATAATGTTACTTGAATAGCATATTGTCTAGGTGTATATTCTTGTCCTAATTGTTTTGTTTTTTCACGAACAACTTTAAAAGAATAAGGAGCAAATTTATCATACATAGTTTGTACTTGATTTAATACATATTTACCAACATTTTCACCTTTATAATTTCTATATAGATATATAGCAATTACAAAAGCTATTATTATAAATAACTCTTCTATATACATATAACCCCTCCTATCCTTCTAGCCTAGTAAGCACAGGAGCTACATTATTATTTTGAACTGGTACAGTAGGAGTTAAAGGAGTAGCATTTATTTTAGGTTCACTACTAACAGGTTGTATAGTAGGAGTAGCTACCACAGGTGTAGTAGTGTTTTCCACAGTACTTGTGGATTGTTGTAATGGTACTGCCACTACCTCACTACTAGACTCTTTCTTTTCTCCACTACTTTCTTCTTCAAATTTCTTTTCAGCTTCTATAGCTTCATGGATTGGTAATTCATCAGGTAAATCTTTAATAATACTTTGAACCTCTAAATTTTGATTTTCAATATATTCTATTAAATGTTTACTTGGTTTACACATCATTGGTTTACCAAATGTTTTTTGATAAATTACCCTACTTCTAGGAACATTATCATCATCAACATAAAACTCACATACCTCATCCACTTCACGATGGAATTTACCATATTCTTTACTATAGAATGCTTTAATATGTACACCTAATTGAATATAACGATATATTGTTGATAAAAATTGATGTACATCCAAGTCAGTTTCCATTAATGAATATAAACGATATGGAATAGCTGATGCTTTATCCGCATGGATTGTGGATAAAATATTGTGTCCAGATGAAATTGAGTTACGAACAGCACTAACTGCTTCAGCAGAACGTACTTCGGAAAGTAGAATCCATTTAGGATTCTGTCTCATACATGTAACTAATACATCAGTATAACTAGCTACATTATTAGTTTTCATCGCAACTATATCTCTTTGTGGGAATATTCTATCCAAATGTAGTTCCAATGTATCTTCAATTGTAATAATTTTTTCATTTGTTTTTGTATGACTGGCTAAGTATTTAACAAACTCTGTTTTACCTGAACCAGTTTCTCCAGCAACCATTATATTACAGTGACCTTCAACACAACGTATTAAAAAATCATGTATAGCTGGAGTAAAATAATCTTCTTTAATTAATTTATCTTTTTCAAGTCTTATCTTAGCAGGAGTTTTACGAATAACTAAAGCAATACCATTAGTAGCAATTGATTGATGAACAAAGTTCATACGTAACTCAGCAGACTCAGCATCCAAAAATGGTTTAGCATTATTAAATGTTGTACCCATTACATTGGAACACTGAAATGCAAGTTTTTCAACAAACTCAGGTGTTGCTCCTTCAATCTCTACTCGCAAAGATCCTTGAGTTAAAGAACGAATCCAAATTTGCCCACCATTATCGTAAGAGATATCTGTAATATCATCATTATCTAATAATGAACGGAATGGTCCAAAGTCTAACTTATCAAATATATTTTCATTCATTTAACTCAACTCCTCTTATTCTTTTTATTCTTTTATTTTTATTAATCTGTCCAAGCAGTATGATTATTAATCCACTCTTTCAAATCTTCACTTGATAATTCAATATCTCCAGGTTCATCCTTATTTCCTTCATTAGTTGGAACTAATTCAATTACTGTACTATAAGTTCTCATATAACTTGCTTTCTTAAGTAATACGAAATACTCTTGAGGTAATGCAAATATTACTTGAGCAGGAACCCTATTATCATCTATATTTTGGAATACAGCCTGTCCACTACTATCTTTAACAGCTAATACTTGAACATTAGATATTAATTTACCATACATAATTCTATCGGCTTCTTGATTTCCGGAATTTACTTGATCTTCACTCATCTTCTTATCAGCTTTTAACCAAATATCTATATAATTTCCAGGAAATACAGAATTACCATAAGTACTATTAGTACTAACATCTAAATTATATAAAACATAATTCTTAGGATAATCTAATATTATATTACCAGGTAATTGTTCTTTTTCAACAACACTTCTTCTATAAAATAAACTACCTTCAGGAATTACTGTATCTGCAGCAGAATATTTATCAACGATTTCTCCAACATTTTGAATAACATCTCCCTCTAACATAGCAGGAGGAACTTGTCTAGTTGAAATCATACTTTCAGTTATTTGAGTACCAGCTGGAATTTGTTCTGAAGCATATGGTACAGAAACAGGATTAATTGCTGAACTAATTCTCATAGTATAAGCAAAATATAAAACTATAATTGCTAGAATAACACCAATAACTGTAACAGTATTTTTATTTTGTAAAAACTTCTTAATGTTTGTTACTAAATTTCCCATTTTATTCTCTCCTTCCTATTATTTATAAGGTTTACATTGAGGTAAATCTTCTGATATTAATCCCTCTTCTACTGAAATATCACCATAATAGTTAGTTTCAATTACTGCATCATAACTAGTACTAATATCTGCAGCAGATTTATCCTTATCAGAATTAAATGCTAATGTAGTTAATGAATCAACCTTAATACTAACTTTAGGTGGAACTTCATTAATATCATAGAATTTAATATTATAATTTCTAGTATTATCAACGTTGTTTGCGAATCGATAAACGAAATTTTCAACAAACTTCTCTTTATCGATTCTATACAAACCACATGTTCTTAAATAAGCTTTATCAATTGAATCTTCCATAGCTGCATCAGCAGTTTCTTTTACTAAATAGTAATCTAACTCACTTCCTGTAGAGAAGTTAGTTAATACATTAATTAATAGTAAAGCTATAACACTTAGTAGGATAATACCTACTGTTAACATACCCTTATTCATATATTACTTAACCTCCCCTTTGAAGTCTTCACATTCACTTGTTCTATAATTCTTCATGTTATTACATTTTAATGCAGCTGTTTGTGGGAACTTAGAATTACTTAATGTACTTCTTAAGTCTGTGCTTATATAGTGGTTAACACTATCAGTTTCTATTTTTCCTTCCCACTTAGTATAATTTCTACCATTATCTTTTAATTTATTAATTAAATCTTTAGTTAAATTAATTTCATAATCAAGATATTCATCAGAATATACACTATAACCTTTAGCTTGAATCCACTTAGTATATTGTGAAGGAAGTGATGTATATTTCTTATCTTTTATTTCTTGACTTGAATACTTAGTCCAGTTAAATCCAGGAGTTCTTCCTGTACTATCTGTACTAGATAATTTATTTCCATCTTTATCTGGGAATAAGTTAGCTAAGTCAACTGTTCTAATACGATATTTTTCAGTACTCTTAGTAGAAGCAGTATCAGGAGAACATGTTGCCTTACATTCTTTCTCAGGTGTACTTGGGAATTCACTATTTACTGCATAGAAACATTTAATATTAAGATCCCATGAGAAATATCCAAATTTCTTAGTAATAGCATTAATATTATAGTTTACTTTCTTCTCATCACTACTATCAAATGTAGTATTCTTATAACCACAACTAATATCAGTTAATTTAGTACCATTAGGGCAAACGATATTATTAATATGATCATTATCATTATATGAAATCTTACTATTATTTCCATATATTTTAGCATAATAGTAATTATACCATTTTTCATTAACATTACTTATATTTAATGGTAAACAGAATTTATTAGTTTGTTCTTGCCAGAACTTATTCTTACCTTTACTTTCATCATAAGTTATTTCACCTGTTTTATTATGAATCCATGTTCCAGGGAAACTCCATTCTGTTTGATAGAATCTTTGTTCTGTAGTCTTATTACAATCATAACATCCTGTAGTACCAGTACTTAATATTGTTGTATCATCATTATCTTTAGTACAACTAATTGAATTTTCATTATTATATTTAATTGTATCTTTCTTAGTTGAGAATGGGAATTCAATCTTCTTAATATCTTTTGGTTTATTCTTTGTAGTATAATCAACAGATATTGTAAATTCAGCTGTAGCTGTATTACATTTAGCATAAGCTTCACATTGTTTAATTAAATTATTATATACTTTAGTATTATCTTCTATATCTTGTTCATAAGGTGATTTTTTATCAGGATATCCGTATTGTGTACGAAGTAAATGATATACATCAGGGTGATTTAAGTAATGTGAATAATTAGGGTCACCACATTCACCATCAGTATTTTGTACCCAATAACAAGTAGCATGACAATTAGCAGCTGCAGGAACACCAGTTTTATATTGTACATATCTTATATATGTATTGTTAGGATCTCCAAGTCCACCATCCCATAATCTACCAGCTGGTCTTCCATCCCAGTGATAATATGAATCACATGTAGATCTATTTCTAGCATCTCCATCTCCATTTACTTTCCAAGTGAAGTGATGAGCATCAGTATATACAAATGTACATGTATCAGCTTTATCTGCATTTTCAGTTTTTCTAGCATATGTAATCTCAGTTCCTGTAGTTTTAGGAGAACTTCCATACACTTGTTTATAACATTTATTTACACATTTATCAGTATATTTACCTTTATCACATTTATTTACACATTTATCAAAATCTTCATTAGGTCCACCTTGTGCAAGTGCAAGTCCACTACTATGAACACAATATGGCCATGGAGAACATACTACAGCAGGTTTTGGTGTGTTAGGTGGTGTTTCCATACCACAATTTACACGACTTGTTACTTTAACTTTATATTCAAAACACAAACCTGCTTTTGAAGCAATTGGAGGTCCATATTCAGCAGTAACAACTTCTTCACATTTTACTTTACATGTAGCAGGATCACTTCTAGTTTGTACAGATTCATGATATATATAATCACCAACTGTAACTTCAAAAGTACCTTGTCCTCTTATATAACTTCTATTTGTATAATAATCAGCACTATCAATACCTTTATTTTCTCTTGTTACTTTATAATCACATTTTAACTCAATCATTCCTGATTTGGTTTCACTAGCATATTTACTAGCATATGTTAAATGAGTTTTATCAAAAGTATATATTCTAGCATTAGCTTTTTCAGCATTTTCTCTATCTTGGCAAAATTTATATTCAAAACTATTTTGAGAGTATTTTGACTGATAGTTTGTACAATCCGTAGTTTTATAATAAGTAAATGGTTTTAAATTGTATTTAGGATCAGGTTGTTCAACTCCTGGACTTGTTCCCATTTCAAGTAATATAGAACGTTTGATATAAGAGATATCTGCAGTATCACCACAACCATCAGTTAGTTGAGGATCCATCCAACCATCAGGTAAGAAAGTAATTTCAACGCCTGCTCCAGCATTATTTCCTAAACTGCTTCTTTTAACTGTTATAGTTTCACCTGGAGCAATCTTAGTTTTACTAACATATTTAGAAACTTCAGTTTCTCCATATTCCTTAATTCTTCCACCATATTTATCAAGTACATCTATTGCAACTACTTTAAGTTTAGGATTAATTCCTCTACTTGTAAACTCTGTGCTTTTTCCAGCAGCTGCACTATATTCAAATAAATATGCAGAATTTATCCTATCAAATTCAGTTTTAAAAGGATATCTGTCTTCTTCTTCTGCTTCAAATTGTTTCTTTGCATTATCACAAGCTTCAGATGCATTAACAATAAGTGGATTTATTATTAATAATGCAAATGTAAAAATAAACAACCCTAATATTCTTTTATATGATATCTTATTCATTTTCTTCATCACCTTTCAATTTTTTTTCTATTTCATTATAGTTACTATTTTTAGTAACTTTATAATGTTCTATTTTTTCTCCATCACGTAAAAGCCTTCCTGTTACATAAAATTCTAATCCACTATTTGAACCATAGAAACGTGTACATGTTGATAATGATATAAGACTATCATTTTCATCTACTTCTACATCATAATCATATAGGCTCGTCTTTTTTACGAATTCTTCTTCAAACTTAATCGTCTCTTTTGTAGGTGTTCCATATCTATTAAAGAATGATGCATCTACAGTATTAACAAATCCTGCAGCAAATATCTTATATACATAATCTTTTCCATCCCAAGTTAATTGAATATATTGATTATCTTTAGCAAAATCATAATATACAAATGCCATCAATTGTTCCAACCTATGAAAACTATTTGATTTTATCTTAGGATGTGCTGATAAATTAAATATATTATGTCCTAAAATACTAATATGACCTGAAAACTCTTTACTAATATTTTTAGTCCAAACATAATTTTCTAATTCAACAGGGAAATCTGCAGTTGTATCTTCACTATATATTATAGGTAAATCAACTTCTGTTCCTTGAATTCTTAACCATCCTATCGTCTCATAATCTTTACTATTCTTTTTTTGTGCTTCTTCGAGTTGTTTTACTCTAGATTCTACTTTGAAATTATTACTAGTATTATTAAAAATTCTAAAACATAAGAATATTACCAATCCTATAACGACAGCAAACATAAGGCCAACTATTAAAGTAACCTTATGTTTAGTACGATTTATTTGTTTCTTTTTCTTTTTCCAACTCATGCAAATACCTCAAATCTATTTTATAATATATGGATCAATTATTGTTCCTTCACCACTACTTATAGTTGTATTATTTTTCATAAATGCAACTACACGCACTCCTAATTTTAATTTTGAATAACTTTCTTCACTATTAACTGGAGAACCTGCTTCAAACATTCCAGCTGCAACTCCATCTTTCTTTGATGAATTAATTAACCAATAAGAGCCGCATCCACTATTTTGTGGTTGAGCACTAAACATTTCAAACATATTTGGAGCTGATAATAAAACCTCATATTTCTTAGTTTCAACTTCAGTACCATATATTATTTGATTTTTATAAATAGGAACTTCTATTTTGTGTTTAACAAAATATTTTGTATTTATATATCCATTAACTTTATTATTTATAAAGTATCCTGCACTAGTTTTATCCTTAGGGTTATATGGATCATATGGATTAGTAAATGTTGTAACATTATCATATGATTGGCCTGCTGTGAAATTACTAATTACTTTAGTAGTACCATCTTTTTCAACTTTTATAATTCTATAAACAGATCCATCTATTGAAATATATTCACCAGTATATCTTTCATTTAAAAGTGATGCACCTTTTGCTCTTTTAACATCTCCAAATACATATGGATTAATCTTAGTTCCATCACCACTAGTAATTAATGTAGAGCCTTTAATTGTAAACATTGGTCTTACACCATAACTATCATTAACACTATAAGTTAAATATGTTTTTCCATATTGATCATAATAAAATACATTTCTAGTTAAATAAGCATTCTTTTTATCTTTCTTATTAGCTACCCAACTCATCGTATTAGGTCTCATAAAATTAAAATCTCCTGCTTTAGCTTTATTAACTTCTATAATTGATGGAATATACACATTTCTTTCTTTTGTATAACTAGCACATTTTGTATTATCAAGAGTTGTATCAGTAACATCCATATTACAATATTTACTAGGTACTATTATTTTCTTAGTAAATTCATTTAAATTTTCATAATAATAATCTAACCATTTATCTAATTTACTATAATTAACATTAGCAATATCTTCATCACTAACAATTACTACATTATTATTATTATCTAATCCATAAATTCTAAATAACATATTAGAAACTCTTATATAATTATTTTCTGGATTACCAGTAAAGTTCTTACTATCTTTTAAGCTACTTTTAATAGTACTATTTAATTTCTGTACTACTTTAACTTCTCTAGTAACTACTGATTTATTTCTTAATTTATCAAATGCAGTATATGTAATTTCATATGTACCAACTTTAGAAGTATCAACTTCTCCACTAATTGTTACATCTTTAACATTCATCTTACCATCTTTATTATCAACTACACTTTTAATTCCAGCTTCTTTATATTTTTCAGCCTTACCAACAGTAACACTATCATTACCATTTAAAGTAATAACTGGACCCTTATGATCAATTGTAGAAGATAACACACCACATTCTAAGTAAGTATAATATTTAAATTCTCCATTTTCTCTTCTAACTTTTACCCAACTATTTTCAACAGAGCAAGTCTTCTTTGTATATGGAATATATAAATCATTTTTAATAAATGATTTATGATATAGTTTCTTTAAACTTAAAGTTTTAACATTTTCACCTGTAGGAAGTTCACTACTATATAATTCAAAATATCTTTTAGCAGCTTCCTCTAATCTCTTTTCATTATCATGAAAAGTAATCATAGGTGAAACAATTAAAAACCATACAAATACCAAAACAAGTACTATTGTAACTACTAATTTAATTTTCTTTGACAATCCTTTATTCATAAATCCTCCTAATATAATTTATAAACATAATGTTTATTTCGAATAATTAAATCGATACTTAAAGTCTTATATTCAACATCCCCTGGTATTTTTAAGAAAACAGTCTTTCCATAGTAAGTTTTACTAATAGGATTAATAATTCCTATCTCACCTTCTACATCATTACTATCCTTATATATAAGTTTACCATATTGAGTCAAAAAGTCAATCATATTTTTAGATTCCCAAACATCAGAAGCAAAATCTAATTTTAATATTTTTGCATCATTTACATATAAATCATTTCTCTCATACATACAACCATCAGTTCTACAATTTCTAGTAGTATATTCAAAAGAATTACCTATTTCATAATTATCAAAAATAATAGTATCTTTTTTATTACTTAAATTAATTTCTAATTCATCACCAATTTTTAAATTAACAGCATCCTCTATTTTACTAATATCATTAACTTTTAATTTTATTTTTCTTAAATATCCACTAGATTCTTGATAGTATAAAACAAACTTGTTTTTATCAAGATTCTTATTTACTTTATATACTACAATACAATTTAATTCTTCATCTTGTTTTAATTCCCTAGTAACTTCATAAGTATCTCCTAAATCTTGAAATTCTTTAGCATATACCTTAGTAGTAGTAATATAGTCTTCCGTCTTATTTCTTACATGGAAATAATCTAAATTAACTACTCTAGGAGAAGAATTATTTTTTATAGTTAAATCAAGTATTATAAAATTACTCTTTTTACTAATATCATTACCCATGTAATCTTTATCAGTATAATAAGCATTATTTACTCTAAATGAATAACCATTTACATTATAAAACTGCCCTTGCTTATAACTTTTATGAGTAATAAATAAAGTAGTATATATACTAACTAAAGTAATAAAAATTAATATTCCAAAGACCCAATTACATATATACTTATGTTCTTGATAAAAATAATTCATATGTCTAATAAATTTCTTATATTTTCTTTTAAAACTATCTTTATCAATAGAAACACCAATTTCTATTTCTTCTCTATCTTCTTCTGAAAGTTCTAAGAACTCTTGGTCTGAATTAAAATTAAATTTCTTAATATCTAACCCAAACACCCTCATTACATATATACCTATAACTGGTATTTGAACAAATAAAAATATTGTTAATAAGTCTTTAGACATCCTTAAATCAGTAGTCTCAACATCACTAGTATAAGAATTAAAGAAACTTTTAATCATACCTAAAACAAGTAGTAATAAAAAATATTCTACTACAGGTATTAAATATAGCTTCCAAGGTTTCTTTTTATGATTTAATAAAAATAATATAGAAACACTTCCAATTATTAATAGAATTAAACTTAAAGTTAAAAGCCATGTAATATGATTAGTTATAGGATCTTTAAATAAATCATATGTACCTAAACTCATAAACTCATTAACAAAACTATTAACATTTATTAATTGATAAGCTACATATAAACTAAGTATAAGTAAAAAGATATGAATCTTCTTAAAATTTTTAATTAAAAAAGCATAAGGCTTTCTTATAATCATATCTATCACCCCTATTTTCCTATTCTTTTTTAGTATACAATAATTTATATAAAATTAAAAGAATAAATAAAAAAAATACTAGATTTTTCTAGTATTTTTCTTTAATTTAATTTTTATATCATAATTAGAATTATAATTAGTAAAATCACATTTTTCTAAATTAAAAAATATCTTATTCCCATTCTTTTTATAATTAATATTTCTAATAATATAATTATTATTATCAACAATACTAATATCATCAATCTTATAATTACTATCTATTTCTAAATTAATAAAAAAATCATTTATATTATTAATATCTTTATAATGATAAATACTAGATATTATTTTAGAATATATATCCAATCTCTTATCATTAATACTATCATCAATATCTACTCTATAATTCATTCCTTTTATCTCATTAAAATCTCTAATAGGAATAGCCTCTTCATTAATTAAATAAGTATAATCTTTTTTATTACTATAAAAAAATATTAATAAAACAACTAACATAACTATATAAAAAATAATATATCTTCTCATAAATCCTCCAAAAAAAATAACTTACTCTATAAGAATAAGTTATTAATTAAAAGAATTTTGTCGAAAACTATTTAATAGAAATAATTTCTACATCATAACTTCCATTTGGACTTTCTACAGTTACTATATCTCCTACTTTATGATCAAATAAAGCTTGAGCAATTGGACTTTCATTAGAAATCTTACTAGCAAATGGATCAGCTTCTTGACTACCTACGATTTTATATTCATCTTCTTCGTCATCATCAACATATTTAATAGAAACTGTATTACCAATACTTACTGTATCAGTATTAACATCAGAAATAATAGAAACATTTTCTAACATTTTTTCAAGCTGAACAATTCTAGCTTCTATTTGAGCTTGCTCATTTCTAGCTGCATCATATTCAGCATTTTCAGATAAATCTCCTAAAGAACGAGCTTCTTTTATAGCTTGAACATTAGCAGGTCTTCTTACATTTATTAAATCATCTAATTCTTTCTTTAAATCATCTAAACCTTGTTGTGTTAAATAAACTGTATTTTTGTTTGTCATTTTTATTCACCTCTTATATATGTTATATACTTATCATTAACATGCAAAAGTATAACATAATATTTTTTTTATTTCAAGTGTTTTTTATATATATTTCTCCTTCAAAAAACAGCTATATTATATCATAAAACCCTTAAAAAATCAATCATTTTCTTCTATTTCTTCAATAAATAAATCATCAGTCATACCAGCAATAAAATCTATTACTTTACGTTTATTATTAGTATTTTGTAAATAAGATTTATCCATATCATTTAAAAATATTCTATAAATAACACTATCAGTATTATTATTTTCTATATCTTTTAAATATTTACTATATATTTTATTCATACCTTGTCTATAATATTCTATTTCGTTAGAAGTCATTGCTTTACTATATATATGTTTATAATTAAATTTCTTTAAACTAAATAATGCTTTATATACATCATCACTTAATTTAATGTATGGCTTATTCATACTATTTTCTATTATATCCAAAATAATAGTATTTACTATATCTTTATTAGTAGTACCAAGTACAGTACTAATCTCTTCTGGTATTTCTTCTCGTTTTATTTTACCTATCATAATAGCATCTTCTATATCACGTCCAATGTAACCGATGATATCACTGATACGAACCACACAACCTTCTAAAGTCATTGGTCTATTCTTATTAGATTTTTTTAAATCAACATACGCTTCATTATATTCTCTAAGAAATTCATTCATATCTTTTTCTTGAGGAACATATTTACTATCTAACATTTCACCATTATGACACATTATACCATCATATACTTGAACACATAAATTAAGTCCACGTCCATTATTTTCTACAACCATCAAATGTCTAACACTTTGAATATTGTGAGCAAAAAATTCTCCTAATTCTCTTAAAGATATTTCATTTAACAAAGCTTCTCCAGTATGTCCTAGTGGAGTATGACCTATATCATGACCTAAAGCTATAGCTTCACATAAATCTTCATTAAGTTTTAATGCTCTACCTATAGTTCTAGCTATTTTACTAACAAGTTGCACATGAGTAATTCTTTTACTTAAATGATCATTCTCATACATTGTATATACTTGAGTCTTATCTAAATATCTAGTATAAGAAAGACTATGAATAATTCTATCTATATCTCTAAAGTAATTAGGACGAATATCTTCTTCATATTTTTCTATTCTAATAGCATCACTACTCTTACAAGCATACTCACCTAAATACTCTTCTTTTAATAAATTATTTTTAGCTTCTTCTAATATCTTTTCCATATACTACTCCGTTTTTAGTCTTAAATAGTTTTTTTACTGGTGAATCTTCATATTGTTTTATCTTCATTGCCATATTAGCATAACTATCATAATCAAATTTAATCATATCTTTGGTAGTCATTATATTCTTTTCTGATAAATCTTCTCTTAAAACAAGATACTCAGTATTTGCATCTTTCTCATCAAAAAAACCAACTGAAAATCCACCTATATGTTCAGAATTATCAGTAATATATCCCATCTTACTATCAAAAACTGGAAGATTTACTCCATATAAAAATTCTTTACACTTTTTACCTTTTCTTGAAACAATAACTGTTCCTATTCTATAAGCTTCATATTGGGAATTTTCTTCATTCTCTAACATTAATCTAAACAATTTAACTTTATACAATTTTTTCATCTTTTGCCCTCTCAACAATCTTAATCATAGAATACTCAGGTATTTCTATATTAGTATCTAATTTTAAATAATATATATTATCAGGGTGACGACATACATCCATCTTTTCCATATCTTCATCATATATTTCTTCTACTACAAAACTAATATGATCTCCATTAGGAGTAAATAATTCTACTAAATCTCCTAATTCAAAATAATTTCTTTCATAGAATTTAACTAAATTGTCTTTATAAGATATAACTTGTCCTAAATAATCTTGATTAGAAACTTCACTTCTACCTGTGTAATATTGGTCAGTCCAATCTGCTTCTTTCATAAAGTAATGTGTAGAAGTTTCTCTATTTGCTACTCTATCTAATCTTTCTTGTAAAACTTTCATAATTTCAGGAGTTAAAGTTTTATCATAATATCTATCAATAATTTCTCTATATGTACCGATAACTACAGCTAAGTAATAAAGCGATCTCATTCTACCTTCTACTTTCAAACTAGTAACACCAATATCTATTAAGTCACCAATATACTCTGCCATATTCATATCTTTCAAAGCCATAGTAAATTCTTTTTCTTCATTTGTATCAAAACTAAATCTACATACTTGAGCACATCCACCACGATTAGCATCTCGATTAGTAACGTAATTTGATAAAGCACATCGTCCTGAAAAACAAGTACACATAGCCCCATGAATAAATACCTCTATATCTGTATTTACTTTATCTATTATTTCTTTTATTTCAGACTTACTAAGTTCACGTGCAAGTACTACTCTGTCAATCCCCTCATTTTCAAAGAACTTTATAGCTTTATAATTACTTGTAGAATTTTGCGTAGATAAATGTACTTCAACATTAGGATAATTCTTCTTTATATGCGAAATAATAAATGGATCACTAACAATAAATGCATCAATTCCTGCATCTACTACATCTTTAATAAATTTTTCTACATCTTCCATATCTTCATTATGGAAAACTATATTTAATGTTAAATGAACCCTTTTACCTAGTTTATGAGCAAAACTACATCCTTCTCTTATTTCATCAATAGAAAAATTATTAGCATTAGCTCTTAAACTATAACTTTGTCCTCCAATATACACAGCATCCGCTCCATAAAGAAGTGTTACTTTTAATCTCTCTAAATCTCCTGCTGGAGATAATAATTCTATTCTTTTCATTTTTTCACCTTATAAATAGTTTTCTTAAAAAAGAAATTTGTACTATCCCCTAACTTTTTATATTTTTCTATATAATTATTATCTATACAACCATTACTTATATATTTTTTAGTATCAATAATTAACTCTTCAAAACAATCTATTCCAAATTCTCTAAATATTATATACTGACATTTATTTTTAAATAATTCTTTTATTACACTAGTACCATTAGTAATAATATCTAAATAAAAACTAGTACCATTATTATCTTCTACTAATAAATAATTACTATCAGTAACTTTCTCATGTATTATTAAATCATCACTCTTACTTTTTCCTAAATCTTTATAATAATTAGTAATTAGTTTTCTTTTAGAAAAAGCTACACTAGGTCTACTTACTACTTCAACCATACTAGTAATTTTACTCCTATTAATAATCTCAATTATCTCATCCAAAGTAATTTCTTTACCAAGCAAAGCATACTTGACACCTTTACTATAATAATAATCACATGTCTTATAATTATTAACCATATGTGTTTGATTCCATACTAAATCTAGCTTTAAATTTAATTCTTTCTTTAATTCTAAAATAGCCAAGTCATAAAAAAATACTCCATTGACACCAATATTATCTAATTCTATTAGTATATCTCTAACCTTTTCAATATCCTCATTCATTAGATTCTTATTAATTTTGATAAATATCTCTTTACTAGTACTATTTTTAATTTTCTTAATCTCGTCTAAACTAAAAGAAACTATAGACTCTACACTATAATTATCTAAAGCTAAAATAATACCATCACATACTTCTAGATATAAATTATTTTTATTTTCTACTTCAATTAATAACTTCATAGTACACCTCGAACATATTATAAACTACTTCACAAAAAAAAGAAAGTTTTAACTTTCTTTAGCTATTAAAAATTTAAAATGATCTTCCTTAAAATATTCTTCTTCCCCATATATTGAATAAAATACAAATGCCTTATAAGCTATCAATTTACCATTATCTACGTAATATACTACATCATCTAAATAATTATCTATTTCTCTATATGTTAAGAAACAATCATAATCACATTCTCTTTCATCATAATATTCTAAATCTAATATATCTTCATAATATTTTTGAAATTTGGTTTCTAAAATAGTTTCCACAATAGATTCATTAGTATTAAATAATTCTAACACTTTCATATTATCTAATAATATATCTTGTTTTAAATCATAATTATAACTTTTAAAATAAACTTTAGGAGCAAAATCTGTATCATAATCAACAATCTTCATTATTATAGATAATAATTCACCATTAATATCATATTCATATGATATACTACATTGTTTATTATCTTTATAATCATTTACCAAAGAAGAAATATCTTTATTAATTTTTTTAGCTACTTGTGTATTTAGATTAATATATGGAATATTTTTTGAATAGATACCATTTTTTGTAGATTTAAGAGTATATACAAGATAATTATTTTTATTAACTTTCTTATAATTATAATTATCATATTGCTTTATAAAATAGAATATTAATATTATTAAAATTATTAATATTAATCCACCGCCAATAATCACTTTCTTTTTATTATCATCACTCAAATTTCTAAATCTAGACATAATAGCCTCCTAATTTACCCCATTTATTCTCATTACACCTAAAAAGCCATGACTTGAACTTTTACTAAAATCAGAATCTCTTACAATACCCCATTTTTTACCCTTAGCATGTATTATTTCATTTCCATTACCAGTAAGTATAGCAACATGTCCATCATACATAGCTAAATCTCCTGCTTTTATATTACCTGAAGTAACTACAGTAAATTTACTTTTATCTGCCCATTGTGTAGAAGTAGTTCTACTTAATTGTATACCAAAATGTTTAAATACACCTTGAACAAATCCACTACAATCGGTTGGCGTATATGGTTCTTCACCATTCCATGAACCACCATATAAATATCTTTTACCAACAAATTTACTTGCATATGCAACTATTGCACGACCTGTAGCACTTCCTTCACCTACTCCAGTTCCTATTGAACCTTGATTAGGTCCACTAGCACCTGGTGTTGGAGTTGGTCTAGGATTACCTTTTTGATAATCTGAAGGATCAACTATTATTGGTGATGCAGTTTTTTCATCAATGCTTATATAATTGTTACTCATAGTTCTATTAATCTCATTAGATATTTTTGCCTGTTCCCAACAAGCAGCAATATTAATAGTCTCAGGAGTAGTTGTTAAAACAGCATCCACTAATACAGGTATCATAAATATAATAAAAGCAGCAATAAACTTATTTAATATTTTTCTAAATCCATCTTTTAATTCAGGATTAATAGTTAATTGAACAAATTGAATAGTTCCTGCAATAATTAAAACTATTGGAGTTATTAATTGAATTAACTCAAATATTTTTCTAGTAATATCTAAAATACCAACTAAACCATAATCGGTACAACAAGTACCTAATGTGGCACTACAATCTAATATTTGAAACAATTCCATCTAATCACCTCACACTCTTTTACTAACAGCTATTCCATCACCTATATCAAAAAACTCTGTAGTAAATTCTTTATTTTCTTCTAAAAAAACTTTATATTCTTTAACCTTACGAACTAATTGTCTTAAATTTCTACTTTCAATACTTTCTAAATCTTTGTTTACTAATCCATGAAAATTCATATTATCAGTAATAATAGTACCATCTTCTTTTAAATTTTTTTTAAATTTTTCAAAGAAATTTCTATTTTGTGCTTTAGCAGCATCTATAAATATTAAATCATATTCACCATCAACACTAACATCTAAAGCATCATGATATATTAAATTAATTCTATCTTCTAATTTAGCTTTTTTTATATTTTTTAAAGCTTCTAAATATCTTTTTTCATCTCTTTCAATTGTAGTTACAGTAATATCTTCATCAACACTACACATAAGTATAGCAGAATAACCTATAGCTGTACCTACTTCTAAAATATTTTTTATATTATTTTTCTTAATATACTTAATTAAATAATTAATTCCACCTTCAGTCATAATAGGAACATTATTATCTAAAGCATATTCCTTCATTTGTCTAATTAAACTATCTAGCATAATTACCAAATCCAATCTCCATTCTTTTTAATTTCTGCTACTTTTTGATTATGTTCATTAAGAGTCTTAGTAAAATATACCCTACCATGTTTATCCGCAACAAAGTAATAATAATCACTACTTTCATGATTAACACTAGCATCAATTGCTTCTACCCCAGGATTACAAATAGGTCCAACTGGCATTTTACCCATCATAGTACTACTTCTAGTATTATAACCATTAACTGAAGCAAATTGTTCACTAGTTAAATCACTAGTCATTGCTACTTGCAAACCATAATAAGTAGTAACATCACTTCCAAGATTCATCTTTTTATTTAATCTATTTTCAAATACAGATACTATCATCTTCATATTTTCACTATTAGTACCTTCAAGTTCTACAATAGAAGCCATAGTTATATAATAATGAGGATCATCAATCATCTTATCTTTGTATTTTTCAAGAATCTTTTCTTCTTGATTTAACATAGTATTAATTATTTCTTTAACACTTACATCTTTATTATCAAAATAATAAGTTTCAGGAGCTAAATACCCCTCTAATGCATAATAAATATTATCATCAAGTATTTTATCAGTTAAAAACCAATATTTATTAATTAATTCTTTTAAATAAGTTTTATCTTTAATAGTATTAATAACATCATCATAACTATTATTAGTCTTATTCTCTATTAATTTAGCATATGAAGTAATTCTCTCTCCTTCCTTAAAAGTAACAATTATTCTATTAGGATTATAATTACTTCCTTTTTCTAATTCCTTTATTATAGTATTTAGATCCATACTTTTATTTAATATATAAGTTGCAGCTTTTAAATTATTAGCTTTATTTAATTTAAGATATAACTTAAAAACATTAGTACTTCTAATTAAACCTTTTTCTTTTAATATTTCTCCTATTTTCTCTCTACTAGTACCACTAGGTATTTCTACTTCTATATCTTTTTTATCAAAAGCATTAACTGGTCCAGTAAAAAAGAAAAAACTACCAATAAGAATACCAATTATTAAAACAATTATAAGTATATAAAATAATGGTTTCTTTTTTCTTTTTTTCATACTACCTCCAGAAAAAATAAAGAGCTATTGCTCGTTATTTTCTTTCTTCTTACGTACTTCTTCTTGTAATGTTTCTAAGATTGTCTCAATTACTTTCCATTCTTTATCTGTAGTAATTGCTTCTAATTTACTATTAGGATTTTCAGGATCATATATAGAAGCATATACTTCTATATTTCCATTCTCATCTCTTGTATTATCTGTATATACAATATAATTTTTATTAGTTTCATCACTTTCAAAAGTGAATAAAACATCATATACTACTTCTTTACCATTTTCATCTATCATTGAAAAACTATTTTTCTTCATATTAACTTCTCCTATCTAAATATGTTTGTAATATTATAGTAGCGGCTAAACTATCAACCACTTTTTTTCTATTTTTTCTAGATACATCACCTTTAATTAATGTATCTAATGCACTTTTAGTAGATAATCTTTCATCTTGCAAATAAACTGGTATATCAATATTCTTCTCTAACTTTTCTTTAAATTCTAAACTTAATTCTGCTTTAGGTCCTATTGTATTATTCATATTCTTAGGAAATCCTAATACAATAGCATCTACTTCTAATTCTAAAACAAGTTTTTTTACTTCTTCAATTAGTCTATCATATTCTTCATTATGTCTAATAACTTTTAAACTAGACGCAATTAACCCTGTCTTATCACTAATAGCTACACCTAAAGTTCTACTCCCTAAATCAAGGCCTAAATATCTCATTACTTATTATTACTTTGAAATTCATTTAAAAGAATTTCTACTATCTTAGCACGATCTATTTCTTGAATTTTACTTCTAGCATCTTGATAACTAGAAATATAACCTGGATCACCACTAATTAAGTAACCAACTATTTGATTAGTTGGATTATAACCTCTCTCCTCTAAAGATTTGTAAACACTACTAATTGTTTCTCTAACGCGTTCAGTATCTAACTGTTCAATATCAAATAAACTAGTTTGTTCTTGCGACATAATATCACCTCTACTATTTCTATAATATTATTTTAACATTTCAATTTATTATTTACAATATATTTATTTACTATGATTACCTTTTATAGATTCAATCTTTCTATTAGCTTTATCTAATAATACTATTCCATTAATCTTTCTAACAGGCATTACTAATACACCCTTAATTTCAGGTATTTTTATCCTAGCAATTTTCATCTTAGCTTCATCACTTAATTCAATTACCTCTTCATTACTTAACACTCTAAAAATTTCTTCCTTAATAAACTCTTTAGGACAATTAAATGAAGGATTAATCTCAAGTATTTCTCTCATTCTAGAAAAAACATTATTCTTAATAGCTAAATCATAAAGAATATAATCTTTAACACTCATAGAATCAATCTCATCAACACTAAATAATCTCAATAGATTACTATCTAAAGGAATATTTCCTTCATATGAAGGATACTTAATAATTAACTCTTTTATTTTTAAAGCATCATCTTCATTAAAATTAAAACGTATATTATTTATTATATTTCTTTGTTTTTTATTTAAACTTAATAAAAATTCTTTACCAAATAATTCAATATTTTTCTTCGTTAAAAAACTATAATGACTTATACCATCATAATTATCACGTCCAACATCTAAAGTAGTATGGTCTATATGAATAATATCACTAAACTCTTTAATACACCATTCTTTTTCTTCTTGTGATACAAATCTTAAAGAATAATAAAAACTAGAAATAACATCTTCATATTTTAATAACATATTTTTATATTCATTTTTCTTAAAACGTTTAGTTAAAATTTTATCTAAAGCAAAATATTTTATCTTATTACCTTCATTTATCACATATTTATCTTCTACTAATTCATTATACAAATTCATATTATCTTCTATAAAAGCAAAATATTTAACTATTAAAGGTGTTATTCTTCTATCATTTACAAATCTAGGAATACCAGGTGTTTTTACATTAAATTGTTTTTCATCTATATCTAATTCATCGATAAAAGGTATTATAAAATCATCAGCTCTAGCAATTTGCCTAGCACTAAAGAGAAATCCATTACGCTCTAAAGTATAATGAATTGCATCAAGTACATTATCAATAACTATATTCTTCATATTAACCTCTTACACTATAGATAAATGCTACATATAATATAACCAATGTAAATATAGTAGTAATTATCCATCCATTAACTATATCAGAAGTACTAGACTTATCTTTAACTCCTACACTTTTAGTAATAATTATTCCACCTATTAATCCACCAATATGAGCAAAATTATCTACTCCAGGTAATACAAATCCTAATACTAAGTTAAATAATATTAAAGGAATTAATTGTGTCTTTAATACATTACCTAAATAAACTCTATAATGGTATCCAAAATAAAGTAATGCTCCCATAAGTCCAAAGATAGCACCACTTGCTCCAATAGATGCTGTATTACCACCAAATATCATAGAAAATAAAGCTCCCATTAAACCAGAAAATAAATAAATAACTAAATACTTAATTCTTCCAAAATAATTTTCTATTTGACTACCTATTACATATAAAGCATACATATTAAAGAATAAATGCATAATACTACCATGTAAGAATATACCAGTTATTAATCTATAGTATTCTCCTATTCTAATACTAGGTCCATGTATACAAAAAGCATTAATAATATAATCATACTTGCCTAATAATATAGGTACTAAAAATAATAAAACATTAATAGCAATTAATATATATGTAATATAAGGTCCTTTATTTTTAAATACCTTTTCTATTCTACTAGCATCTTTAATATTATGTTCATTTATATCATTAGTAATCTTAGCAAATAATTCTACCCCTTCTTCATTATACACAAGTTTCTGACTAAGATCTGGAAATATTTTTTTAACAATATCATTACTTTTAATATCGGATTCATCAGTAATTTTAATACCCATTAACTTAGAATCAGAATTAATATCTTTAGTAACATTATCTCCCATATCTAAAAAGAAACTCATAACATTAACATTAAAAGAAAATGTTTTTTTCTTTATTTTCTTAAGAATTCTTTTAGTCTTAAATACATCAAAATCATATTGTTCATCATTATGAATATAACCAGATACAATACGAATAACTTTACAATCAGCATCTAAGTTTTCTAACCAAATTTCATTATCAACACCCTGTAATATAATAGGATTATAATTCTTTTCAGTTATAAAATAATGAAGTAATTTCATTGTAAGAACATTTTTATCATCAAGCATTAAATCATTTTCCATAAAATCCCTCCAAAAATACTAATAATATTATACAACACTACATAAAATAAAAAAAGAGGAGATGATTAAATGATTAAAAAAGTATTTACATTTTTACTATGTCTAGCCCCATGGTTCTTATCTAGTATTATTCCCTTAAATTATGAATATTATGATACTATAAATAAACCTTTTTTTGCTCCACCAAAAATATTTTATCCTATTGCCTGGACTATTATGTATATATTAATAGCTATTACTATATATACAATTATTAAAAATAATAAATTAAAAGAAATAAACAAGTCATATAAAATAACTCTATTAATAAACTATATACTTAATCAAAGTTATACTCTATTATTTTTTGGATTAAATAATCCATTCTTAGGATTTGTATCATGTCTTGCTACTTTACTATCAAGTCTATTTCTATATGAAGAAACATCACTACTTAATAATAAAATATCTAAACTATTATACCCCTATATAATACTATTAATATTTGCAACAGTTCTATCTTTATCTATTTATTTATTAAACATATAAAAAGTACAATATCTTGTACTTTTTTTGTTGTAAAAATAAATATATTTCGAATAATACTATAGGGAGTATAATTGAGTGCTTACCTCTAAAATGATGAAGAAGAAAAAAAAGCACTCAATCATCTAGATTAAGTGCGATCAACAAAAGGTAAGCACTTATAGCAACATAAGTACTCCCTATAAATATTACATTATAATAATAATTTTTTATCAATATTATCCTTCTACAACATTGTGTGAAGCATATTCTTTAGCAATTTCTAATACTTTCTTATATTCTTCTTCTAAAGCAGAAAAATTATTATTAACAAAATTACTATCATTTTCTTTACTCTTTAACTCATGTTGATAAGCTATATCTGCTAATTTCATAAATCCTAAATACTTACAATCACTCTTTAATGAATGAACTTCAATTGCATAATCAGGCATATTATTTTGATTTTTATAATCAACTATTTTAGCCCATTTACCTTCAACATCTTTAACAAAATCGGATATTGTCATATTATACATATCCATATCACCAAGTAATTCTAATGCATGATTAACATCTACTCCATTTTCTTCTAGATATTCTCTATCATATAAATTAGGAACATTACTAACTTCAGGTATTAATCCTACATTAACAACTGGAATAGTTTGTACAGGTTGAACAGATTTAATTGGTTGAGTCTCAGTAATTCTAGGAGTATTTTGAATAATTTTAGGAGCTTCATCTAATATTTCTATATCATCGATATGATCAACATTAATAGGATTAAATCCAGTCATAGTAGTTTCTCTATAATTCATATCTAATTGATCTCCTAATATTTCTTCAATATTATCTTCTACAGGAATAATATCAGGATTAGCAGGTTTATCATCTTCAGAAGAATTATTTTCTCTTTCAGCCTCAGCCTTAGTTTGACCTTCTACATCAGGTATTTCTTCACTTCTAATATTTTCATCAGTTTTAATAACTTCACTAACACTTATATCTTCAGTAGCACTTCTACCAAGTACTTGATTCATAACTCCAATTAATTGATTCTTATCAATTGGCTTAGCTAAATAATCATCAAATCCATCTGCTAAATATTTTTCTCTCATACCAGTTATAGCATTAGCAGTTAGTGCAACAGCTGGTATATGAAAATTAGGATTTTCTTTTAATTTTTTAAGTGTTTCAACACCACTCATCTTAGGCATCATATCATCAAGTAAAATAACATCATATACTTCTCCACGATTAATTCTATCAATACACTCAAATCCACTATTACATGTAACTATATTGTTAGCTCCATACTTTTCAAGTAACTTACTTCCTACTTTTAAATTAAGTGGAGTATCATCTACCATTAATATTCTAACTCCATTTAAATCTAAAGTAGTCTTAACCTTCTTACTAGACACAGCATCCGCTTGTGTAATCTTTTGGTTTAAAACAACAGTAAACTTAGAACCTTCTCCATATACAGTATGAACAATAATTCTACCACCCATTAACTCAATTAATTGTTTAGTAATAGCTAACCCAAGTCCAGTACCCTCAATAGTAGTATTTCTATCTTCATCTAATCTTTGAAACTTAGTAAACATCTTATCAATACTATCTTTCTTAATTCCACGACCAGAATCTTCAACAGAAATAATTAACTTAGATACATCTTTTGTATTAATACAATTAACTTCATAATGTACAAAACCTTTATCAGTATACTTACAAGCATTACTCAAAAGATTAGTAACAATCTTCTTAATATTAGCATGATCTCCAAATAAAGTCATAGGTAAATCAGGAGCTATACTATAAGAAAAATCTAATCCCTTCTCATTCATTCTAGGAGTAATTAATTTAGCTAAATCTTCGAATGTCTCAGGAGCATTATATTTAGTATTAATAATCTCTATCTTACCAGCTTCTATCTTACTAATATCAAGTATTCCATTAACTATCTCAAGTAAAGTTTGACTAGCATTAACTATATCTTTAGCATTCTCTTGAGCTTCTCCTAAATTCTTAGCATCAGCAATACAATCACTAAAACCAACAATTGCATTCAAAGGAGTTCTAATTTCATGAGACATACTAGAAAGGAAATCAGTCTTAGCACGATTAGCCTTATCAGCCTGTTCACGAGCTACCTCTAATTCACCAATTAATTTCATATCTGGATTTTCAATTGTAAAGTACATCAAAACAGTAACAAATGTCGTAGTTGCATTTATTAATAAAATACCTGGATAGAATAATCTAAAAACCATAGTAAAAAGTATAAATAGCAAAAATACAAACATTGGAATTATTTTTTTTCTAGGTGTATTTTTTATATTTATAAATACACATAATAATGTAATTATTACAAAAAATCCTACTGCAACAAAATCAAAATTAGCAGCCAAACCGTATGAATATACATATGTTCCATCAAAATAATAATTTAATGGTAGTAATAAAACCATTGAACAAAAGAACATATAACACGTCAAAAACAATTTAGAAAACAATTTATATTTATTATTTATCACTTGAGCAAGTTTACTATTATTACTAAAGGATACAGAAATAGTATATTTAGAAAACAAAAATACCCACGTAATAATAAATACTAAAAACAATCTATTAACAATATACTTTAAAATATCGATGTTTATTATTTCAGATACTGTTAAACAACAGAATAATTCTAAAAACAATCCAATTATATCTACTACAAGCAACTTATTATATAATTTTGTTTCGATATTAGAAATTCTCTTTTTTGAAAAATATATTATAGTCAATAATAAAATATATATTAAACTACAAAAAATCACTGTAATCCCAATAACCATAATTACCACCCTATCTTTATCATAAATAGTATAGCATAAAAAAAAACAAAACACTATAAGCATTTTGTTTTTTTATTCTATTTAGTTCTGATTGTTTTATTTTCTATTGCACTATCTTCATTTTGTAATGCAACGAAATCAACTTTTCCTATAGCTGTATATGGGAATTCATTTCTGAATTTATATGCAACTGGTTGAACATATTCAGGTAATTTTGCCTTACATAATTCTCTTATTTCTTCTTCAATTATCTCTTGATGATCAATATATTCTGGTTTTAAAATAATATGAGCCTTTGGTAAAAATCCTTGACTAAAGTTAGGATCATGAATACCAACAACCATACATTCGTCAACTGCTTCATGTGATTTAATTACTGCTTCTATAACAGGTGGGAATACTTTAAATCCATCGTTTCTAATAATCATTCTCTTAATACGACCATCAATATAAAGCATACCATTTTCATCCATATATCCAATATCACCTGTATGAATCCATCTACGACCATCAGCATGTACACGAATCATATCATCAGTAGCTTTTTGATTTTTATAATAACCAAGCATTGTAGTTGGCCCTGATATACAAACTTCACCATGTTCACCATATTTTAATTCTTCACCTGTTTCAGGATCAAAAATAGAAATAATATTGTGTGGTAATGGAATACCCACACTACCTTCAGCATTAATTTCATTAACACAAGCGGCAGCAAGTGAACATTCTTCTGTAATACCATAACCTTTAATAATATCATTTGGAGCTCTATGTTCTCTTAAGAAATCATTTGCTCTTTTTTCTAATTTAACATTCATTGCATCTCCACCAACAGCTGGAGTAATTAAATAAGATAAATCAACACCTTTAAGTTCTTTACTTTCTAATACATTACCCCAATGAGATGGAACACCAGCCATGTGGTTAGGTTTTAAATCTCTAATCATTTTAGCAAATTTTTCTGGTTCAAACTTAGGAATTAAGATTGAAGTCATACCTACTATAAAAGGCATGTGTAATCCAGCACCAACACCATATGCAATAAAAGGAGGCATTATATCTAAGAATCTATGTCCTGGTAATAAATGCATTCCAGATAGTTTATATTGATATGCTATTGTATTGAAGTTATCATTTGATAACATAACTCCCTTAGGAGTACCAGTAGTACCACCAGTATGTAAAATAGCAACTGGAATATTACTTTCTATATTTTCTTCTACATGAGTAACACTTTCACCTTTTTTAATAAAAGTATCCCATTTCATAAGACTTTCATCTTCAACAATTCTATCTTTTTTATCAGTAATATATTCAAAGATTTCCCCTATTTTATATCCGCAATAAACAGCATAAGGTAAAGAATCTCCAGCAGAAATAGATATTACTTTTTTAACTTTTGTTTGTTCTTTAATATCTCTTATTTTTTTCCAACAAGCATCGATAGTAACAAATAAAGTTGATTCCGCTTCATTTGTATAATCATAGATACCTTCTTTACTTGTACGAGGATCTATCATATTAGCCACAGCACCAATTTTACTAATAGCGTACATTAAATATACAACTTCAGGTGTAGTTGGCATAGCAACAGTGATAATATCACCTTTTTTTACTCCCATAGCAGTTAATGCTTTAGCAGCTTTATCTATACCTTCAAATAATTCTTTGTATGTAAACTTTCTACCAAAATACTCCATAGCTATTCTATTCATATGATCTTTATTAACTTCATATATAGAACGATACATAGTTGTTTTTGGAACTTCAAAATTTATTACACTTTCAGAATAATATTTTTCCCAAGGTCTATCTACCGAAGGATATCCCGTTTTTTCCTCTTTTGCTTTTAATTCATTAATTTTTTCTCTTAATTTAATTAATTCTTCCTTTGTCAAATTCTCTTCCCCCTCAATTTGACTATTTATTATATCATATTTCTCATTATTTTGCAAGTTTATCACTCCCAAATATAATTTTAAACTACTTTTTTATACTTTCAAATACCTTAACAAGTATTTTACATAGTACTTGTCATTAATTTACAAAAATAGAGTTTAAATTAATTTAAACTCTATTGCAATTATTCCATATTTTTCTACTTCTTCATCATTATAAAATCTCTTCATTAAATTAATATAATCTTCACTAGAAGTATTATCTAAATATATTCTTTTCATATCATAATAATTAACCACTTCTTGAAAATTATTAAAATAAACTAAATTAGTAATAACAGCCTTAATACTTTCTTTATCATCAGGTCTTTTTAAAAATACTAATTTATCACCAATATTTAATTTTCTTCTTTTTTCATCATTTAATCTTATTTCAACATCTTTATCTTTACTAGATACTATATCAAATATATCACTATCTAAATGAAATATCATTTCCATATAATCCTCCTATAAATCATTTTCAAATAAATCTAATAAGAATGGTGTTATCTTCTCATCTTTTAATTCATCTAAACTATTAATTAATCTATATTCAGAATGTTCCTCTTCTTGTAGTTTAATTTTTTTAATATCATCCTTTAATTCACATAAATAAACAAATCTAATAAATATTTTATCCTTTACTTTATCTAGATTACTATCATCATGTATTATCTTTGTAGGAATAATATCTAATCCTATTTCTTCTTTTGTCTCTCTTATTACACCATCTCTTGGAAGTTCTCCCAACTCTACCATACCACCTGGTAAATCCCAATATTCTGGAAATGGAGTTTCTATTTTACTTCTTTTAGTAACTAAATATTTTCCATCTACATTAATTAATGCATGAGCTATAATTCTATTACCATTCATAATAACCTCCTATAGACTTTTATATTCTTTTATTACTTCTAGCATTTCTCCTACTATAACTTCATTTATTGGATTATCTTTAATACTATTTATTAATATATTTTCTACATCACATAAAGGCATTACTCTTAATTCATAATTACCTTCTCTTTCCCAATCATCTAAATTAGAATTATCCATATTATAAACTTTATCAGTTTTTATAATATAAAAATATATTTCATTCTTTCTATTTTTTCCGCTATTATGATAATTCTTAGTATAATAAACTGTTTTAAAGAAAGGCTTTATATCATAATTATTTAATTCTATTCCAGTTTCTTCTTTTATTTCTCTTATTAAACATTCTTCTAATGTTTCCCCTTCTTCTAAATGTCCTCCTGGAAATTGATATGTCTTGTGAGAATATCCTAAAGTAATTTCATTCTTACTATTAATTAATAAACCTTTAGTTCTAATAACCACTTCGTCTATTTCTTCATCTTTTAAATTATCATAATTATATATTTTCTCTTTCATATTATTCACCATTTTTTATTTTTTCTAATCTATTTTTAAACTCTTCTGGTAGATCTATTTCATATGATAATTCTTTTCCTGTTCTTGGATGTTTTAACTTAATTGAATATGAATGAAGTAGTTGACCATATTCATCTGCTTTTCCTCTTCCATATAATGGATCATTACTAACAGGATATCCAATATATGCCATATGAACTCTTATTTGATGAGTTCTACCAGTATCTAATATACATTCAATTAAAGTATGGTTATTAAATCTATCTAATACTTTAAAGTGAGTTATAGCGTTCTTTCCATTAACATCAGTTACAGTCATTTTTTGTCTGTTATTAGGATCTCTTCCAATAGGCGCATCTATCTCCCCACTATCATTTTTAATAACACCATCTACTAAAGCAATATATTTTCTTTCCACAGCTTTTGTGGAAATCATTTCTGATAATTTTTCTAAAGTAAAAAGATTTTTTGCTACTAACATTAATCCACTAGTATCTTTATCTAATCTATGAACTATACCCGGTCTAAACTTATCACCAGCAAGATCTTTATATCTATAAAGTAATGCATTAACAAGAGTTCCTGTATAATGACCTGGAGCAGGATGTACTACCATACCACTCTCTTTATTTATGATTAATAAATCATCGTCTTCATAAATAATATCTAATGGTATATCTTCAGGATCTACTTTTATTTCATAATCTAATTCATCATTAACTATAATTTCATCATTTAATTTAACAGAATAAGAACTATTAACTACTTTACCATTTACTAATACTTTATCTTCTTTAATAAGTTTTTGAACTTTACTACGAGAAAGATCTAATTTTTCTGATAAATAACTATCTAGTCTTAATCCTTCATTATCTTCTACTATCATGAAATCACCTCAATCGCTTAAATTATATCAAAAAAAAGACTAGATTACTAGTCTTTTACTTATTCACTTATTTCGATGTATTTTTTATCTTTATTTTTATCTTCTAGACTTAATTTAGGTACTTCCAAAGTTAAAATACCATTTTTAAAACTAGCTTTAACTTCGTCTTCTTTGATATCGTCTCCTACATAAAAGCTTCTTGATACTTCACCAGTAAATCTTTCACGTCTTACATAGTTTTTCTTATCATCATTATTTTCTTTTTCTACTTTAGCATTAATAGTAAGATATCCATCAGTAATATCAATCTTAATATCATCTTTATTATAACCTGGTAGATCAACTTCTAATAGATAAGAATTATCATCTTCTCTAATATCAGTCTTCATTAAATTATAATTCATTCTATCCTTTCTATCAAAGAAATCATCCCTAAAGAAATCATCATCGAATATTTTTGGCATTAACATCATAATATCAACTTCCTTTCTAATAAGTGTCGTTAATAGCACTTTCAATTAATACCTGTAGTTTTCTTACTACATTTTAATAATACCACTTAAATTAGCACTTGTCAAGTTAAAGTGCTAATTTTATATTATTATATGTAAAAAAGAAGATATTATTCTTAATATCTTCTTCCACTTGTATTATATGGACTACTATATCGTCTTCTTCTTTCTCTTTCTTTTTTATCATAAACAAGTTTACCAATACCTAAAGCAGAAAGTACTCCTACAAAAGCAGCTGCACTAACAGTTATAATCTTACCATTAATAGTAACTTCAAATTCTTTATCAGAAATATCTTCTACATTTCTATATTTTACTTCATCTTCAATTTCATCAGGTATTTCTTGAATTTCTAATCCATTAGGTATATATTGCATATCATGATCTCCACCAGGATCTAATTCACTTACTTCTGTTGGATCTACTAAATACCAAGTTAAATCACCTATCGCACCAGTATCATTATTTACAAAGTATTCCGGTGTATAATCATTATCTAACCAAGTTGCATCTACAAAATAATAATAATCACCTATTTTAACTGCATTCCATGCATGTGTAGATGAACTAACAACATATGATTCCACACCTAATCTTCTTAATAATACTGAAGTTATGTCAGCATAATCTGCACATACTAGTGTATCCTCTTCTAATGCAATTTCTAACGAACTTGAATGGTTACCCATATGTTCTGACATTGCATTTAAATTTTCTTCTGAATCTATTCCATAATTATGAATTGCATCAGAAACAGCAGAATCATATTCATACTCACATAATACATAAGTTAAAACAGCATTCAGTTTTTCTTGATCAGTTGCATCTTCACTTATTTCTAAACTATCAACTATATCATCAATTTGGTTATTAATATCACGAACCGTTTCTTCATCAGTAGAAGTAAAATAAATTTCAACACCATTTTCTTCTAATTCATTTAATAATTCATTAGAAAAAAGCATAGATATATTATATGGATTACCACCTAATGTTAAAGAATCTAAATATGTTAAATCAATATATTGAAAATCAAGGTGTGAAAAATAACCTAGTTTTAAATTATGTACTTGTCTTAAACTTTGCAAATATTCACCATCTATATTACCACTAACTTCTAAAGTATCAATATCTCCAATATCTTCTAAAAAACCCCATAAATTTCTATCAAACGAACGAAAGGGATCTACTTCTATTTTAATACCATCAGACAATCTAGAACCATCTACATTATCAATCAGATCGATATTACCATTATTATGAATCCATAGATTTTTTACGTTTGGCATATAATTTAATAAATCACTATCACTTAAAGAATCTATTGTCAAACTAACATCAACCGCATGAGCTAAATCATCATAAGTATAATTTCTTACTATAGGAGTTCTTCCATCATCAAACTCATTAATAACCAAACCATTACATTCTATATGTTCACTAGGATCATGTTCCTGGATATTATATGTTTTTACTTTTTCAATAGAACTATCTTCTAAAACTATTTCTTGTGTCGTTGTAGGAGTAACATCCACAATAGCTTCTTCTTCATTTTTCTTTCCACATCCAGACAACATAAATAAAGCTAATGAAACTGAACCTATCTTTATACCTAATTCTTTAGCTTTTTTTAAATCTATATCTCTTAAATCTATTTGTTTATGAGTTTTATCTATCTTTATCATCTAATCACCTACTATAGCTCTAAATATACCGTTTGTATATTTAATTTCTTCTTCATCTAAATCTGTATCTAAATCTACAATATCATTACCTTTATATTTAGCAGTATAATAATTATCACTATTTAATGACCTATAGATAATATAATTATAATCACTATTAGATTTATTAAAAATAGATACTACTTCCATAATTTCTTTTTGTCCATTATCTTTAGTAATAGTTATACAATCCATATAAGCCTCCTATACTATAATAAGTATAACATTATTCAAAAAAAATATATACTATTTACGTATATATTCTTTTATATTATTTAATTCTTTAGAAACAACATAATCTAAATCACTATTATATATATCCAACATTTCTAATAAATCTAAAGTACTTATTTCACCAGTTAATACTCTAGAAATTAATCTAAATATCATTAATCTATCATCTTCATATCTATTAAATAACGCTAATGCATAATAATAACTATTAAAATATTGTAATTGTCTAATTTCTTCTTCATCTATATCTTCAGGTTTATCTGATTCTAATAATGTTAATCTTCTTTTTAATATTTCTTTTGATACATCTAAATCATCTTCACTATCAGCACAAATCATTTCATAAAACATAGGAATAACTTCACTAACTCTATCCCTTATACTTCTCTCTTTACAATGAACATCTTTTAATGCATGATGAAATTCATGTCCTAAAAAGGCATATGAAGTTTTATCTAATTTCATTGGATAAACAATAGTAGGAACTATATCACCCTTTTTATCTGGAAACATTTGTGTATTAAAATAAAATGGTATTGTTGCAGGAGCAGGATAATAGCGAACATAACTTTTCATTATATTTATTTCATTTTTTAAATCATCACTTTTATATAAATTAAAAGTATCTAAAGATTTAACTACTGATTCCATTACTGATACTTGAGGTAATTTTTTTAAATTAAAATCAAAATCACCTATTAAGCTCATCATAAAATATGCATTATCTATATCTTCTCTTGTTATATTATCAATTTGCGTATTATAAAAATCTTCTAATGTCATTTTCTCACTTCCGGTGAAATGTAGTATAGCATAATTTTTATATAAGTGTAAAGTAATATTTATCAATATTGATTATAATTAAAACTTATGATAATTTATATATAAAGTAAGGTGTTATATATGAGTATAAATTATATAGAAGTCTATAAAACAGAAAATGGCTTAATAGCAAAAATACATAAACAAATAATAGATAAAAATGGTAATAAAAAAATGGGAGTATGTACATTAAATAATCCTAATAATATTAAAAAATTATTAGATATATGCCATAAACATAATATGTCTTTTAAAGGAAAAAGAGTATTAGAAGGTAATGTAGGCCCTATTATTAAAGAATTTGATTCATATTATAGAAGTGCAAAAAAAAGAAATGAAAGACTTAAAGTAATAATAGAAAATATAGATAAATTAGAAGATAAAATTTCTTTAGTAAAAAAAGAACACCTAGGAAAGATAGTTATTTCTACAGCCTTAGCTGCTACTTTAGGTATAACTGCAATTGCTCTTGCAAATAATAATAAAAGAAGCGAAGTAGTACCAGTAAACTATCAAGTACAAAGTGTTGTTGAAGAAGTACCTGAATACGTTATAGATGATACAGTAGTAGAAAATATAGATACAAATATTGAAGAGCCTACTTTAGATAACGTGTCTAATGATAATATAGTAGAGACTAATAACATAGTAGCAACTAATAATATAATAAATGCTGAAAAAGACTATGAAGATGGAGTTATTATTCCTGAAGAAGAAGTAATAGAAAACACTGAGCTTAATCAAATGTTACAAACAGATGAATTTCATTTTTCATATACAGATAGAACAGATTATGAAAATATAACTAATGCTAGACGCTATGAAGATATATTTATTACTTATGGTAATATGTATGGAGTAGATCCTAATATCTTAATGGCCATAGCAGCTCAAGAAAACTGTGGAAAACATTATGAAGCTCTAAATAATGCTTATGCAACTGGAATTATGCAAATAGAAAGAAGTGCTAATTTAAATAGTACAGTAAGTGCTTATAATGTTCAAACAGGTCAAATGGATTCAATATATGTTACACAAGAAGCTATTGAAGATTTAGAAACAAATATTAAGATAGGAGCTATGATATTTAAAAATAAATTAGAAGAATATAATTATAATATTCCCCTAGCCCTACAAAGTTATAATTTTGGTTCAGGTAATATGGCTAATTCCTTAGCTATGTGTAGTGATATAGAAAACATCCCAATGGATGAATTAAAAAGTGATATTACTAATCCTGCATGGCTAAATTATAGAGCTTATCTAGGTGTTGGAGATTCACAATATATAGAACACATATTTAGTTTTATTGAAAGTGATACTACTATAACTGTCGTAGATAGAGATGGTAATAATATATCTTTAAAACTAGTTAATGATAATGTTAATAACATGCAACTAAATTAAACATAAAAAAAAGATAGATTTTTATCTATCTTTTTTTATACCTATTTAACAAATTCTTTCTCTATAGCAAAGATTCCATTTTTATCAGTAGCAGCTTTTGCATTATATTTAGCACTACCGAAAGCTAAAATAGGAATACCAATAATTGGTAATAATGTACATAATACAGCGAAACCATTAGATTTTCCAAATTTCTTAGCTAAGTTATAATTGTAGTTGAATGAAATAATAATTACTCCAAATGCAGCTAAAGCTAAGCTCTTACCACTAGACAATAATGAAACTACTAAGTAAATTGGGCACCACCACCAAGCAAGACCAGTGATTTTTGTTTCAGTCCAAGTATTATAAATTGGAATAAATACCTTCCACCATTTTTCTCCTGCTTTTGTGTACATTTTACAGTATGCAATTAAGAAAAATGCTACTATTGCTAAAGCAATAAGACCTAAAATAGCAACTAAAATAATTGCACCTGCAGCCATACCTCCAAATATTGCTTCTACATCTGGTGTAGTAGTAGTATTTGGTGTAATTAAATTACCGTTATACATAACTCTCCTCCTTTTAAAAGTATTATATCACATTTTTTTAAAAATCAATGTATTTTTATTAATATAAATAAAAAAAGTGACCTAGTCTCACGACTAGGTCCAGGGGGAAAAGAGATCAAACACAAAAAAGTCTATTTTATAAGTTTCAATATTTAAAAATTATTCCAAATCGTACATAAAGAAAAAAGCCCGTAACACCGGGCAAAATAAAACCAGTCGTATGACTGGCTTTTATAATTAATCATCCATGATAATTATCATATCTGATAGAGTTCCTTTGAAGAATCTACCTGGTTGATTATTACTTCCAAAGTATCCACCGAATGCTACATTTGTTGCAAATGTTTGATTTAATTTCCAACTACTTTGATTAATTATTGTATAAACTTCACTTTCATATCCTGAATATGAATATTGCATTGTAATTACTCCATTATGTCTCTTATAAACAAAGTCTATTGGAGCATTTGCAACATCAACACCACTTGAAGGAATATTAGTACTTCCATTACCACCCCATCTAGCAGTAGGATACAATTTAGTAATATTATTATTATTGAAACGAACATTAAATCCAGGATACTTATTATTAGATTCATCTTTAGCATTAAACATTGTTGGTTGTGTTGGTGAAACAGTAAATAAATCACTAGCAACAGAATTAAATGTAAATCTAATTTCAAAATCTTTATTAATATTAGTTGAACTAAATATATTAACACCTGTATCAATAAATGTATTAACAGTTCCATCAAATACTGCAGTTCCTGGATGAGTATATTTAATCTTCCACCAATCAGCATATAATGTAACAATATCTCCATCTGTAGTACTTAAGTTTCTTACAGATTCTAAATCATCATAATGAGTTCCTGTTCCATCAGGACTTGTATTCCATCCTTTAAATGCATAATTAGTTCTAGTAAACTCATTTTCTAATAATGGTTTACTATTGCCATCTACTATGAATCTTTGATCAGCCATAGTACCAGTTCCACCATTAGCATCAAAATGAACATAATATGATGTAGGTGCTATCCACTGTGCATATAATGTAATAACATCTCCAGTATTACCTAAATCAGATGTAATACTATAACTATTTGGATAACTAGTTCCTGTTCCATCAGGGCTAGTATTCCATCCTCCAAATGAATGGTCTTCATACATAAATGCATTTGGTTTAATAGTAGTATTCTCACCTATTTTAATAATTTGATCAATCATCATACCAGTTCCACCATTAGCATCAAAATGAAGTGTATATAAATCTGGATCAATCATTTCAACGCTCATATCAGATACCTCTCCTTTAAAGAAACGATATCTATTACCTTGCGGATCTATACCTGCACAAAATGATGCAGGATTATCAAAATATGTATTAAAATTACTAAAGTTGTTTATTTGAACATCATTACCACCATTATAACTATAGTAAACTATTCCGTCTATCTTTTTTATAACAACACTTTGACCAGTAACATATCCAGTATTATTATTTTTAACTTTTCTACCAGTAGTATTAATATTCATTGTATATACTCCTTTATTATTAGTAAAGAATTGAACACCTGGGAATGGTTCACCTGCTTCACTCATATCTACGAATATACTACCTCTATCTACACCAGTACCTGGAGTATATCCATTATTAGTATCTACTGTAAATTTAACAATAAAGTCTTTATCCGCATTTAATGCATCAAACATTTTTATACCAGTATCTAAGTAATTAGTCCCATCACAAACTAGTGTTCCAGGATTAGAAAAATATACTTTATTCCACTTAGCATATATATTAGTATCAGCTTGTGGAACGTAAGTTTCATTTACTTGAGTTACGAAGTTAGGCTCTAAAAACCATCCTTCAAACTTATAATAATAAGTACATCCTCTAGTTTCATAGTCCCCTGTGCTACTAGAGCAATCATTATATTCTACCGTAGGAAAAGAACCTAAACTTTGATTTTGTACAACAGAATCAGTTATTATAGAATCTCCATTATTAGGATAATAGAAAATATTATATCCTTGACCATATATAGGTTCTATTGTTACATCATTAGTCAAAGTAAATGTATAATCAGGATTAGTTTCATTATTAGACCATTTAACAAAAGAATTTCCACCCGAATCAGTAGGATCTGCTACTAAATGTATCTCCTGACCATAATAATATGTTCCTGAAGGAGTACTAGTTGTTACATAACCACTATTATTAATAGTTAAAGTATATTGATTTCTTGTATACCTATATGTAATAACTGTATTAGCAAAAGTATCAAGTGTAACTGTTTGAGTAGCAGGAGCAGTAAATCCTTGTAAATTTAATGTTTGAGGAATTACTATAGATCCAATAGGAACATCTGAATAAGTAGTTCTACTATGTTCAGTATATGTAGTTCCGTTTAAATCCATTATTTCATGTACTACAGTATAACTTGTATTCTGTAAAATAGTTAATGTATTAACATTAGGATTAGTTATTTTTATAAAAATACCATAAATTCCTTTAATAAAAAAAAGTGATGAAATAATCACAATTAATAAAACAGAATAACGTTTCATTTTTCTCATATTTCATCACCTTTCTTTTTTAACTTTTTACTTTCTTATTGTCATCACCAAATAGGAATCCAGAAACTAACAGTAATAGAATAATAACAGCTGCTATTATTCTTCCTGTAGTAGTCTGAAATGCTTTTATAACATATCCTACTTTAGGAATCCAAAATAAATTCTTACCAACGAAATTTCCTTTCGTTACTATATTATTATCTGCGTCTTTATTATTATCTCCCTTAGTTACTATTCCAGAATCATTTATTTCAATAGCTCTATGTGTAACTAAAGTACCATCTTTCATTTTAAACGCAATAACATCTTTTTCTTTTATATCTTCAAATTTTGCATGTTTATTAATAAAACATACACTTCCTGTTTCTATAGATGGTTCCATAGATCCAGATAATACTACATATGGAACAATTCCAAGTATATATAGTATTAAAAACAAACCTCCAACACATATAATAATAGTTGTTAAAATATTAATTATTTTCTTAACTATCTTCATAAGCAATATTAGAAGTTAGACCAAACGTCAGCTGGAGTAGTACTTTGTAATCCTTCAGTTTGGATACCATAACCAGTTACTACTACATTTTTATTTCCGCTTAATCCTTCATTACCAGTTAAAGTACTACGTAATGTAATTGAACTAAATACTGGATTTGTAGTTGAAGTTGGAGTTGAAGCATCTGCTGCTTCTGCTAAAGCAGTTAATGTTCCATTTGAACCATAGTAATAAACATGAGTAGCAGTTCCACCACTAGTACATGCTACTGCTGCAGTAGATAATTCTGTCCATCCTGCATTAACTGTATATGTAAATATTTCTTCTGGAGTTGCTGGTGAAGTTACAGTTGTACAAGGAACTTCTACTTTAGCAAATACGTATGCTGGATTCGTAGTAGAAATATTATTAACTAATGGATCCTTTGTAACACTTTCTCCAGGCATCATATCTTCTGCTGCATCTGGAATACCATCAGAATCAGTATCTGTTAATGCATCCCATCCTGTTTCTGTTAAAGTAATATCTACACTACCAATTGTAAATGTATTTGTTTTTGTATCTGTATCAGTGAAATATGCAATTGCTCCACCTACTACAAACATTAATAATAATATTACAGCTGCTAAAACTGTTTTTTTCTTTTTCATAATTAAATCTCCTTTTATTAATCTATTCTTTATTTTCTTTCTTCCACATAATCATATCTATTATTAATCCTATAGTGGAAAGTATGAATACTATTATATATACGTTAATACCAAAATCTCCTGTTTTTGGATTAACACTATCTGAACCATCAGATAAATTCTTATATGAAAATTTCCATTTAATTTTAGTAAATAACTTACTATACTCATTTTCTGCATCTTTTGGTAAAGAAATTTCTATTTTAAATATATCTCCTTCACCTTTTTTGTATACTCCTAAAGTATACTTATTCTTATTTGCCAAATCACTATTTATAAACTCTTCACCATTTCGTTTTATAGATAATTTTATTTTTTGAAGTAATGCTATTTCTTCATTAGTTAAATTATCATAATCAATGGATAAGTAATATTCATTTTCTGTATTACTTTTATTTAAAAGAGTTATATCTTCAGAAAAACTATCTCCTGAAAGCATATTTCCAAGTTTATTAAAGAAGTCACTATCCAATGTTATATGATTATTAGTATTATCTTCATATATTACTGAAGATTCACCTTCATAATCTATATCATAAGATCTATTAATACTTTCTCTAATATTTACTTCATCCCAGTTACCATCAAAGTTTTTAGATTGAACTGCTTCAACTAAAATATGTACTACTACTTTTTTACCATTATAAGCAGATGATAAATTAGGAATAGTCACTTTATTAAATAAATTAATGTAACTGTCTCTAGTAAAAATAGAATCATAATAGTAATAATTATCTTTCTTAGTCCAAGAAGAATAATTACCCTCTATATAATCCATTTCTGGAAATGTTTCTCCATTAATAGTATATTCTATCTTTGCTCTTAAATAGCAATCTATACCAAGATTATTAACTCTAGGAATTAATACAATTTCATCACCAGGCATCACATAAGATCCGTCTTCATCAAATGGTTGAGTATTACCATTATATTCTTCAATTTTTATATCAACTGCACCAGTTGATATTCCGCTTTCTGTAGTAATTATTTCTTTATTAAGAGCATAAATACCAGATATAAGCATTACAATAAATAGAAGTATTCCTAGAAAAAATAATCTTTTTTTTCTAGCACAATATAATGTCACCTCCATATATCTCATATATCAATAGTACCCTACTATCTTAATTATTGTATCATGTATTGACTATTTTTTCAATTATATTTTATAAAAAAAACGGAGACATAAGGCTCCTTCAAGGGGCGCACATTAGATCCTCCACTGTATTTTTTAATTTTCCATATTTTCTTATAAAACAAGGAATTTTTCCATATATCAAAAAATAGCTTTCCATTACTTTTTATCTCTTTGGGTAGGTAGCTGGGTAGGTAAATATTTCAATATTTTCTTAAAATCCTTATAAAATAAAGCATAAAAAAAGTGACCTAGTCTCACGACTAGGTCCAGGGGGTTCGGTTGAATATACTCTAACACTTAGACAGTTAGAGAATATCAGGCGTGATATGTACCACGCATCTTAATAATATATGATAATTTATAAAAAGTCAATTGCTTTATCAAAATTAATTTTAATTTACAGTAGTAATAGAATCTATTAAAACTTTCTTTAAAGGATCATTATCTGTATCTTTATTTTCTAAGTATTCTTTAGAATCTTTTTTAGCTTGAAGAAGTATTTTATAATCATTTCTAATAGAAGCAATCTTAAAAGACATATCACCACTTTGTTTAGTACCAAATAAATCTCCATGACCTCTCAATTTAAAATCCTCTTCAGAAATAACGAACCCATCATCTTCTCTTTCCATGATTTTAAGTCTTTCAGTATCACTATCACTTATTAATATACAGTGACTCTTACTAGTACCTCTACCTACACGTCCTCTTAACTGATGAAGTGTAGAAAGACCAAATCTATCTGCATCAAATATTACCATAGTAGTTGCATTAGGAACATCTACTCCTACTTCTACTACTGTAGTAGATATAAGTATTTGTACTTCATTATTTTTAAATTGTTCCATAATAATATCTTTAGCACCACTTGCCATTTTACCATGAACTATATCTATTTTATATTTATCTTTAAATGCAAGTTTCATTTTATCTCTTAACTCATTAACTGTAGTTAAATCACTATTTTCACTTTCTTCAATTAATGGTGCTATTACATATATTTGATGTTTATTTTTCAACTCTTCATACATCATTTCTAATACTTCAGTTATTTCACTAGTTTTTTTAACAACCGTATCTATCTTTTGTCTACCAACTGGTTTTTCTTTAATAGTAGATACATCCATATCACCAAATATAGTTAAAGCATAAGTTCTTGGTATTGGAGTAGCACTCATATATAAAACATCAGGTTTAACTCCTTTATTTTGTAAATTAGCTCTTTGATGGACTCCAAAACGATGTTGTTCATCTGTAATAACTAGACCTAAATTATTATATTCTACTTCATCTTGAATTAATGCATGTGTTCCAATAACCATATTAATAGAACCATCTTTTAATCCTTTATATATTTCATTTTTTTCTTTTTTAGGAGTACTTCCAGTAAGTAAAGCAACTTTAACTTTAGTACCCTTTAAGAAAGAAATTAAATTATTATAGTGTTGTGTTGCAAGTATTTCAGTAGGAGCCATCAAAGCACTTTGATACCCACATAGAAAGTTTGCATACATTCCTATAAAAGAAACTATAGTCTTACCACTACCAACATCACCTTGTAATAATCTATTCATTCTAGTAGGACTTTCTAAATCATTTAATATTTCATCAATAGCTAATAATTGATCATTAGTAAGTTTAAATGGAATCTTCTCAATAAACTTATTTAACTTATCTCTATCAATTACTCTAACAAGTCCATTTTTTTCTTTTTTGTTTTGTTGTTTTAAATAGTTTATTTTAAACATAAATTCAAATAACTCTTCGTATTTTAATCTAATAGTAACTTCTTTTAATTTTTCACTAGTACTTGGATTATGTATTATATTTAAAGCAGTCTTCTTATTAACAAAATTATACTTTTCTTGGATATATTGAGGAATATAATCCCTAATCTCTTTTCCATACATAAGAAGTGCCATATTAATATATGTAGACATATTCTTATTAGTTAATCCACTAGTACAATGATATACTGGTTCTATTTTAACTTTATTAGATAATTGATCTAATTTGATATCACTAGCTGTAATAACATTCTTACCTTTATCAAGTTTACCAATTACTATAACATCAGTTCCTACTAATAATTTACTCTTTAAGAAAGCTCTATTAAATATAGATACACCTACTACTCCACTCTGAGTAACAAGCCTAAAATTCATTTTATTTAATCCAGCTTTAAATCTCATTAAAATAGGCATACTTTCTATCTTACCATCTATAATTATTTTCTCTCCATCATCTATATTAGATAATTCATCACGCTTTAATACATCATATCTAAAAGGATAATGAGTAACCAAATCTTCTATTGTATTTATATTTATTTTATTTAATAAAGAAAGGGATTTTGGACCTATACCTTTAACGTCTTTTAACTCTGCCATAATATCACTTCCTTTTCTTTCGTCTCCATGGCATATTATACCATATTTAATAAAAAATCAAAAGAAAAAAAGGCCTTTATTTCATCTTTTTTAAAAAAGTTAAAAAAATTTAATTTTTTTGTTGACAAATTAATTCTTTTCGATTAGTATAAGAACTACCAATTCGGAATTAGGCGAATTGGTCGCTAGTATCACACTAGCCAACCCCTTTTTATTCTTTTTGGAAGCGGGCCTCAGGGGGTCCTGCTTCTTAGATAAAAAACAAAAGAGAACATGGCCGATGTTCTCTTTTTGTGTCTAAAAAAAATAAGTAGAAAACTACTTATTTAATGAAGTTATTTTATCTAAACAAAACATAAAGAAATATCCAAAAAAGTAAGAAACAATTAATCCAATTATAAATAATAATAAATTAACTATTTGTAATTTTACTAAATAATATATACCTACTATTACAGCAAATACCATACCTATTCTAATAAACCACTTAGATATAATAGCAAGTATATCTATTATTGAAAACTCTCTTTCCTCTTTCTCATCTTCATAATCATCCATATCTTGATATCTAGCATTTATACTCATAAAATATCCCCCGTTTTTTTCACATATTATAACATACATATAAAAAAAAGAAAAGTATTTTCTACTCTTCTTTATTTTCTAACTCTTTATAGAATTGATAAGTATTCTCTGCATCTTTCTTATTTTTCTCAAGCAACTTATCTCCTTCTTTATTAAGTTTCTTTAAAGCTCTATATCTATCTTCCCCTAAAGTAAATTCTTCATATTTAGAAAAATCTGCATTAGAATCTACTTTAAATTCTTTAGTATCTGGATTATAGTGGAATATTGGGAAATATCCTGATGAAGTAGCCTCTTTTTCTTCATTGATAGAATTCTTCATTCCCTTAATAATTCCTTGAGCGATACATGGAGCATATGCAATTATAATACTTGGTCCGTTGTAAGCTTCTGCTTCTTTCATAACCTTAATAGCTTGCATTGGATTAGCTCCCAGTGATATTGTTCCTACATATACATGAGGATAACTTAAAGCCATTTTAGCTAAATTCTTTTTAGCAGTAACTTTACCACTAGCAGCAAACTTAGCTACAGCTCCAGGTCTAGTTGATTTAGATGCTTGTCCTCCAGTATTAGAATATACTTCTGTATCAAGTACTAATATATTAACATTCTCATTAGTAGATAATACATGATCTATTCCATTATAACCAATATCATATGCCCAACCGTCTCCTCCAATCATCCAAACTGATTTAGGCATTATAAAGTCTTTTAATTTCTTTAATCTATCTATTTTAGTCTCATCTACTACTTCAAGTAATGCTTTAGCTGTATCTTCATTTATTTCATTTGTATAATTTTTATAAATAGTTTTTTCACTTTTCTTAACTTTATCCATATTATTTTTAATAAGAGCAACTATTTGATTTTTTAACGTATTGTCAGCTATTCTCATACCAAAACCAAACTCTGCATTATCTTCAAATAATGAATTAGCCCATGGAACAGAATATGGCATAGATGGCATACTAGCTCCATAAATAGATGAACAACCTGTTGCATTAGCAATTATCATTCTATCACCAAATAATTGAGATAATAACTTAAGATAAGGTGTTTCTCCACAACCTGCACAAGCTCCAGGAAACTCAAATTTAGGTTTAACAAATTGACTACCTTTAACTGTATTAGTAGGCATTACATCTTTCTTTTCCTTAACTTCATTAAATAAGTATTTATATTCTTCATCGCGTCTATCTTCAAGTAATTCTTCTTTCATTTTCATAACAAGGGCTTTAGCACCTTGCTTACCTGGACAAACTTCAGTACATAAAGAACATCCTGTACAATCTGGTAAACTAACACCTACTGTGAATTTAAGATCCTTATCTTTTATTTTTGCATCTTGTAAGTGTCTTGTCACAGATTCTGGGGCATCCATTTCTTCTTTTTCATCTAATAAGAATGGTCTAATAACACCATGTGGACATACTAAACTACATAAATTACAATTAATACAATTTTCACTAATATAACATGGTGCCTCTTCACTACTATCTCTCTTATCAAGCTTAGAAGTACCTGCTTCCATTTCTCCATTAGGCATTTTGATAAAACTACTAACAGGTAGACTATCTCCTTCCATAGAATCTATTACCTCAAATAAACTCTTTTTAGGTGTTATTTCATTATCAAAATCTACATATGGAACTTTTACAGGTATTAAACATTCTAATGCTGAGTCTATTGCATTAATATTTTTTTCAACTATATTTCCACCTTTATTTTGAAATTTAGTAGTAAGATTTTCTTTAATCTTACCTACAGCAAAATTAAAATCAACTATCTTACCTAATTTAAATATAATAGTTTCCATAATAGTACTAATTTTTCCAGGTATTCCTTTTTCTTTAGCAATTTTATTAGCATCAACTATAAACATCTTAACATGTTTACTTTGAAGTATCTTTTTATCATGATTACTCATCATTGCAAGTACTTCATCTGGATTTTTATTAGTATTTAAAATAAATACTCCTTTATCAACAAGTTTTTCTAGCATTTTTAATCTTTTTAAATAACTATCTTTAGTACAAACTATAATATTTGCTTTTTCTACATAATATGTACTAGTAATAGGTTTTTTACCAAATCTTAAATTAGATAGAGTAATTCCTCCACTCTTCTTAGAATCATATTGGAAATAACCTTGTACATAAGCATTAGTATAAGTTCCAGTAATTTTCATAATATCTTTACTTGCAGATACCATTCCATCACTACCATAACCATATATTAAAAATTCAGCCATTTCACTAGGTATCATGAATTTAGGGTCATAGTTAATACTTAAATTAGTAATATCATCATTTATTCCTACAGTAAAATTTGTATGATTATCTCTTGTATCTAAAAAGTCAAATACTCCTTTAATCATAGCTGGTGTTGTATTCTTAGAAGAAAGCCCATATCTACCACCAATAACACGAACACGAGCATCAGCATCTTTTATAGTTTGAACTACATCTAAGTATAAAGGTTCTCCTGAGCTACCTGGTTCTTTAGTTCTATCAAGTACTGCAATTTTCTTAACAGTCTTAGGTAATTCTTTTAAGAAATAGGTAGAACTAAAAGGTCTATATAAATGTACTTCCATTAAACCTACATTTTCTTTTTTTACTTTCCATAGGTATTCTACAGTCTCTTTAATAGTTTCACATACGCTTCCCATAGCTACTATTACTTTTGTAGCTGTAGGATTACCATAATAATTAAATGGTTTATAATCTCTTCCTGTTATTTTATTAATCTCACTCATATAAGAATTAACTATATCAGGTAATTTATCATAATAAGGATTTCTAACTTCAGTAGCTTGGAAATAAATATCTTCATTTTGTGCAGTACCACGAATTGTTGGATTACTTGGATTCATTGCTCTAGATCTAAATTCATTTAAACTTTTTTCATCTATTAATTTCTTTAATTTAAGAGTATCTATTACTTCTACTTTTTGAAGTTCATGACTAGTTCTAAAACCATCAAAAAAATTAACAAATGGAACATGTCCTTTTAAAGCACTTAAATGTGCTACTCCTGTTAAATCCATTACTTGTTGAACTGAACTAGATGCAAGCATAGCAAAACCAGTCTGTCTTACAGCATATATGTCTTGATGATCTCCAAATATTGATAAAGCATGTGTTGCTAAGCTTCTTGCAGCTACATTAATTACACAAGGTAATTGTTCACCTGCTATTTTATACATATTAGGAATCATTAATAGTAATCCTTGAGATGCAGTATATGTAGTAGTAAGTGCCCCCGCTTGAAGTGAACCATGCACCATACCAGCTGCTCCTGCTTCAGATTCCATCTCTACTACTTTTACTGGTGTATCAAAATAATTTAATTTACCCTCACTACTCCATTTATCAGTTAACTCAGCCATTGGACTTGCTGGAGTAATTGGATATATTCCTGCTACTTCAGTAAAATTATAAGATACATAAGCACAAGCCTCATTACCATCAATTATTTTCATCATAAACATCTCATCCTTCCATTATATAAATTATATACCAAAATAAAAAAAAACAAAAGACTTATCTAATCTCAAGTATTTCTTTTATTAAAGCCTTTTGTTTTTCCATACAATTATCATTACTATGATCTATAAATATACGTTCCCTATCTATTTCTCTATTAGTCATTTTAAATAACTCTCCATCAAATATATAAGAATCTATAATTTCATTATTATGATTAAACACTATTATTTTAATATATCCATTTTTTACTTCTACTAAAGGTACTTTATCATATGAGAAAAATCCATTTGCATATCCTGCACATCCACCATCTATATTAAATAAATTATCTACTCTATCATAACTAAATCCACACTTATCTTGTACTGGAGTATGCCCTATTATTGTTAAATATCCTTCTTTTCCTAAAAATACTCTTTTTTCACCTGGAAGTTCTCTTCTTTTCCAAACTGCTTTCTCTACACTAGTAGTATTATCAGATATCTTCATATCACAAATATCTTTAATATTTTTAGGAGCTTGAGCATGAACTAATAAAATATTATCATCTCTAACTTTTTCTTCAAACTTTTTATATATTTTTAGCTTTCCTAAAAACTTACATAAATCATTAGATAAACTTTCTTCTCTACTAGCTAATTCACCTTCAATAACCCATCCACCATTACACATCCAATTACACCAATGTCTAACTGGTTTACCAGGCTTTCTTTTTTTAAAGCCTGCCACATCATTAGTTCATGATTTCCACCCAAATAATTAATTTTTATATTTCCATTACCATTAATTCTTTTATAAACATCCATAAGCATAGTAAAAGAATCAATTCCTCTATCAATTAAATCACCATTAATATATAATTCTACTTCTTCACATAAACTTATATTTTCTAAATATCCAATAATAGAATTATAAACTTCTCCATTACCATGTAAATCACTTACTATAAACTTCCTCATAATATCACCAAAACGCCTATATTATAACACTAGTTTTCATAAAAAAAAAGAGACTATTTCATAGCATTAGAATGATAATTTACATCTTCATCAGAATCATATGAATAAAATTCTCTATCTTTAGCATATTCTCTTAATCCTATTCTTACTTTAGGATCAGTCTCTTCATCTATCATCTTTTCTATTTCTTGGATCATAAGTGGTCTAATTATAACATGATTATCAAACAAATTTCTACTACTTATAGACATATCAGCATATCCATTTTTTCCATTTAATAATCTCATACCAATATAATTTTCCATAGTTCTATTATTTTCATAAACTACTTTAGCAACATCAATTTTCTCTCTTACAAGTAATGTTCTAGTACTATAACCTTTTGTATTAAAACAATCTCTAGCTCCACTTAAAATAAACATATTAGAAACTTCTTCAATATTTTTATTTGTCCCATATTTAGGAAATCTTCTAATTTCTCTTTTTTCCATTATACCAAAATTATTATATACTTTTCTTTCAGCACCATAAATTATATTACACATATCTCTATCACAATGTAAATTATTTGCTTCACCATAATTAGATGTAATTACTAAATTACCCATATCATCTATTTTAGAAATAACTTCATCAACTGTCTTTGTTTTAACTTCATCCCCATTTATAATTTCTTTTTTTTCAATAGCTCTTTCACACCTCAATGTATCTTTATAAGGTACACTTATTCTTATAGTATATTTTTCATTCATATTTTTATTGAATTCAAATGAAATAATATTATCTTTTTCTAATACTTCTATAGTATCAGTTTTATCTTTCATACCAATTTGTGAAATCAAAACAATAATATGTGCTAAAGCTGTTTTATATGCAGGATTTAATTTAATTACAGGACTAAGACCTAAATCACTTACTTTTTGATTTATATTTTCTAATAATTCTTTCACACTATACATACTTTCACCTTCCTATTATTTTTATAATGCATAATAAAAAGTAATATTATACTTTTTATATTACTTTTATTATTTATAATTACTTTTAACTGGAGCTTTAGCTGGTTTATTTTGTTTATTAGTAACAATCCATGCATTAGAAACAGTTCTACCACCGTATTCTCCTCCAGCTGATGGTCTATTCCATAACTTACCTTCAATACTCATTGTTGAAGATGCACCACCATCTAAGTTAGCTGCATTATAAGCTTTGTATCTTAATAATACATCAATAACATCATTCATAGATGCACCAGTACTATAACCTGGTAATCTTCCTTCTATTATTAATATCAAAACAACTCCATCTTTTCTTTGAGCAATTACACTTCTTGGTGCAATTCCCCATCCACCATCACCATGAATCTTAGCTGTTTTTCCATTAACTATTAGGTTAGGTCCAAAATCAACTGCATCTACCATACCTTCAGCAATAGCATCAGCTGGACTCTTATCAGTTAACCACATCTTATGTTCTTTAGTAAATCCTATTAATCCACCAGAACCACCAGCATGATTCCAAATAAGTTCTCCATCTTTAATAATAGCTCCATAAGGAATTGATCCATTTCCCCAACCATCTAAGTCTTCGAAACCTCCACCATTAATTCCTACTAAACCACCATTATTTTTAACTAAAGTATTAACATTTTGTCCCATTCTACCTAATTTAGAACTAACTGCAAGTTCTACATCACTAGGATCATATACACCTATTAACCATCCCTTATAACTAGGCTCTATAATTCTAATAGTCTTATAAACATCATTACCTTCATCTTTAGTAAATAATTCTCTTTCATATTTATTAGAATAATGTGTTTTTTCACTAATCTTACCAATTACTATTTCATCAAGATTAACTTCCTCAGTATTTTGTTCAATATAGTTTTCACTCATTATTTTCCAAATAGTATCTTCATCATATAATGTATAAGCTAAATATTTATGAGATTTTGTAGTCATAGCAGTAGGTATCCAAAAAGTTTTAAATTTTTTATTATTAATAACTATTAATCCTGCAACAGCAACTATATCTAATAATAAAATAATTACAGTAATAAAGCCAATTCCCTTGAATTTTATTTTAGGTTTCTTTAATTTCAATTTTTTCTTTACTTTCTTCATTTTATCACTCCATCTTGTAAGGATTATCTAAACTACCTTCACCACTTTTAATACTATTTTTATTAATACAAACAACTGGTACTATATGTTTTACATCTCTAACATCAGCTTCTTCTAATAAACCATTAGAATATGTATTATATTCCATACTTCCAACTTCACTAGTCTGATTAATATGGAAGAAATCACCTATCTCATTATTACCAATATAATCAAAGATATTTAATAAACCTACTTTAGCAACTACACTATTATTATATATATTAGTAAATGAATATCCTGCATCATCACTAATTTCACCAGTATAGAAATTACAATCTACTAAACTTCCTTGATAAGGTAGGCTACCTAAATAACTATAATTTAAATAATTACCTACATTAGTTCTATCATTAATATTATAAATACTATTATAACTACTATAACTACGACTAACTTCTCCACCTGCATTTATATATCCATTTAAATATAATCTTAAATTATCTCCTTCTAAAGAAGAAACTCTCCATGTATCATCACCAAGTTTTACATATGAATCTACATAATTCTTTTCACTACTTTTTATAACATAAGGATCTTCCTTACTACCAGTACCTTTTTCTACTTCCATATTTTTCTTTAAAGTAATAACTGGTCTAATACTATACCCAGATAAAGAATCACTACTTTGAATACTTCCATCTTCTTCTACATATAAGTTTTCATTATCTTCATTTAATCCAAGCAAGAAGAACATTTTACCATTATTTAAATAACTACTCTTACCATTAGCTAATGTATAATCTTTAATTGTTAAAATAGTTATATAATCACTTTTCTTTGTATCTTTCTTTTTATCTTCCTTATCTTTATCTTTCTTTTCTTCTTCCTTATCTTCATCTAAAGAAACTATCTTACCGTCTTTTAAAATATCTTCTTCATAAGTAGTCTTTACTAATGTTTTTTCTACATTAGTCAATGTATTATAATAAACTCCTGAATGTTCATCATCAGTCTTATTTAACCATTTTCTTACATTAGAATTCTCATAATTAGACTCTTCTCCCCACATAAAAGTAGAAGCATATCCTTCACTAATAAGTTTAACAGTATCATCATTATTAACTCTCATAACTCTAAATAATCTATTTTCATAAATAACATAGTTATTATTAACATTACCTTTAAAATAATAACCATCATTATCTTGATGAAGTCCATCAGTATTTTCTTTAGCAAGATCATTATTTTGAACTATAAGACCATTAATAGTTTGAGCTTCTTCTTTTATTTTAGTATTTTGTTTACTGTAATAATATAAACTACGTCCTCCAAAATATAAACCAAGTCCTATCATAAATACTAAACTAACAAAATTGAATATAAATTCTATAGGACCCATTACATGACGTTTCTTAGTCTTTTTTCGTTTTGTTTTATCTATCTTTTTTTCAATATTTTCTTTTTTTTCTTCCCTTTTCTTTTTCTTTATCATAGCATACTTCACCTTATCAAATTATACCAAAATAAAAAAGAAAGGACAACCCCTTCTTCTACTTTTAATCATAATCATCTGGATTATCAACAACAGCACTAGGACTTCGGTCATTATCATCAATATATGTAGCATTTCCAGGTTCTACATTAAATGTTGCATTATTCCAACAACTAGTAAACTCTGTGCTTTCTCCAACTAAACCCATAACCATATTTATAAGTACAGGAATTGCAAATACAATAAATGCAGCTATTACTTTATTAAGTATTTTTCTAAAACCTTTTTTATCCTCAGGATTTATTGTTAATTTAACAAATTCCACTGTACCAGCAATTAATAACGTTGCAGGGACCACTATTTCAATCAACAGTAAAACATTTTTTACTATTGCTAAAAAATTTGAAAGTGCAGGATCATTACAAGTATCTAATACATCTAATATAAGCATATTTATCACTCCCAATAAATTACATTTATTCTAACATATTTTTTATTATTTTACTACCCAAAATGTTGACATATTTCTTAAACCATTGCTTCCACCTGCAACAGGTGTATTAATAATTTTACCATTAATTACTAATTCAGAAGAACTTCCTCCATCTAAATTAGCAGCATTATAGGCACCATAATTTTCCATAATATCACATAAATCAATCATATCCGCACCTATACTATTAGCAAGACGTCCATTAATTACTAAAAATAAAACTATTCCATCTTTTCTTTGTCCGATAGCAGTACGAGGAGCAATTCCCCATCCACCATTACCTTTAACAAAGCTTCTTTTTCCATTAATTATTAAAAATGGTCCAAACTCAACAGCATCTCTATATCCCATATTAATAGCTTCATTTTTACTCATACTACCTAATACAAATTTATCTTCCTTAGTAAATCCAATAAATCCACCACCAACATTAGCATCTTTATAATCACTAACTACTTCTCCATTAGAAAATACTGTACCATGTGGTATTGCCCCATTACTATTCCAATCAGGATCATAAAATCCCCCAGCATTCATCGCAATGATAGCACCTTCTCTTTCACTAACTGTTAATATTGACTCTCCAGTAACTCCTAAATATTTACTTGTTGCTATATGTATTCTAGAAGGATCATATATTGCTACTAAAAATCCTTGATAACCTTTACCACTAACATTTATTACTTTATATAAATCATTTCCATCATCTTTTTGTAATATTTCTTTTTCATATTGATTACGATAAATTGTAGTTGTATATTTACGAAACTGTATTTCATCTGGATTACTAATCTCATCTACTTCTATAATACTATTATTAGCTAATACTTTTTGTATATAATCATCACTATATATATAAGTAGCTAAATACTTATGACTCATAGTAGTCATAGCACTAGTTATCCAAAATTCTTTAAAACTATCAAATGGTCCATAAAACAAAAATAAAAAAGAAGAAAAGAAAAAGATATAAACAAAACATATAAGTCTAATAAACTTTCTTTTTCGTGGCATTTTATACTTAACTCTTTTCTTAAACATTTTTACTCCTCTTTACCATCATAATTATTATCATTATTATAATCTATATATTTCTTATCAGTTTTATATTTATCAACTCTTAAATCAGAATTATTTGACTTTTGATATTCATTATATTTATCTACATTATCATTATATACTTTAATATCACTAATAAAATAATTAACAACTTGTTCATATATACTCTTATAATTATTACACTTAGTATTAACTTTACTATCAGGATAGTATACATCATTACATAATTTATCTAACTTCTTAGTATTTTTAGTAAGTTCATCTACTAAATGTTCATAGTTTAATATAGTATTTTTAACTTTCTTATCTTCATCGTACATAGTATCATAATATACATTACTCAAAACTACATTATATAATTCATCTCTAGTAGATTCAAACACACTAGTATTAGTACTAAAAACTTCAAATTCATCATTAACATCATTAATACGATTATATATTTCTTGTTTATCTTGTTTTAACCCTAAAACAAAAGATGAAACTCCTCCTGAAATAATTAATATGAAACTTAAAGTCATCATACCCATAGCTATTTTCTTATAATTCATACTACCACCTATTATAATTTTAACATAATTATAATAAAAAAAAAAGAAGATTGCTCTTCTTTACTTAATAAATTTACTTAACTCTTCCTTAGTTAGTTTTCTTAATTTATAATCACTTTTATCTTTTATCTCGATACCACTATATTGATATTTACTATTAATAGTTTTCTTAGGCTCTAAATCTTTATAAACAATTGTTATTTCTAAATCATTAAACACCATCTTTAAATAACCACTTTTTACCTTATTAGAATTATTAGTAATAGTATATTCAATTCTTCCCATATCATCATTGTAATAAAAGATGACATCATCAATACAAATACTATTCAAACAATGTTTTTCTAACAATTTATCATTTTTATAAATAGTAGTATTAGGTAATTCAGTTTTTTCATTATTTACATCATATAAATTACCTAAAGAAGAGGATTTAGGTTTAATAAAGAATATTATTAAACAAATCAATGCCAATATAAGTAAGGCTATTATTATAATTAATATTTTATTCTTTTTCATATAAACCTCCTAATAGTCTATTCTAACAAATGGATTATTTGAACTACTATCATAATCATATTCATGAGCATCAAATGCTTCCTTACAAATATCAGTATTTGTAGGTGTTATAGTAATACTTTCTTTTCCATTAGTATAACTAGTTAAATATAAAACATAATGACCAGTACAACTATATTCATGTCCATTTACATTACTAATCCAAGGTTCTTCATCATCTATTAATGTAGTACCAATAGCATATCTATCATAATTATTATTTTTATAAAAACAATCTTTAAAACTACAATTTACAGATACAGCATATTCGCTAGTACCACAAGATATACTAGAATTAAATCTATCAGTATATGTAATTTTTCTATTATAGTTTGAAATAATATTATTAGGTGCACTACTATCTTCATCATAATAACATCTTCCTTGACAACTATCTATAGTTATTCTTTTATTATTATCTTCATTAGTATTAAATGAATATTCATAAATTGCATCTTCTTCATTTTTTTTACTACATTGATTATAATTATCATCATACACTACTTCTCTTGAGACATTACCATATGAATCTTTTACAAATAACTCAATAAATACATGGTCACCATTCTCAATAGTTCCATCCTTTTCATAATAAGCATAATGTCTATTAGCTAAACACATATTATTATTGGAATGAACACAATTATTAGCTTCATATACTCCAGTATAATTTGTACATGACCCATTTTCTGAAAAACAAACAGAAACTTTATCATATGGATCATCAACAGTGAAGAAAACCTTTAATTTAGTTTTTTCATAAGCTACATTAACTCCTTCTGGTACTTCACTATATTCATTTCCATCTTCACCAACATAAATATGGTCACCACCAACTAATTCTTTTGCATAAATTATAGGATTAATATCAGTATATAATTTATATTCTATTTCTTCTGTCTTTGATTCAGTACCATAACTATCTCTAAATTTAGCATACACTTTATATACTTCACCATTTGGATGAGGTGAATTAAAGAAAGATCTATCTAACTTCTTACTAGCTTCTTGATAATTCTCATAATTAGTACATACTTCTTCTTCATCATCTTTTTTATGACAATATTTAATCTCAAATGAAGAATCAAAATCATCTTCAGCAGATACAGTAAAAGTAGCCTCAGGTATATTAACATCTAAATCACCTGAATTAGTTACAAGACTAGGTTCACTTATAACAACAGGTCCTTTGTTTTTATACAAAGTATATTTATAGTCACTTTTAGCTATACCTCCATTAGTATCTTTAGCAAATAAATATAAATGTCTTTCAGCACCATTATATGGTTTATTAATATCATCCACATCAAAAGTATAATCAAATTCTTTTGGATCACCATTTTCATCATAATAATTAGAATAAGATGAATAATTACTACAAGAATCAGTAGATGAAATACATATTTGTATATCTTCATCTTTATCTAAATCATCACTTAATTTTATTTTATAATGTGCATTATAATTACCATTATCTTCAAGTGGACAATAATCTGTTTTATTACATGGATTTTCACTACTATATACATCAAACACTTCTATTTCAGGAATTTCATTATTATAGACACCATACTCTATTGTTTGAGTACTAACATTAGAATCAGTATCTATAACTTTTACTTCTATATTTCTTCCAACACCATTATAAGTTCCTGATATTTTATAATCATTATCTTTATCAATATAATCACTAAGATTAGCATTATCTATTTTTATAACACCATCTTCAATTACTTGAAGTTTTAATGAATTAATATCATCGAAATCATCATAAGCATCAATTGTAAATATAGTATTTAAATTACCATTAGATGGTTTTGAATCATTCTTAGAAGCAAATGAAACATTTTCAATAACAGGTGCTTGATTCTTATATATTTTATAATCATATGATTTACTATCGACTAATCCATAAGTATCTTTTACAAAAGCATAAATAGTTTTAGTACTACCATCATAATCACCAGGCATTACATAAGAATACATTTTATCATTAAATTCTGAATAAGATACATAATTACTACAAGTATTAGCATTATTGGTTAGAGATAAACAAACTCTTAAATCAGCATAATCATTTTTATAATCAATATCATCTGAAGCATCTAATAAAACATTAGTCTCAAGACTACCACCATTTTCAGGAGGACATAATGCTAGATTATTACATACTGATTTACTAGAAGAAATAGAAAATGAATTAATACTAGGTTTTTTATTTTGATATAACGTATAATTCTTAGTTTGTGAAGTTGTTCCACCTTCAGAATCAATAACACTGACTTTTATATTTTTAGTACTACCATCATAAAGAGAATTAATACTATAGTAAATTGGTTGTAATGAATAATTATATGTAGCACTTGAAACACCATCTTCTATTTTAACTACCATATTATCAGAATCATCTATATCATCTAAAGCATCTATATTAACAACAATCGTTTTACTTTCAGTATCAGTAAATTCTTCTTTTTGCGATACAACTGAAAGTGTATTAATTACAGGGGCTGTATTAGTAGAAAACTCGTAACTTAATTTTTTCTTTGAAATACCACCTAAACTATCTTTTACAAAAACTGTTAAATAATGTTTACTTCCATCTCTTTTGCATTCCCCATTACATGTAGTAAATTTATATTCAGCTTCATTATCTGCATTAAATATAGAATTATATTCACGATAATTATCACAACTAGTAAAATCCTCATCTGTAGATGATTCTCTAAAACAAACAGAAAGCATAGTATTATCATCTACATCATCCAACACAACTAATTTTAATAATCCTGTAGTCATTTTTGCTTTATCTTTATTACGTTTAGTAATTTTAGTATCACTATCTATTTCTGGAACTTCATTTTTATGTATTTTATATGTCATAGTTTTTTTAGTAGAATTTCCATCAGGATCTTTTACAATAATATATACTTTAACACTACTACCATCATAACCTTTTCCATAATTAGCAAAATTAATATTATAACTGAATGTATCATTAGTTCCATAATCAATTGGAACAGTAGCATTTTCATATCCACTATCAATCGCTAAATATATTTTTAAATTACTTCTTGGAGTATCCTTATCTTCAACTTTTAATTGTAAAGTTGCATCTAAAGAGTTATACCCTTTACTTGATGTTGAAACTAAAGAAGCCATTGTTATCCTAGGAATACCAGCAATATCATTATTAGATGAACTATCATCTAAATCAGGATAATTATAAATAGCAGTTAAATTATTATCAGCAGATATATAACCATCACCTAATTTTTCATTGATATATCCCTTATTAACATCAGTCTCTACATTTATCAAATCACTTTTCTTAAAATTAACAACGTGACTTAACGCATCATTTCCAAGTAAAACGCTATCCTTTACAAGTTCAACTCCCTTGTAACCCCCACCTTTTACTTTTTCTACAATTGTTACAGAATACTCTAACTTACCACCATTATTTTTTATAATTACAAATGAATTTTCTTTTTCATAACTTCCTTCATTAGGAGGATTATCAAAATCTGAACTATCTAAATAAACCATACTAACAGCAATACAATCACCTTCATCTGGTTTCTCAATACTAGAGCTATTTGATTTTAATTTATATTCAGCTTGTGTCACTAATTTCTTAGCATCATTAATATACATTTTATTTCTACTTGTATCTAATAAACTAACAATCAAAGGAACACTAACACCAATTAAAATTCCTAAAATCACTATAGCCCCTAAAAGTTCAATTAAAGTAAACCCTTTATTATTCCTTTTCATAAGAATTCCTCCCTACTATTTTTTAAATCTAAAGATTTTATTAAGCCATGATTTATGATTAGTATCTTCTATATAATCTTCTAATAATTTTATCATATTATGTGTATTACTTTCAAACTTTTTAGGTTTAAAAGTCTTAGCCTTTTCTAATACCTTATCTAATTTATAAAAATCTTTTAATTCTAATAAATATCCTTGATCAGCAAACTCTTTAATAATTTGTTTTTGATGATCATTATGATGTTCCTTATACTTTTGAAGACGTGCTGCAGCAATTATTTTTTTACCTTTTTTAATGCCCGTTAAAATACTACCAACACCACCATGTGTAATAATAAGATCAGCCTTGTCTACCAACTTATCAAATTCTGGAGCACTTACTAAATCAAGAATCTCCATATTATCAGATTGATATTTAGTCTGACCAGCTTGAACAACTACTTTATCTTTAATATTACCTTTTTTTATTTCTCTATCTACAGCCTCAAGTAATCTTCTAAATTCCTTATCTTGAGTACCTAATACAACTAATATCATTAGAAAATCCACCCCCCAAATGTAGCTTTAGGATAGATTTTTTTCATACTCTCCCATTGTACTATAAACTTATCGCTAATTGGATATATAAGTCTACCAGTAGAAGTCTTAGTAACCATATTAGCAAATGTCTCAATATAAATTATCTTACTTCCAAATATTTTACCTAGGCAACACATTGGTCCAGCAGTATGTACTCCAGTGGTAATAATATAATCCGGTCTGTATCTTAAATAATAAGCTAAACTTATAAAGCAATTAATTAATAACTTAAATGGATAAATCAAGAAATGATGTTTTGTTCCATATATTAAATAATGTACTTTATTTTTATAAATGTCTTTTAAATACATATTTGATTTAGTTTTCTCAGTAATTAGACTGTAATCATATTTAGAAAACATACTTTTTAACTGAAGTAATTCTTCTAAATGTCCACCAGTAGATGCTATAAACATAACTTTTCTTTTACTCATAAATATCACTCTCTTCTATTAGTGTAAACCATTCTTCCTTAACAACATCACTAGTAAACTTTTTAACACTTTCCCTTGCCTGTGAACCTATTTTTAATCTTTCTTCTTTTGATTTAATTAAATCTTCTATTTTCATAACCATTACTTCTAGATTTCTATTCTTAATCAAATATCCATTTTCTCCACTATTTATAATTTCACGTGCTCCTTCTGCAGAATCATACGCAATACATGGTACACCATGACTCATAGCTTCTATTAACACAATTCCAAATGATTCAGTATATGAAGTCATTAAATAGATAGAAGATTGATTTAATAATTTATCTATATAATCTTTGCCTTGAAAACCATGTAATTTTACTTTATCTTCTAATTCATTTTTCTTAATAAAATCTTCAATGGATTCTCTTTCAGCACCATCGCCGACTATATCTAGTGTCCAATCTGGATAATCTTTATTTACTTTTTTAAATACTTTTAATAAATCAATATATCCTTTTTCTTTAGATAATCTACCTACAGAAATTATTTTTTTATTTTCTAATAAAGCTTTCTTTTTAGGCAAACTTTCTATTGAATTAGGTATATATATACACATACAATTACTATTAATTAATTCTTTAGCATAAAACTTTTGTAATTCAGAAGAAACTAATACTAAATAATCTAAATGCTTAGCACTTCTTGATACATTATTTGCATATTTATAATTTTCATGAAAGTGATTATGTTCCCAACCAATTTTTAAAGTATCTTCCTTTCCATAACCACATAACCAATAATTAAAAATATCTCTAGTAGAAATAATAACATCACTATCACTATTCATAATATATTTAACCATTGTTTTTTTTCTATTTATTAAAACTTTTAAACCGAATAATCCCTCTTTTATTATTTTAAAAGGATTTTTACTTTTAAATGCATTTCTTAAAGCATCATGATTAGGTTTAAGATTTTTATTTAAATATTTTATTTTTACTCTATCATCAATATCAAATGCAGATTTATCATATAATTTATAACAAACAGCAATTTCTACTTCATATCTAGAACATAGAGTATTTGCAAGTGTAGCAACACATTTTTCAATACCGCCATATCCTAAATGTAATGATAATATGGATACTTTTTTCATTATACCACCCTATTTCAATTATAACATTTTATAGCATAAAAAAAAAGCATTTAATGCTTTCTTTATTGAATTGGATTAACTGGAGTTACAGGTTGAACATCATTAACTGCTACTGGTTGAACTGGTGCCACTTCAACTGGAGCAACTGGTGTAACCATAACTGGTTCACTAACTGGAACTACTTCAACAGGTTGTGTTTGAATAGTAGGAATTGTTTGTGTATTTTCTAACGGATCAGCTCCACCATATATTTGATGATTTTGAGGTTGTTCAAAATTAACATCAACAACTGGATTTGCTCCACCATATATAACTGGTTCTGTTACAGGTGCAACTTCTGGCATTGCTGGAGCTACTTCAACTGGTGCAACTTCTGGCATTGCTGGAGCTACTTCAACTGGTGCAACTTCAGGCATTGTTGGAGCTACTTCAACTGGTGCAACTTCTGGCATTGCTGGAGCTACTTCAACTGGTGCAACAGCTACATCTGGTTGAGCTATAACTGGTTCTACAGCTACTGGACTAGCAGCTACTTCTGGCATTGCTGGAGCCACTTCAACTGGTGCAACTTCTGGCATTGCTGGAGCCACTTCAACTGGTGCAACTTCTGGCATTGCTGGAGCTACTTCAGGTTGAGCCATAACTGGTTCAACAGATACTGGGCTAACAGCAACCTCAGGCATTACTGGAGCTACCTCAACTGGTGCAACAGCTACTTCAGGTTGAGCTACAACTGGTTCTACAGCTACTGGACTAACAGCTACTTCAGGTTGAGCCATCACTGGTTGTGGTTCTACCATAGTTGGTCCTGCTATCATTTGTGGTTGAGCTGCATTAACATCTCCTCCGGCAACTTGGCTTTGTTTTTCTTTCTTAGTTTTTTTACCTGTAATAATTAATATTACTAAAGCGATAAGTAATAGTACAACTCCTCCTGTAATAAATAAACCTGGAACAGTTGTAAACCATGATAAATCAAAATTTTCCATATATTCATACTCCCTTTATTCTATACTCTATTACAATGATAACAAAAAAAGTTTGCAAATGCAAACATTTTATTTTATGTACAATTTATTTACAGTGTAAATCTTGTCCAATAATCTTTTTTTTCAGGTAAAACTTTGAATTCCAACACTTCTTTAGTAACAGGATGAACAAAAGATAAATAATAAGAAAATAAACTAATTTGCTTATTATCTAATACCCCATATCTTTGATCACCTAATAAATAATGACCACGAGATGCAAATTGAACTCTTATCTGATGATGTCTTCCTGTTTTCAATGTAATTGATACTAAACTACAATCATACTCTTTATTATAATCTAATACTTCATAATCAAGAATTGCTTCTTTACCATTTTCACTAATTATACTATTACCATCATTTGATTTTTCTATTTTATCAATTAAAGTATCTTTATCTTTTTCCATTTTACCATTAACAATAGCTAAATATTTCTTAGTAATTTTATGCTCATTAAAAGCCTTAGTAAGTCTACTAGCAGCTTTAGAGCTTCTAGCAAAAACCATAATACCACCTACTGGTCTATCTAATCTATGGACAAGTCCTAAATAAACATTTCCAGGCTTATGATATTTTTCTTTAATATATGCCTTAACCATATCCATGATCGAAATATCACCTGTACTATCACCTTGACTAAGTACATTATAAGGTTTAACTACTACTATAATATGATTATCTTCATATAATACATTTAACTTATTCATTTTCTTCCCATCTTCCATAAATACCACAAGGTAATATTAAATTATTATTAGTAATTGGAATACCTACTTCTCCACAAGAAATAGTACCCTTATATTTTTTATTAACAGTTAATTCAAGAATATTAGAAAGTACTGTAGAAGAAAGTCCTGTAGTATAAGAATTAATTAAAAAGAATAATGGCTTATCAGAGAGTATTTCACTACAAATACTAACTAAATAATTTAAATTCTTTTCTATATCCCAAACTTCACCATTAGCACCACGCCCATAACTTGGTGGATCCATTATAATAGCATCATATTTATTACCGCGTCTTATTTCTCTTTGAACAAACTTTATAACATCATCTACTATATATCTGATATTTTCACCTTGAAAACCAGAGTCTAAAACATTTTCTTTACACCAATCTACCATACCACGACTTGAATCAACATGTGTAACATGAGCACCAGCTGATAAACATGCAACTGTTGCTCCTCCTGTATAAGCAAATAAATTAAGTACTTTTATTTTTCTACCACTATTCTTAATTTTATTAATCATAAAATCCCAATTAACAGCTTGTTCAGGAAATAATCCAGTATGTTTAAATCCCATTTGTTTAATATTGAATACTAAATCTTTATAATTAATTTTCCAAGACGAAGGTACACTCTTTAAATTCTCCCAACTACCTCCACCTTTATTACTTCTATGATATACTGCATCTATTTTTCCATGATATTTTTCAATTAAATTACCATTATCCCATATAACTTGAGGATCTGGTCTTAATAAATAAACATTTCCCCATCTCTCGTATTTTTCACCTAGTGATGCATCAATTAACTCATAATCTTTAAAATCTTCTACTACTAGCATAAACTCCCTCCATCTCGCTTATTATAACATAAAAAGAAAAAGCTATAAAGCTTTTATTTTTGAACAGTAAATACTTGTTTATAATCAGTAATTAAAATACTACCATTATATGCAATTATTCTATCTTTATATTTCTTAAACACATCATCTTTCTTCATAGAATATTTACAATCAATATCCACATATTTAGAACATTTATCAAAATTAGTAATTTTCATTCTATATAATTCATCTTCTGTTTTAATATATGTACTACTAGATTGACCTTCATAATTAAAATCTACTATTTTAGAAGAATAATCATATCTATCATATACTACACTAATACTAATAACTTTCAAAGGAGAATTATAATCTGCTTTATTAATAGTATAACTATAAATACTACCATCATTTTTTAATAAATAATAAATACCAGTACTACTATCAGCAGTCATTACTTTTACTATATCATCATCTTTTAATAATAAATTATATAATTCATAAGAATTATCTGTAACAGGAACCTCAGTATAACTATTAACATCACTTTGACCTACTAAATAATAATATTTATTATCTGTAGCTTTAACTATTTTATTATCAAAAATGGCTTTAACAGAAATATCAGTATTAGCCTTTTTACAGTTTTGCTTATTAGCATAAACTCCCCCTAAAGACACTTCATATATATGCCCATCACCATCAATTATATTAGTACCAGTTAAATACTTAATTTTTTTATAACCCGTATCTTTCTTACTAGTAGGATAAAATATATCACATTCAAATTTATCAGAAACAGTAAACCCAGCATGTCTAATGTCTCTAGTAACATTCCCATCACAAGCACTACATAATAATACAATTATTAATAATAAACTAACTTTAATATATTTTTTCATATTTACCTCCTATATTTTTTTAGTTTTTCTTTTATTAAAAACACTAAATCCATTGGACCATTAATTAAATTTAAAACTAATAAAGCATCCTGTAATTTTCTCTTTTCACTAACAGTATCTTTTATTTTAATATGTTCTTCATGATAATTAAAATTTTCAATAGGATTTATTCTAACAAAATCTTTAATATAATTTTCTATATCTTTTAAAATATATTCCTTTAATGGATATTCATCCATTAAATTAACCCCATAATATCCTCCAACTAAATATCTAAATTGATCTTCTAATTCCATTAAACCACCTATAGTATTTCTATATCTTCTTTTATATCTTCTTTCTTATTTTTCTTTTTAGTATTTTCTAAGTTTGTATCATTTTTTTCTTTTTTAATATCTCTAATAGTATTTATTATTAAAACAATTATAGTAATTATTATTGGTAAAAATACAGCTATAAAGAAACCTATTTGATTCTTTAATATATGATGTAGAAAATTAATAACTGGTAATACACCAACTATTTTACCAATTACTTGTTTATATTTTATTTCAGGATCTTCTAAAGGACTATTAATACCCTTAGTAATAATCTTATTAGATTCTTTATCTATATTAACTATTTTATGATTAATAGTCATACCACCAAGTCCACAGCAATCTCCTACATAAGATATATTATCTCCTACTTTTAATTTATTAGGATTTATATCTTTAACAATAACTATATCATTAACTCTATACTTAGGATACATCTCATTATTATCTATAGTAAATAATCTATATCCAAATATACTATTATCTATACTAAGTCTATGTATAAAAATAAATACTAAATATACAAATAATATAAATAAATATAAATATTTAATAGTATTAAAAATAATCTTTAATACTTTCTTCATACTACATCAACCCTATTCTTTCACTTTATAATAATCAATACTAACAATAAATTTATATACTTGATATACAAAAACAATTAAAATTGGTAATAAAACAAATAATAAGAAATATACTTTTTCTTTAACCACATTTAATATAAATCCAATAACTGGAATTTTTCTATTAGATTTACCTATTATTCTAGATTTAATTAATTTTTCTCCATTATCTAATGTATATGTATCATCATTATTAATACTACTAACATTACTATAAACTATTTTGTATTTTTCATTAACTATATCATAATAAAAAACTAAATCACCTTTTTTAATATTATTAGTCTTTTTAATAACTACAAATTCATTATCATCTACATCAAATACATAATTACCTATTTGACTATAACCATATTCATTAGAAAAGAACATAAAAGAAATTATACTTATTACATAAACGATTATAATTACTTGTATTATATTCCAAATTATATTTAATGTTTTCATATCTTCACCTATTCTAAAAAAATTATATCAAATAATAAAAAAATAGACAACTAAGATTGTCTAAAAAAATGGTGCTTCCATCCGGACTTGAACCGGAACTCTATTTCTAGAAGCAGATTTTGAGTCTGCCGCGTCTACCAATTCCGCCATGGAAGCAGCTAATAAGAATTATATCATAATTCTTATTCTTCTACCATATCTTTTTCAGTATATTTTGAAGTATATAAATCATTACTTTCATCTACTTCATCTACTTCTTGTGATACTATTTCAGATATATCAGGTAAATCTTCAATAGAAGAAAGACCAAAATAATCTAAAAACTCATTTGTTGTTTCATATAAAATAGGACGTCCTGGTAAATCACTTCTACCACTTTCTTTAATAAAGCCTTTAGCAACTAACTTTCTAATAATAGCAACAGAACCTACTCCTCTAATCGCATCAACTTGAACTCTTGTAATTGGTTCATTATAAGCAATAATAGCTAATGTCTCAAGTGCTGCTTGACTTAAGGTATTAGTTTCTGGATTCTCTATCAATTTTTGATAATATTGTTTATGTTCAAATTTAGTAGTTAATTTAAATCTATTACCTAAAAAATCTATTCTAAGACCACGATTTTCATCTTCATAATCTTTTTTTAATTCCATTATTAGATTTTTTGATTCTTCTTCATCTATTTCTAATACATTTTCAATTTGTTCAAGAGTTAATCCTTCTTCACCAACTACAAATAATAACCCTTCAAGTACTGCTTTATGCATCTTTATACACCTCACAAATTATATCATCAAAATTCTCTTCTTGTGTAATTTTAATTTCTTTACTTTTAGCCATTTCTAAAATTGCTAAAAAAGTAGCTACTACATATTCCTTAGTCATAATAGGAAATAATTCAAAAAAACTCATTTTTTGCTTTTTCTTTAATAAATGTTTAATCTCACTTCTTCTAGATGATACACTAATTTCATTTATAGTAACTTTTGTTTTTAATGGTTTACTATCTAATTTTCTTTGATAATATTTTTGAAAAGCACTAATTAAATCATCTAGTGTAACATCACTATGTATCTCATGTATCTCCTCTTGATAATTATTAAAATTTTCAGGTAACTTAGTAAATATATCACGTCTTAATAATTCTTTTTCTTGAAGTAATGGAGTAATAGATTTATATGCTTGATATTCTAATAATCTATTAACTAATTCTTCACGAGGATCTACTTCTTCTTCATCATCCATTTTCTCATTTGGAAGTAACATTTTAGATTTAATTTCAATAAGTTCAGAAGCAAGAACTAAATACTCACTAGATACTTCTAAATTCATCTTCTCTTGTTTCTCTATAAATTCAACATATTGTTTAGTAATAGAATCTATTTCTATATTCATAATATCCATCTTAGATTCTTTTATTAAATGTAATAATAAATCTAATGGACCTTCAAAATCATTTATTCTAAATTCCATTTCCATCTTATCACTTCCGAACTATTAAGATTATATCATAAAACAAATAAATAACAAAATATATAAATAAAAAAAACATACTTTTAAAGTATGTTTAATCTGATGTAAGACTAGATTTAGAAACTCTTATAACTGGACGTAATCCATATGAGGTATCATTACCCACATAATAAGAACCTAAATTACCATTATATGGTTCATATGAACTTCCACCAATACTCCATGCTTGAGTTATATCATCACTTACTGGAGACAAAGTCCAATATCCACCAGGATTAGATCCATAACTATTATTAGTAGCACCACTATAACTATTAGCAGTTGTGTTATGAACTAACCAAGATAATTGTTTAGATGAAACTTCTCCACTTGGCAAAATATCATGTGTTCCTAATCTATAGTTACTTCTAGAGAAGAAATACCAATCATTAATACTTGATGAAAGATTCCAACTATATGCAATTGTATCACTTGTTGCTCCAGCTTCTATTGTCATATCTGTAATATCATCAGCAGTTATTATTCTAGCTTTTAAATTAGTAGTAACTTGATTATCATTTATTTTGCACACTCCATTTATGCATGATAATACCCCATAATTATTACTAGCTAAAGTTGTATCATATTTATAAGTTAATTTTAAATTATCACTCCAAGAACTTGTTACTTCTTCTAATTTTTTTAATACTGTTATCGGACCTTTATCAGTTTTTCCATTTGTTCCATAATTTTCATTATCATTGTAATCTGCTTTTGATATCCAAACCATTATTCCAGTTATATTATGATCCATTTGAAGTTCAATACTATCACATGATTTTGTATCGTCAGTTGTGATAACTCTCCATTTATAACAAGTACTACCACTTGTACAAAGATTATCACCAACTGGATCATATTGTATTAAATCACCTAATGAATATTTTTTATAATTTAAAGTAGCTTGTGCATATTTTATATTCAATTTAAAAGTATATGCGTCACCACCTTGAACAATAGAATTAACATCACTAGCAGTAACAGCATTTTCATCATAATATACTCGTATTCGATATTTTTTTCTTGTTGGAATATTTCTTTTCTTTTGTTTTAACACATCATTTAATGCTGGAATACTTCCATCGTCATAAGTAATACTATATTTTATATAATTAGGTAAAGTTGGAATAGTAGGAGTTATTTCTGTAATCATCGCATCAATAGTACCATCATTAACCGCATCAACTGTAAATTCATAAAAGTCACCCGGTGTATTCAAATCAACTGTCCATATAATTTTTGTATTTGCCAAATCCCCACTATCTTGTGTTATTGTAGGTATAGTTAAAGAAACACTTTCCTCATTTACTACAGGACTATCCCAATACACATTCCATGTTTGCTTCAATACATTTGCTTCCCCATTTATTTTTAAATTAGTACTAACAAAGGCATAACCTAAAGTAATAGAAAACAAAAGAATTAATAATATTAAGTATCTAGTATTTTTTCTACTTCTTTTCATATTGCCTCCTATTATATTCTATATATATTATAAGATTTCATTGATAATAAGTCAATTTGAATATTTCATAATTATATAAATAGTTGTATAATAATTTTAGGTGAATTTATGAAAAGATTTAATGAATTAGATGAAGGATTTATCTGTGAAAATTGTGGTAAAGAAGTTAAACCATTAATTTACTCATCACGTGACCATTGCCCATATTGTTTATATTCTAAACATGTAGATATTAATCCCGGAGATAGAGAAAATACTTGCCAAGGTTTATTAAAACCAATAGAAATAGAAAAATTTAAAGATACATATAAAATAGTATATAAATGTAGTAAGTGTAATCAACTACATAAAAATATCATCGCTAAAGATGATGATATGAATGAAATAATAAAAATATCTAGTATAAATTAAAACTTTCCACAAAATTTGTGGAAAGTTTTTTATTTACTTATAAGTTTAGCATGTACTACTCTTCTTTCTTTATTATCATTAGTACAAGTAGATAAAGTAATTATCTTATCTTTATTATCTACATTAATATTAAAATTATATATACTTCTAGATTTTATAGTATTAATAAATTCAATATAATTATTTTTATTATTAAAATTATTTTGTAAATAATAAACTTCAGGATTTATTGTATATATAGAAAATATTTCATATAAATATCTATCCTTTTCAGATAACACTTCAATATAATGATTAGAAGTTTCAAACCAATCACTCTTAAATACATTTTCTAAACTTCCAAAGGAAGTTTTATTAGCTAAATTATGTCCATAGAAAATAGTATTATCATCACTCATATCGAAAGAATTTCTATAGTCCATAAATACCCATCCGCTACTTTTAATATTCTTTTCTATATCATGACTTAAATAATAATTATTATCTTTTCCTTGAACAACAGGATAATTTATATTAGTACCATCTACAGTAATCCATGAGACTATATCTTTATTAGTCTTTTTTAACTTATCAATAGATACACTATTAATATCTACCTTAGAATATCTTTTATATAAATTTAATTCTGTTTTATCCAAAATCATTTTCTTTTGAACTACATTATTTTTAGAAACATATTTAACTTCATTACCATCATAAAACCTAACATATACATTAAGACCTATTAATACTAAAAATACTACAAACAAAAATGCACTTGCATCATTTTGTCTTCTTTTAAAAAACAACTTTGATTTTTCAAATATAGATAGAGGAAATATTTTATATAATAATTCACTTAATAATACAAAATAAAAGAAAAATCCTTTAGAAAGAATTAGACATATATTATTAAACCCATTTTCAATACTTTCAAAAAACTTTTTCATTATATAATTTCCTTATCAACAATTATATTCTTTTGTTTATGTTCTACAAAATATATTAAAATACCTGTAACAAAAGATAAAAATATTATAATAGTAAATATAATATACATTGTATACATAAACTCACCTCTATTCTTAATATAATTATATATCATCAAGAATAGAAAACGTAAATTTTTATGTAAATATAATGTAAATTTTACATATTAATCTCTAGGTTTAAATATCAAAGTAAAGAAAAAAGCTATTACTATAACAGCTACTATTCCAGTAGCTGTTTTATCAAACATTCCCATTAATAATCCAATCACTCCATATTTATCTGTATTAGCTAATGCACCATGTATTAATGAATGCCCAAAAGAAGTAATTGGTAGAAGTGCCCCTCCCCCAACTACTTTTACTATTGAATCATAGATATTAAATATATCTAAGAAAGCACCAACAACTACAAATAATGATGTAATATGTCCGGGAGTTAATTTAGTATTATCTAAAATAATTTGTCCTATTAAACAAATTAATCCACAAAATAAGAATGAATACAATAGCATTAAACCACCTCCAAACTAATTGCATGACATATACTATTAATATTTTCTTTTTGGTATAAAAGTAAAGGAGAAAAAAGTGCTCCTGTAGCTAAAAATAAAATTCTTTTTAATTTTTTCTTTTTCAATAAATCATAAATATAAGAATAAACTACTAAAGCACTACACACTGGTCCGCTACCTCCAGCATGTACTTCTTTTTGTTTTTCAAAATCATACAATAAGCATCCACAATCATCATAATTAGTAAGCTCAATATTATATTCTTCTCTCATATAATCTTTAACTATTTCTTTTCCATATTTACCTAAATCACCAGTCAAAATTAAATCATAGTAACTAGAGTCTCTTCCTGTATCTTTTAAATGTCTTACTAATGTATCAATAGCACTAGGTGCCATAACTCTACCCATATTATTAGGATCATTTTCTAAATAATCGACGATTCTACCTAAAGTAGCACATTCTACTTTTATCTTACTTTTTTGATTACTTAATAAGCAACTTGCAGCCCCAGTGGATGTGAATGTCGAAGATAGAGGGCGAGGTGCCCCATACTCAGTAGGATATCTAAATTGTTTTTCACTAGTCATATTATGTGATGATACTAAAGAAATACCATTAGAAATTAAACCATTTTCAATAAAATTAGAAATAATAATAATACCTAAAACACTACTACTACAAGCACCATATATACCTATAAAATCACCGATACCTACGCTACCATAAGTAGAAGCAGTTATTTGATTTAATAAATCTCCTCCAACTACTAAATCTATATTTTCTTTAGACATATTACTCTTTCTTAATAATATATTTAAAGAATCCTTAACTAATCTTATTTCTCCCTTTTCAAAAGACTTTTCTCCACAATATAAATCTTTATAACTTCTATCAAAATAATCTCCTAATGGCCCTTTCTTTTCATAAGGACCTGTGACACAAGATGTATTATTAATATAAACATTTTTATAATAAAAAGTCATTATATCCCTCCTATTAAATATCTAATAAGTCCAAATACAAAAGCACTAACTATTCCATATATAATTACACTACCAGCTAACTTAAACATATTAGAGCCAATTCCATATATTAATCCCTCATTCTTAGAATCCAAACTACTACTCATAACTGAATGTGCAAATCCCGTAATAGGTATAATAAGACCACATTTAAATCTATTAACTAATTTGTCAAAAAAACCTAAAGCAGTAAATAAACAAGCAAGAAATATAAATATAATAATCATAATAATAGAACTAATATTTCTACTTAAATTAAACCAATTAATTAAACACTCTATTATTAACTCTCCTAAGAATCCAACAACTCCCCCACTAATAAAACTAGTAAACATATTACCAATTCTATTTTCCTTAGGTTTATGTAAGTCAGCTATTTTCTTATATTTAGTATTCATATAATCACCACTATTATTATTTACAAAAAAAAGAAAACTATAACCTAGTTTTCAATTTATTAAGTATTTTAGCTTCATTTCTAGATACTTGTACTTGACTAATACCAAGTACATTACTTGTTTCACTTTGAGTTAATTCTTCAAAGTATCTAGAATATATTAACCTTCTTTCATCTTCACTTAACTTTTCTAATTCATTCTTTAAGTCAAGAACTTCTGCACTAGTATTATCATAACTAATAGGATCAAAATAACTATCTTCTAAAGAAGTGACTGAGTCTGTAGATATTAATGCTTCATCTATTAACTTTTCATCAATTTCTAAATATAATGATATTTCTAAATTAGTAGCCTCTCTACCTAATTTTTGACTCATTGCTTCTTTTGCTTTAATTATTTTTTTCTTTAATTCAACTAAATTTCTACTTACTTTTAAACTACTATTTTCTCTTATATATTTATTGACCTCTCCTACAATATAGTAATAAGCAAAAGAAGAAAACTTAGTATTATATTTAGAATCATAATGCTTTAAAGCATCAATTAAACCTATCATAGCTACTTGATACAAGTCTTCCATATCATATTTTTTATATTTACTTATAATACTATATATTAACCCATCATATTCTAAGAGCTCGTCCATTATCCTCCTTTCATTATCAATATAAATCAAAGATAATAATCTTTCTACACATTCGACAAAACAAGATAAAAAAAGAATTCGACATTATATGCAAAACTCTTATTTGTTCGATTGTATTTAATTAATTTACATGTTAGTATAGTGTGATAAGGGAATACAAAGTTGTTGGGTGCTTACCTCCGGAAAGGAGGTGATGTTAATGACAAAGAAAGATTTTTTAATCTCAACTTTAATCATTATCATCTTCCTACTTATAATCTTATTATACAAATGATAATGATCTATAAAAAAAGGAAAAGGCACTCAAGCATAGCTTAAGTGCCGCCACACAGGTGAGTACTCAACTTGCAATAACTGAGTATTCCCTTTTTCTTATGTATTAATATTAACACATTTTTATATTTTATGCAAATTATTTATCTGTAGAACCAAATCCACCAGTTCTATCTCCACCTGCTACATCATCGTCTGTAACTAAGTATTTAGCAAATACTCCTTGTCCTATAGCTTCACCTTTTTTAATAGTAATATCTTCATCTTTAATATTAAAGAAAGCAAACATAATATGACCATCATTATCAGGATTACCATAATAATCTTTATCAACAACTCCTACACTATTAGCAAGGATTAATCCTTTTTTCTTTGGATTAGAACTTCTATTATATAAATATAATACTTCATCATCTTCCATATATGCTTTAACACCAGTTGGTATTAAAGTAGGTGCCATTCCCTTTTTAAAACTAGGAATAACTATATCTTCTGCAGCCTCTATATCATATCCTGCAGCAAACTTAGTTTTTCTAACAGGTAAATTAATACCCTTTTCTTCAAAACCTTTAGCTATTTCAAAACCTCTACTCTTCATATAAATCCTCCCATAAAAATTGATAAGGTTACCCTTATCAATATAATAACATATTTCTAATCACAATATAAGACAACTTCGCCCTTTTTCAAAGATTTCTTAACATCAATAACTCTTTGATTAGCAGAACCTCTCCACTTTAAATTAGGGTTTCTAAGTTCATCTTTGAATTGTCCATCTACTAATACATCTAAGTATTTACAAACCTCTTTATTCTTTACATATGTATCAAATGGGAACCCTGACCATGCCCATATAGTTTTATTTGGATATACTTCTTTAAACTTCTTAGCTAACTTTGTAGTACCATCTATATTATTTGGATGCATTGGCTCTCCTCCAAGTATTGAAAGTCCTGTAATATGATCTGGTTTACAAAGTTCAATAATTTCATCAATTTCTTTGTCAGTAAATTCTTCCCCTCCATCAAAATCCCAAGTTTCAGGATTAAAACAGTTGAAGCAGTGGAATTCACATCCTTGAAAAAATATGGATACGCGAACGCCTTCGCCATTTGCAATATCCATTTTTCTTATTTTATTATATCTCATTATGCATCTTTGTTATCTAAGTGGATAACTCTTTCCTTAATTTCTTGAGTTCTACCTCTATTCCAGAAGTTAGTTCCTATATATCCACAAGTACGTCTTGCTACATTTAATTTATTATGATCTCTATTTCCACAATTTGGACAATACCATTCTAGATTTTCATCTATTAGTATTTCTCCATCATATCCACACTCTTGACAATAATCAGATTTAGTATTAAGTTCTGCATACATTATATTATCATAGATAAATTTAATAACTTCCATAACTGAATCAACATTATTTGTTAGATTAGCTGTTTCAATATAACTAATAGCACCACCTGGAGAAAGTCTTTGGAATTCACTTTCTAATTTTAATTTAGTAAATGCATCAATTTCTTCAAATACTGGAACATGATAACTATTAGTAATATAATCTCTATCAGTAATTCCTTTAATTACACCAAATCTTTCTTTTAATGCTTTAGCAAATTTATAAGTAGTAGATTCAATTGGAGTACCATATACTGAGTAATCAATATCCTCTTCTTCTTTCCATTTTTTACATGCATCATTTAAGTGTTGCATTACTTGTAGACCAAATTCTTTACCTTTACCATTATCAGTATGAGAATGTCCTGTCATATATTTAACACATTCATAAAGTCCTGCATATCCTAAAGATATTGTAGAATATCCATGATGTAGTAAATCGTGAATAGATTCTCCTTTTTCAAGTCTAGCTAAAGCACCATGTTGCCATAAAATAGGAGCAACATCACTAGTAACTTTAGATAAACGTTTATGTCTTATTTGTAAAGCTCTATGACAAAGCTCTAGTCTTTCATCCATAATATACCAGAAGTTTTCCATATCTTTATCACTAGATAATGCAACATCAACTAAGTTAATAGTAACAACACCTTGATTAAATCTACCATAATATTTTCCTTTACCAGGTACATAATTCTTAGCTTTAGCAATATTTCCTAAAGAAATACTTCTATCAGGTGTTAAGAATGAACGGCATCCCATACATGGATAACATTCACCTTCACCAAATTCATTTTTCTTTAATTCTTTCATTACTTTTTCAGATATATAATCTGGAACCATTCTTTTAGCTGTACATTTAGCAGCTAATTTTGTTAAGTAATAATATTTTCCTTTAGGGTTCATATTATCTTCTTCAAGAACATATAAAAGTTTAGGGAAAGCTGGAGTAATATATACACCATTTTCATTTTTCATACCTTGAGTTCTTTGTTTTAATACTTCTTCAATTAACATTGCTAACTCTTCTTTATATTCTTCAGTTTCACCTAAATACATACAAACTGATAAGAAAGGAGCTTGACCATTTGTAGTAGTCATTGAATTAATTTGATATTGGAAAGTTTGAACACCATCAGTAATTTCTTTAGCTAAATCTTCTTTAGCAAATTTTTCTACTTGTTCATCACTTAATTTACGTTTTTTATATTTTTTTAAATAAGCTTCATAACTAGATCTAATAAATGGAGCTAAATGAGTAAGTGTAATAGTACATCCTCCATATTGACTAGAATTAACTGCAGTAATTAATTGAGTTGCAATAGTCATCGCAGTTAAAAATCTATGAGGTTTTTCAATCATTACACCATTAATATTAGTACCATTTTGTAACATATCATCTAAGTTAATTAGATCACAGTTATGTAATGCATTTTGTGCAAAATAATCAGCATCATGGAAATGAATTATACCTTCATCATGTGCTTTAACAATATCTTCTGGAAGTAAGAAACGTCTAGTAATATCAGTACTAGTAATACCAGCAAGATAATCTCTTTGTGTAGTAACTACTTGTGCATCTTTATTAGAGTTTTCAGTATTCCAGTATTCACTTTCCCCATCAATTAACTCTTTAATTGATTGGTCTGTTGTATTACTTCTTCTTACTAATTCTCTTGTATAACGATAAGTAATATATCTCTTAGCTAATTCATATTTACCAATACTCATTAACTTCATTTCAATTATATCTTGAATATCCTCAACTAACATTCTCTTTTTACCAAGTTTCTCTATATACTTGATAATATTCTTAATTTGAACTTGAGAAGCTTTTTCTTCTTCTTCAACTTCTAAATTTGCCTTTTCAATTGCTTGTTCAATTTTTTCTGGACAATAATCGACCATATGTCCATCTCTCTTAATAATTTTCATAACTATTTCTCCCTACTTATTTTTTTATTCGACACTATCATTATATACATAAAGTAAAAAAAATAAATGTTGCATTTGCAACATTTTACATAATTTGATAAAATAATTTTAAAGAGGTGTAAAAATGACTAATTTATTTGAAAATATAAATGAACAAAATATAAAGAAAATCAAACGTTTTCTAAGAGCTACTACTATTACATATCCTAAAAATGTAAATATTTTGTCAAATGTAAACCAAGATGATTTTATAGCAATAATTGACAATGGCAGTGTCCAATTCGAATCAACAGACTACGATGGCAATAAATCAATAATCGAGACAATAAATACCGGAGGTACTTTTGGTAGTTTAACATTTCCAATAGACAATGAAGAAATAAGTTGTATCACAAAGGAAGTAACTCAAATTACTTTTATTGAATATAATAGTATCACTAATGATGAAATAATTAAAACTGATTCATATATTATTTTTATTAAAAACTTAATAAAAATATTAAGTGATCAAGTAAATGAAAAAAATAATAGAATTGAAATACTTACTAAAAAAACTACTCGTGATAAAATACTAGAATATTTTAAACAACAAGCTAGTGAAAGAGGTACTAAAAGTTTTACTATACCAATAAGTTTTACAGAACTAGCTAATCATCTATCCGTAGATAGAAGTGCAATGACTAGAGAAATATCTTATTTAAAAGATGATGGTATTATTAAAACTAACGGTAGAAGAATTACCTTATTATATTAAAAAAAGAGCTATGCTCTTTTTTATTTATTCAACATTTACTATATATGGATCATCTTTTTCTCCACTACCACTTTTATATGTAATTTTTGGAACTAATGTAATAACAGGTCTAACACCATCTGCTTCTGAAATAACAGTATAATTACGTCCTCCATTACTATTAATAGTCATTGAACCTATCGAATCATATTGATAATATGCAGGTGACAACAATCTATAATATGAACCAGTTACTCTATAAGTAGAATTACCAAGTAATTTCATTTCAGGAAAAGTAGCTACCCCCACTTTATATTTTAAATGTGCCTTATTATTAGCAAAACTAAAACTATCCTCTTCTCTAGGGCAACCTAAGTCATTAATATTATCTCTATCATTATTCCTAAAATATAAATGTTTATTTAAAAGGCCTCCATTATCATTCCAACCAGAATCACTAAATGTATAACCACTTCTAGGATCATAACTTCTATCATTACAATATATTGCATCGTCTAAATAATTTTCATATTCAATAAGATATTTTTCATACCATTCATCTACAGCTTTTTTAAATACTGAATCATTAGTGTTTTTATTAAACATGTTGTCAAGCAAGTCTTGCGCAGATGTAACATTAGCGTCATTCATTTCAATAACACGTAAAGTACTAGTATTACCATAATATATATATAAAACTTTAGAGCATTCCTTCTCTCCTATATTTTCACACACATAATGGTGTGTAGAAGACTTAGTAGTATTATCTATTGTATCTAAAGTTTCAATATCTTGTAGTTTATACACTCCATTTTCATATATTACACTTTTACCATAGTAATGATTTAAATTATAATAATAATAAGCAGCTTCCTTTTTATATATATATTTTAAATTTTGTTCAGTACATATATTATCATTATTTCCACACGTATATTTATAATTTTTATATGTTGTATTATAGCCTTTATACCATTCATCAGCTCTTATAGTAATAGGATTAACTAACTCTAAACCATTAATTGATTCAGAAAAAGTTATTTTTGAAGATAAAGATACATATTGATAAGCACTATTATTTACACCATAAATATATCTCATATCAGAACATGTTAAACTATTATCTCCACATGTATATTTAAATTTATAATTATTATAGTTATTATACCAAGTAACATAATCTATTTCACTAGTAGTAGAACTATCTAATGTATAAGTATTATCATGATTATCAGAAATATCATCAGCTATAGTTATACTGTGTCTCATATTTCCATTTTGTAATAATGCATAATAAACTCTTGTTCCACTAACTCCGACAACATAATATACTTGATAGCCAAGTGTATTATTAGAACGTATAAACTTACCAATTAAATTAGTATAATCCATATCACTAGTTACTTGAATAGGATTATCCAAAGTATAAGTATTTGCAGTAGTTATACCATAATCAAGAATATTATCTGAATAATAATAATCAGTTGATATATTTAAATAAGTTATACTAAAATTATCAGAATGGCTTAAAGATACACCACCTGAAATTTCAAGATTTTTAGTTTCATATACATCACCATACATATATCCTGCATATGCTGGAGAATTTATTTTATTACTATAAGGCATTGTTCCAAATTGATAATATTTTGAAGAACTATTAAGTCCCATACAATTAGCTTGTGTATTTGAATAGTATGATTCTACATAATATAATGTATCACATGTAGCGTCTTCTACATTACTTCTACAAGTATAATAACCTATTAAATTATCTGCCTCACTATTGGACCATTTTTTATATATTATAGTAGAATCATTTGTATAATCTAAAGAATATTTTTTAGTAGTTTTATCATAATTATAATTAGATGCATAATAATATTCAGCATTTAAACTTGTCCTACCATAACTACTGTATCCAGAATGAGTACCTCTATTATTAGTACAATCATATGAATAACTACCATCACCATTATCGGTAATATCTGCCTCTCCATTATACATTAGTTTTACTCCACCAGTATCAGTAGTTCTATACATTTGCCAACAATGATCTGCAAATACTACATTATTTTTTTCAAGAGCTGAAGCTGCTAAAGTATCTGTTGATACATCCCAATAATATATATCTTTTACTGATTTAGATGTATCAATTGAATCATTATGATCCCCATTATATTTTAAAACATTATTTTCTCTATAGTTTTTAACAAAAACACCATATAATGTCTTATCATATTTAGCTACTTCTAGTGTTCCAAAAATATTTAAATTACTCTCTAAAATAGCATAGCCAAGTCCTACAAACAAGAAAACTCCTAGTATTATTAACACTAAGATTTTTTTTCTAATATTTATCTGATATTTCCATTTATGTTTCTTATTTTTCTTCATAGCACACCTATTCTATCATCAAAACAATTATAATATATAAATAAAAAAAAGTATAGTTATAACTATACTTTTTAATCTCTAGACAGTAAACTTAAACTTACTTTATTCTTTTCTAAATTAATATCATCAACATAGCAATCTACTATATCTCCTACACTAAATAAATCACTAGGATGTTTTATATACTCTCTAGATAATTTTGATATATGAGCAAGTCCATCATCATGTAACCCAATATCTATAAATAAACCAAAATCTACTACATTTCTAACAGTTCCTTGTAACTTCATGCCTATACTTAAATCCTTAATATCTAAAATATCACTTTTTAAAATAGGTTGAGGATATTCATCTCTTGGATCTAAATTAGGTTTCTTTAAAGATTTAATAACATCTTCTAATGTATAAACATCTGTATTTAATTCTTTAGAATACTCTTCTAAATTAATTTTATCTAGTTTTTCTATTAATTCATTAGTACCAATATCTTTAATAGTACTATTTAGCTTATCTAATAATTTTAAGGCTATATCATAACTTTCAGGATGGATTCCTGTAGAATCTAATACATTGCTTCCTTCAGTTATTCTAAGAAATCCTATTGCTTGTTCATAAGCTTTATCTGAAAGAATTTTATTTTTCTTTAATTCTTCCCTATTCATAATCTTACCAACTTTTTCACGGTAATCAATTATCTTTTTAATAACACTTTTAGTAATACCTGATACATAACTAAGTAAAGAAGGAGAAGCTGTATTTATATTTACTCCTACATTATTAACACATTTTTCTACTACAAAGTCTAATGAACTAGATAATTTAGATTGACTTACATCATGTTGATAAAGTCCTACTCCTATACCCTCAGGAGGTATTTTAACTAATTCTGCTAAAGGATCTTGTAGTCTTCTACCAATTGATACCGCACTTCTTTTTTCAACAGCTAAATCAGGAAACTCCTCTATTGCTTGTTTACTTGCTGAATAAATTGATGCTCCTGCTTCAGATACAATAACATACTTACAATCTAATTTATATTCATGGATCATTTCACTACACAATTTTTCTGATTCACGTGATGCTGTACCATTACCTATAGCAATAATATCAACATTATATTTTTTAATTAATTGTGATACTAATTCTTTTGTTAATTTTATGTTCTTTTCTTCTTGTCCTTTTAAAAATGGTTTAACCACAGTACTATCTAAATATTTTCCTGTCTTATCAATAACCGCTAATTTACAACCATTAACATATCCCGGATCAAAAGCTAAAACTACTTTTTCTTTCATTGGTGGAGTTAAAAGTAATGCCTCTAAATTCTTTCCAAAATTCTCTATAGCGGCATCTTCACCCTTATCTGTAAGTTCACTTCTTACTTCTCTTTCTATACTAGGACTAATTAATCTTTTATAAGAATCAAGTATTGCATCTTTTACATATTTAGTTACAAAACTCTTATCGTTTTTAATTATTTTTTTCTCTAAATAAGAAATAATTTCATCCTTATTAACATCTATAGAAACAGTTAATACTTTTTCATTTTCTCCTCTATTAATAGCAAGTATTCTATGAGGTTTAATGTATTTAACAGTTTCATTATAATCATAATACATTTCATATGTTTTATTTTCATCTACTGCATTTTTCTTTAATTTAGAAATAATTACCCCATTTTTAAAGAAATAACTTCTTATCCATTTTCTATAGTAAGCATTATCACTAATCCATTCAGCAATAATATAGCAAGCACCTTCCACTGCTTTATCAGTATTTTCTACTTTATCATTTATAAATTTACTTGATAAAGAATTAATATCCCCATTCATTGGAAAAGATAAAATCATCTTAGCTAAAGGCTCAAGTCCTAATGCAATAGCTTCAGTAGCTTTACTCTTCTTCTTTTCTTTATATGGTCTATATATATCTTCTACTTCTACTAATTTTGTACAATTCATTATATTAGTCTTAATCTCATCAGTTAACATACCTTTTTCATCAATTAATCTAATAACATCTTCTTTTCTTTTTAATAGATTAATTTGATATTGATAAACTTCATCAATACTTCTAATAGCCTCTTCATCAAGTGCTCCTGTTGCTTCTTTTCTATATCTAGCAATAAAAGGAATGGTATTATCCTCACTTAATAATGTTAAAACTGTATTAACTTGTTTTTCTGTAATATTAAGACTAGTTGCTATCTCTTTAATAATCATTTCATTCATCTTAAACACCTCCCTATTATCATATCAAAATATAAATTATTACAAAAGAAAAAAACAATAATTTTACATTATTGTTTTTAATAACCATATCTTAATATTTCAAATGTAGTATTTCTAGAAAGTCCAAAGTCATATGATTCTTTCTCTGTCATAAATAATAAATCAAACATATATCTTTTTCCTATTCCTATATCTCCACCGCGATCTAATACAATAGCATTAAATGTACCAATCTTACTATTTTTTACTCTAACTATAGTACCATATGGATACTTTTTATCCCCAGCTACTATTCTACATTCACCATATACTGGATCATTATATCTTAAATTATTACCTTTTGCATCATATCTAGCTCCTACTACTCCAGAACATCCCTTACAATCAAGTCCATATCCTGACATAGTACCAACTACTGTTTCAAGTACATCAGTAATTAATTTAGCATCAGTTATATTATTATTAATTTCTGATTTAAAGTTATATATAACTTCATCCATAGAAATATCATCTTTTATTTCTTCATCACTAGTAGCATTAATAAGACTAGTAGTTAAACTCTTAGATATTGCTCCACTAGTTCTTTTTATATTTTCACTCTTAGGAATTAAAAATACTATTCCAACAATTATTATTATTAAAAACGAATTTAAAATCATATAAACTCTCTTCATAATAAAACTCCTTGTATTAAATATTTTATCATTTATACAAGGAGTTTTCAATTATTATTTTTGTCTTTCGCAAGTATAACCACTTGCCTTCATATTCTTTTCAACATCATCTATATTTTGATCATATTTATTAGGTAATATACCACCAGCTTCAGTAAATGCAGCATCTAATTTTTCAGTATCTATTGTCTCTAAATTAATGTTTTGAGTTTCTACAAGTTTACCATCACTATAATCACAGCGAATAGAAAAACCATCTATATCATCAGTTTCATTTTTAAGGGTATTACATTTCTCAGCTAATGCATCTAAATCATTCTCTGCTGTAGAGTCTCCTCTCGTAATTGAAACAAACTTACTTCGTTTTAACTTTTTATCAGTAAAATCAAAAGTATTTTCATATTCTTTATCTAAACTAGTAGTATTTGTTTTTAAAGTACAAATTAATTTACCTGTAGTAATTTCTTCTTGTTTTTGATAATTAATACCTGATTCACGATTACTAAGTAAACTAGATATTTGTGGTAAAAATATAACAAATAAAACTAAAGCTATAAAAAATGTTATTAATAAACCTACTTTTGCTTTACTAGGCGGAGTATAATCTTTTATCTCGACCTTTTTTAAATTTTCATTTACTATAGTATTATTATCAGTTACTAATTGTGGTTCATTAACAGGCGCAACTGGAGTAGTTACTGCTTCAGTAGATACTTCTTGAGGTTGTACCACTACTGGTTCATTTTGAACAGGATCACTCATTGGTGTTGGTGCTAAAGTAGGATCTACTGTAGGAACTTGAAATGAAGGTTGTACTACTACTGGCTCAGTTGCTGGAACCACTACAGGCTGCGTAACTGGTTGATTAATTTGATTAATATCACCTACAGGCATAAATTTATCTGTTTGATTAGTATTATTTATATTATTTTCATTATTCACACTATCAACTCCTATTTTCACAAACATTATAACATATATAATTATCTTAGACTAGTTATTTTTTCTTGATAATCATTACTATTTATAATATAACTACCTGCAGTTAATATATCTGCATCCCTAACCTTATCTAAAACATTATTATTAATTCCCCCATCAACATCAATTAAGATATTTAAGTTATAAGAATTAATTAATTCTTTTACTTCTTTTATTCTATTTTCACTTTCTAAAATAAATTCTTGTCCACCTTCACCTGGAAAAACACTCATAATAAGTATTCTATCTAAATATGGTAAATATGGTATAAGCTCACCTATTTTAGTATCAGGATTAATTGCAAGTCCACATTTAATAGAAAAACTTTTAATAAGTTCTAAATCTTTTAAAATATCTTCTTCTACTTCAACATGAAACATAATACACTCAGTATTAAGTTCTGCATATAAAGGTATATATTTAGATGGATCACTAACCATTAAGTGAACTTCTAATCTTTTATTAGTATATTTATATATATTTTTCATTTCACTAAATGGCATAGTTTTATTTTTAACAAACTTCCCATCCATTACATCAATATGTATAAAATCAGCATCTGTTGCGTTTAACTTCATTAAGTCTTCTGGAATATTCTTACTACTTAAAAAAGAAGCACTAATTTTTTTCAAATTTACCATCTCCTATAAAATTTAAATAATTTACATATCTACTCTCTAATATATTATTCGCAAGAACTTCCCTCTTTACAACACATTCTTTTTCATTTGTATGATTACAATCTTTAAAAGGACAAGGATATTTATTAAATTCAACAAAAGAATTTTTTATATCTTCTTTAGTATAATTTTTAAATTCTAATGATGAGAAACCAGGTGTATCCATTACCTTACCATCACATATTTCAAATAACTCTACTACTCTAGTAGTATGTCTTCCTCTTCCTAAAGCGATAGATACTTCTCCTGTCTCTAAATTCCAATTGGGATTTATCTTATTAAGTAAAGTACTTTTTCCAGCACCAGTTTGCCCAGTAAATACACTAGTCTTATTACTTAATAATTTTTTTATTTTATCAATCTCTGTATTAGAAATTACTTTATAACCTATACTTTCATAGTATTTTAATATTCCCTTTATTTTATTTAACTCATTATCACTTACTAAATCTTCTTTAGTAATACAAATAATTGGTTCTACATGATTCATTTCCATAAGTGAAATAAATTTATCTAATAAATTAGTTGAAAAGTCTGGTAATTTTAAACTAGTAATTAAAAACGCTTGATCAATATTACTAACTTTAGGTCGTTCAAATACATTTTTTCTTGGAAGAACTTCTTCAATCAAACTTTTTTCTTTACTGAAAAGAACATAATCCCCAACTACTGGAGTAATATGTTCTTTTCTAAATATACCACGACATTTACAAGGATAAATTTCATTTTCATAACTTACAAAATATAAATCACTACTTATTTTTATAATTTGTCCTTTCATAATAGCCCCCACTAACTACATTTTTTATTTTCTTCATCCCATTTAAATCCAGCACCTTCACAAGTCTCCTTTGTAGTATAATCACTTGCCTGCTTTTCAGTTTGTGGTGTTGGTGTTGGTGCAGGTTTTACCTTAGGCTTGATAGCCACAGTTACTTTTAATGTTGTGCCTCTAACTATCTTAGTACCTGCAGTTCTAGATTGAGAAATAACTGTTCCTTCTGAATAAGCAGTTGTTTCTTGTTCACTTTTTTCTAATATCAATCCATATTCATTACAGAATGTTTCAACATCACTTAAACTCCATCCTTCCCCAGCCATATCAGGAAATTCATCAACTATATTAGGAGTATAAAGAATTAATTGATCACCTTTTTTAACTTTACTTCCAGCTTCTAGTGATTGACCAATAATAGTATTTTCATCTTTCTTTTTATCTTCATCACTAACATCTTTCTTTTCTATAGTTACTTTTAATTCATATTTTGTTTCTAATAAAGTTTTAACTTCAATAGCATTCTTATCTTTATAATCTTCTAATGTAAATGTTTCATCCCCACTAGATTTATAAATAGTAACTTTACTTCCTTTTTTAACACTTCTACCACTAGCTGGTTCAGTTTTTACTACTCTATTTTTATCTATTTTATCAGATGGAACTAATTCTATTTTACTTTCTACAGTAAATCCTAATTTTTGTAATTTCTTTTCACAAGAACTAACTTTTAAATTCTCACAATCAGGTACTGTAACAGCTGTTTTATTTTGATGAATAAAAGGTAATGCCCCAGACCATGCAAGTAAAAATATAGCTATTATTAATAAAACAACTCCAAAGATTATACCTAATATTATAATTAATTTTCTACTCTTTCTATCTTCTAAATCATCTAAATCAACTGTATTAGTAACAGTAGTATCTTCACCTATATTTTCTAATTTTAAATCTTCTTCTTTTTCTTTATCTTTTTCTATCTTCTTTTTATTTTTACTTTCAGTATCACTTTCAGGATATTTATACTCATATGGAGCTTCATCCATTCTTTCATCATTTAAAGCTGTTAATAAATCTTCATGCATACTACGTGCACTATCATATCTATTTTTAGGATTCTTAGCTGTAGCTTTTTTAATAATATTTTCTATACTTTGAGGAATAGATGGATTATCTTCTCTTAAACTAGGAAGAGGCTCTCTCATATGTTTAAGAGCTATTTCTACAGCATTATCACCTCTAAATGGTAAACTTCCACTAAGTAACTCATAGAAAATAATACCCATAGAATAAATATCACTTTTAATAGTACAACCTTTACCACTAGCTTGTTCAGGTGGTAAATAATGTACACTTCCCATAACACTATTAGTTTGAGTAAGCTGTGTAGAATTAAGTGCCATTGCAATACCAAAATCAGTAATCTTTATTTGTCCATCATCTTTAATCATAATATTTTGAGGTTTTAAATCTCTATGTATTATATATGAATCATGGGCATGAGCCATACCATCAGTTAATTGACTCATAATATCAATTGCTTCAGAAAGTGTAAGTGTTCCACGTTTCTTTAATAATTGTTTTAAAGTTTTACCTTCTACATATTCCATTACAATGTAATATGTACCATCATCTTCTCCAACATCATACATCTCAACTATATTTGGATGAGCTAAACTAGATGCAGAAAGCGCTTCTCTTTGAAAACGTCTTACAAATTTTTCATCATTTGCTAAATCACCACGAAGCACTTTAATAGCTACATTTCTATCTAAGATAGTATCATGTCCTAAATAAACATTTGCCATACCACCTTCGCCAATAGACTTTATAATTTCGTAACGATCATTTATCTTTTGACCTTTTGTTATCACTTATCTTCACCTTCTTCACGAACTAAATAAGCAACCGAAATATTATCTGTTCCACCCCTGTTATTAGCTTTTTGAATAAGCTTATTAACTTTTTCTTCTACTGTTCCTTCTCCTAAAAGAACTTTTTCTATTGCCTCACGATCTAACATTCCAGTTAAACCATCACTTGAAAGTAATATTTCAGATATATCCATATCACAATCAAATATATCAACATCTACTTCTAATGTAGCACCCAGTGCTTTCATTAATACATTCTTTTTAGGATGTACACTAGCTTCTTCTTTTGTTAATTCTCCTGCGCTAACAAGTAAATTAACTAATGTATGATCATATGTAACTTTATGAAGTTTCTTATCTTTCATAACGAAACCACTAGAATCTCCAACATTACCAAATAATAAATAATCTTTTGTTAAAACTGCCATTACTAAAGTAGTTCCCATCCCTTTACTTTCAGGATGTGTTTTTTCATGTTGAAAAATAAGTAAATTTATTTCATCAACAGAGTCCCTAACCCAATTAACAGCATCAACTTTACTCATATTTCTAAAAGACTCTTTAAAATGTTTTCCTAAATAACTAATAGCAATGCTTGAAGCAACTTCTCCTGCAGAATGTCCTCCCATTCCATCAGCTATTGCCATTAAAAAACTATCTTCATCATTTCTCACAATAATAACACTATCTTCATTGTGATCTCTTACCATTCCAGGGTCTGTTAAATAAAACGATTTCATAATTCCTCCTTCTTACTTCTAAGTTGTCCACAAGCAGCACTAATATTAGTACCAAACTCACGTCTTATTGTTACACCTATATTATTCTTTTTAAGTATATCATAAAACCTCTCTATTTGAATAGTATTTGAACGAAGAAAACCTAAATTATTTGTTTCATTATAAGGAATTAAATTAATATAACAGTTAATACCCTTAACTAATTTAGCAAGTTCTAAAGCACACTCTTCAGTATCATTGATATCTTTTAATAAAATATATTCAAAAGTAACCCTTCTATTAGTTTTTTCTAAATATTTCTTTATAGCTGGAATTAATACTTCCAACGGATATGCCTTATTAATAGGCATTATCTTATCTCTTAAAGTATTATTAGGAGCATGTAGACTAATAGCAAGATTTATTTGTAATGGAAAATTGCTAAACTCTAATATTTTAGGAACTAACCCACAAGTAGATACAGTTATATGCCTTGCTCCTATTGCTAATCCCTTAGGATCATTTATTATCTTAAAAAAATCTAATAAATTATCATAATTATCAAAAGGTTCACCAATACCCATTACTACTACATGACTTATTCTTTCTCCAATTAATTTTTCAATCATGAGTATTTGTAAAACCATTTCATATGTTTCAAGGTTTCTAACCTTTTTTCGTCTTCCTGATTCACAAAACTTACATCCCATATTACAACCAACTTGACTAGATATACAAATACTTCTACCATAATCATGTCTCATTAATACTGCTTCTATATGTTCATTATCATTAAGTTCAAATAAATACTTAGAAACATCCACATCATTTTGAACATCAACTATTTTTAATCTATCTATAGAGTAATCTTTTTTTAACTTTTCAATAACTTCTTTTTTAATATCTGTAACTTCATCATATGATTCTATTCTTTTTTCATATAACCATGAAAATAATTGTTTAGCATGAAACTTTTTAGACCCTATACTTAAAAAGTATTCTTCCATTTTTTCTATTGTTAATCCATATATATTTTTCATATAACCACCACACTTATATTATACAAAAAAACTAATAGTTTTGCACTATTAGTTTGCATTATTAAAATCACTATATGTAACATTTATACTTAAATTATCACTACACATATTATTATTCTTACAATAACTATCTAAATTATATTTTATATCTGTTATACAATTATATTTATCCATAGTCACTGTAATTTTATTAGGTACTTCAGAAAAGTCAGTATCTTTATTATCTAATAATTTATTTAAAGTATTAGTTGATATTAACAAATTATAAGTAACATTACCATTATCATATGTAGTTTTTGATTCAATATATGAAGATTTTATAACAGCACCTATAATTTTATATTCCATAAGTTTATTAAATTTAATAGGACTATCTATAGGAACCCATGTATCATCCTTAACAAAAGTTTTTAACTCAGATTGATAATAATCTTTTTCATTGTATTTATATTTATAATCATTTTCTTTTCTAATATTAAACTTATCACTATTCCCATCTAAAACAATTTCATAATCAAAGGAATAATTTAATTTTTCTAAAGACATAGCACTAATTGTTTTAGAATTACCTTTTTCAAAATCTGATTCTCTTATAGGATGAGTTCCATTAACTCTAGCTAATAAGGCAATTATTATAAAAAAGATAATATAAAATCCAAAAAAGAAAACTGCTTTACCATATGGTTTCTTCTTTAACTCTTTAAAATATTCAATATACTTTTTCATCTAAACACCTTTCCAATTAGTTTATCTTTACCTATACCATTTACATAACTATATGCATCCATTAGCTTCTTGCCAAAAGGTTTAATTTTACTAAGAATAATAGAACCATCTAAAGTTTTAACAACAATACCTTCCCTATTAACATCTACTATTTCACCACATTCTCCATTATAAGTATCACTACCTATCTTACTTTCTAGTATTTTCATTTCCAAACCATCTAATATAGCATTACTACTAGGTATAGGAGATAATCCTCTAATTAAATTAAATACATCTAAACTTGTTTTATTAAAATCAATATGTTCTTCTTCTCTTTTTATATTATAAGCATAACTAACTTCATTTTCATTTTGTTTTAATCTATTATTAGTGCCATCAATTATACTAGGTAAAGTATCAAGTAATAACTTTGTACCTAAATTGCTTAATCTATCATGAACACTTTCTAAATTGTCACTATCAAGTATTTCAGTATCTATTTGACTAATTATATCTCCAGTATCCATACCCTCTGCCATATACATAATAGTAATACCTGTCTTCTTATCACCATTAATTATAGATCTATGTATTGGAGCTCCTCCCCTATACTTAGGAAGAAGTGATGCATGTACATTAATACATCCATATTTAGGATATTCAAGTATTTCTTTAGGAATTATTTGTCCATATGCACATGTAATAATAATATCAGGATTTGATTCTAAAATACTATTATATTCTTCTTTTATTTTTATAGGTTGAATTACCGGTATATTATATTTTAATGCTAATTCTTTAACAGGAGTATTTCTTAATTCTAAATGTCTTCCTACTCTTTTATCAGGTTGACTAACTACTAAAACAACATCATAATTATCAATTAAACCTTGAAGTACATTAACCGCAAAATCTGGTGTACCCATGAAAACAACTCTCATTTAATCATCCCCTCAAAACATTAATAATCATTATTATAACCCCTAAACTAATTAAAATAGATCCTAATAATATAAATAATGAAACATTACCATACTTATTAGAAAAATCATCATTAACTTCTTTTTGTTTCTTTTTAAATTTTTCTTCTTCTTCTTTTATTTTTCTATTTTCTTCTTCTAAATCAATAAAATCATTCAATTCAATTAACTCAAAATTATCTTTAGATATAAACTTATTATGTTCTAAATTATTATATTTAGAACTAAGCATTCTATCAATAATCTCATATATATCGCTATTATCTCTTAAAAAATCTTCTTCTCTAACATCTTTACTATATATAACACTTCTTTTTACTAATAATAAACTAATCTTACTTTCTTTTCTATGTAATAAATTATACTCATCTTCTACACAATCTAATATAAACTTCTTATCATCATCATTAAAACTATTATTATTCATAAACCTTTTCAAGTGTCTAATCAAAGTAGAATAATCACTACACAAACAACTATCTTTTCTAATTCTTTTTCCAAAAACTTCTTCATTAAATAAAAACTTATAATAGAAAAGTGGTGCATAAATAGAATAATAACATCCCATTACAAAATCATCAGTAAAATAAACATCTTTATCAGTAAAATCTTTTCCTATTACACTAGGACAATTATATTTTGCAAAAATACTATTTATCTTACTAAATCTTGTATAACAATTATCATACACTTCGGGCATAAAACCATTATTTTTTATATTGTCTAAATATGAAGCATGAAACCCATGAATAAAGTAACCATTTCTTATATATTTATCATATACATGCTTAATAATTAATTCTTTTGCTTCATTTAATTTAATATCTTTAATATTAAATTTAGTAATTAATGTAGAACATATAAGTTTATTAATACCAAATTTAATACTATCAAAATTATCCAATTTACGATAAAGTTTTTCTACTTGATCAATAAAATCATCAAATAAAAATTCATCATCAATTATAACTTTATATTTATATAAAGCTTCATAGAAAATATAAAGTGCTGCTTCATTACTAATACATATAAAAGAATCACATGAAAGATTTGTTTTCTTATTAAAATATCTTTCATTATTTCTTATTTCTTTTATAATTCTAGAAACACTACTTTTATATAAATATCCATCTAACACTTTATCACCTCCTATGAATATAAAAAATTAATTAATGATTTAGAAAATACAAAGCTACATAATAGCCAACTCCAGCTAGTATAACTAAGCCTATTCCTATTAAAAGAAATTTTACTACTGGATTATTCTTATCCCAATAATTATCTTTATTAACAGAAGACTTCTCCATTAAATCTTCAAAATCTTCTCTATTCTTTTTATTAAATTCTAAACCATTATCATTTTTATCATCCATAACATTACCTCTATTCTACTTATAGAATATCATAAATTAAATCATTTGACTAGGATTAAAATCAATATCTACCTTGATTTTAGAATTAGTTTTATAGTGATCTAATACATTAGAAAGTACTTTATATAAACTATCTTCTTTTTTATATTTTAAAATGATATTATATCGATAAATATTATTCATTTTGAACAAACTAGAACTACTAGGGCCTAAAATTATAGTAGAAGTCAATGCTTTTTCTAAACTATTTTTTATTTTTAAAGCTTCAGAAAATATATAGCCAGAATCTTTTCCACTAATTCTAATATTACATATATAATAATATGGAGGATATTTCAAACTTCTTCTAATCATCATTTCTTGTTTATAAAAAGACAAATAATCATGATTTTTAACTAGATTAATTGCATAATGATCAGGATTAAATGTTTGAATAACAACACTACCTTCTAAAGAAGACCTACCACTTCTACCAGCAACTTGACTAAGTAATGAAAAAGTATTTTCACTACTTCTAAAATCAGGAATATTAAGTGAAGTATCAGCATTTATTACTCCTACTAAAGTAACATTAGAAAAATCAAGTCCCTTTGCTACCATTTGAGTACCAAGCAATATATCATATTCATGATTTTTAAATGAATCAATCATTTTCTCATGCATACCTTTTTTACTTGTCGTATCAAAATCCATTCTAAGTACTCTACAATTAAATAATTCATTTAATTCTTCTTCTATCTTTTGAGTACCTACTCCTAAATTATTTAATGCTTTTTCATTACATGAAGGACATGTATCTAATACTTTTCCACCATATCCACAGTAATGACATCTTAAAGTATTACTACTCTTATGATAAGTTAAAGTAATATCACAATTAGGGCATTTAAAAGTATATCCACAATTTTTACATGTTACAAAAGATGAATAACCTCTACGATTAAGTAATAAAATTATTTGTTCATGTTTTTCTAATCTATCTTTAATTGAATCAATCATAACAGAAGAAAAATGTCCTTTACTTTTTCTTATTTCTTTATTCATGTCGACAATAGTAACTTTAGGTAGTTCACGTCCATTTACTCTATGAGGTAAAGTTAAAAGTTTATATACCCCTTTTTCTCCTCGGGCCATAGACTCAAGTGTTGGAGTTGCACTACCTAAAAGTACACTACAATTATGATATTTGCTACGAAGTATTGCTATATCTCTAGCATGATATCTAGGACTTGGATCACTTTGTTTATAAGAATCACTATGCTCTTCATCAATGATAATTATTCCAATATTTTTTAAAGGTGCAAATATTGCACTTCTAGCACCAATAACTATACTAGCCTCGCCTCTAGCTATTCTTCTATACTCATCATATTTTTCTCCATCACTTAGTCCAGAATGAATTGCTGCTATTTTTTTACCAAATCGCATCTCAAATCTATTAATCATTTGTGGAGTTAAACTAATCTCGGGTACCAATACAATAGCAGTTTTACCCAGTTTTAAATAATAATCTATAATCTCCATATAAACTTCTGTTTTTCCACTACCAGTAACACCATATAATAAATAAATATTATTTTCGCTTATAACATTATCAACAACAGATTGTTGCTCTAAAGTTAATTTAGGTTTAACAAATTTCTCATTAGAATAATTAACACGATAATGTTCACTTTTTTTCTCTACTAATACACCTTTCTTAATAAGTGTATTTAAACTACTTAAAGAAATATCAACTAAATCTTTGCGAATAACACTACCACTACTAACCATATCTATTATTTTCTTTTGTGTATCATTAAACTTTAAACTACTATCATAATCTCTATTTAAACTATAATAAGTATCATACTTAATATTACCAGTATTACCAGCCTTTAATGCTTTAGGTAACATAACTTGATAGCAACTAATTAAACTAGCCAATGTATCGTCTCTCATCTTTTTACCTAAAGATAATAATTCATCATTCAAAATGATATCTTTATCTATAATATCAATAATACTTTTTAAGTCTTTATCTGTACTTTTAGAATCTTTTATTTCTACTACAAAGCCTTCTAAAGTCATTCGACCAAAAGGAACTGATACTCTAATACCAACTTTAATATCTTTTTCTAAATTATTAGGTACACTATACTCAAACACTTTATCAACAGCTTTAGCAGTTATCTCAACTAATACACCTACTATCAAAGTATCACCTCCATATACATCTATTATAACAAAAAAAGAAAGCAAATGCTTTCTTTTATTCAGCTAATCTAAATGCTGGAGATACTCCTTCACAACTGTTATTAGCCCAGTCTCCACTAGAGTTAACATAGAAAAATTCATAATCATGAGAATCCCAAGGTGTACGTAACAACCAACAAAATGCAGAGCCTCCTAAAAAATTCTTACTAGCAAATGCATGATTTGCTTCTGTTACTCCTTTTAATTCATAATAATCAAGCTGTCTTGTCGCAGCATTAGCAGTATCACGAGATAAGCCATTTTTCCACACTTCTTTTGTTGATAATAAGTATAACTTATCTGTTGTTGTGAAATTAGCACCATCTTTACTTCCATGTCCTGATATTACTGTTGTATCTATTATTTTAGATCTTAATTCACTAGGTAATGAATCTATTATTCCTTGACCAGTATAATCTATGCTTTCGTATGCATATACAGTTCCATTTAAGAATGATCTCATATCACTATGTTCCCATCCACCTATATTACCTGTTCCAACATCTGTTCCACTAACTGTAGGATTCATTCTATGTGTCGTAATTACATCTACAAATTCTAGTACTAATCCACATGCTGTTTGACTAAATCCTTCAGTTTTACATTCTGCTGGTGTAGATAAGTTTGCTATTCTTAAATGTGCAGTTGTCTCTTTAGTTCCATTATGATCTAAATCTAATGGTACTTCTCTTGTTGTTCCTGCATTCATATCAGCAGTTAATTGTGTTATTAATCCGTTATCATATGCTGTTACTATTTTTGCCCATGAATCTGTTGCAAAATTTGCTTCACTTGGTTTTAGTTTAGCATTATCATCAGCTTGTCCATATTGTACTTCATATCCAAAATCTAATGATAATCCTTCTTCTGGGATTTTGTTCATCTCTTCTGGAGTTATTGTATCTTTAAATTCTATTCTTACTTTATATTTCTCTGTTGTTGGAGTTATTGTACTTCCACTCTTTGTTCCTTTTGGAAGTAAGTGATTTACTGCTGGTTCTACTCCATCAGCATAAGTCACACTATAACTTACATAACTTGGTAAGTCTTGTGGTAATGTTGGAGTTATTAATTTAATCATTGCATCTATTGTTCCAGCGTTTACTGCATCAATAGTAAACTCATAAAAGTCACCAGGTACTTCTAAATTAACATTCCAATTAACTTTAGTGTTAATAGATCCATCTTCTCCATTAACTACGTCTGGAATAGTATCTCCTTTACTTCCTTGTGTAACTGCGATACTTTCTTCATCCCAATATACACTCCATGTATTCTTAGTAATACCTGCATTACCATTAATCTTTAATGTTGTTGCTAGTGCCGCAAAACCTATACTTATTCCTAATAAAAGTATTAATAATAACATTATTCTATTTCTTTTTTTATTCTTCATACACACTCTCCTATTATATATTTATTATATAACATAATAAAAAGAAAGACAATGTCTTTCTTATTTAAATAACCTTAATATATCATTAAATGTTATTACAACCATTAATAGCATCAATAATACTAAGAATATCGTATGTATCTTATTCTCAAGTTCAGGTTTTACTGGAGAACCTTTTATCTTTTCAATAATAATAAATAATATATGTCCTCCATCAAATGCAGGTATAGGAAGTAAATTAATTACCCCTACATTTATAGATAAGAATGCAGTTAAATAAATTAAACTAGCAATTCCTGCACTTCTTTGTTCACCTACAACTGAATATATTCCAACAGGACCTGATAATTGATTTAATTTAACCCTACCTGTAAAAAGATAAGCTAATGTAATATACATTTGTTTAAAGATTGACTTAGTTTTCTTATAAGTATAGATAAATGCATTACCTAATCCTTTAGTCTTTTTATTCTTTATAGCAATTCCATATCTATATACTTCTTTACCTTTTTCTTTTATCTTTTTAGGTGCTAACTTAAATGTAATCTTTTTATTATTTCTTTCTACTACTATAGTACTTTTTTTATTTTGTGGAGCAATAGCTAGATATAAACTCATATCATCACTAGTCTCTACTTTATTTTTATTAATAGATATAATTTTATCATTCTTTTTTAATCCGACTTCATAAGCAGCTGAATTCTTCTCTATCTTATTAATAATAGGATCCATTGTAGTTCCACCCCAAATAAGAGCAATTAAAAATAAAAGTAATACAGCTAATATAAAGTTATTCATTGGTCCAAATAACATTATTAAAAATCTTTGCCATGCTTTTTTATTTTGAAGTCTTTTATCTTTAGGTATTTTTTTATCATCATCAGTATCTAAGTCTTCTCCAGCTAACTGACAAAATCCACCTATTGGAATAGCTCTTAAATTATACTCTGTTTCGCCTTTTTTAAATCCACATATTTTAGGACCCATACCTAAAGCAAATTCATATACATAAACACCATTCCATTTAGCTAATATAAAATGACCAAATTCATGCACAAAAACTATAATTCCTAATATTAATACAAATAACAACAAGTTAATAATAATTGACAAATTAATCCCTCCTATAATATTTCAATTAAAATAGTAAAAGCTAATACAACAAATATTATACTATCAAATCTATCTAATATTCCACCATGACCTGGAATAATATCTGAAAAATCTTTAACATCGTAGTATCTCTTAATAGAAGAAAATACTAAATCTCCAAGTTGTCCTACTAAACATAATACTAGAGTTAGCATAATAACAGTTACTAAAGGAACTGTACTACTAATTAAAGTATTATAAAAAACAACAGCTGCAAAAGTACCCATAAATACACCACCAACTAATCCTTCTATAGTTTTCTTAGGACTAATTTTAGGACACAATTTATGACTTCCTATTAATTTACCAGTAAACAATGCAAACGTATCAGTAATAGTAGTTATCAATAATAAGTATATGATATAAGTAATATCATAATTACGAGTAATAATAATTAAATTAAAACTTAATCCTATAAATAATACTGATCCTATTAAAAATAATGCATCATTTAAATTATATTTTTTTGTATCATTTATAAATACCATAGGTGTTATAAATAAAAATATAATAAAAGCCATTACTCTATAATCAAATTTATTAATAAATTCAATTGAACTAGTATTATATAAACAAAAATAGCAAGTTAATAAATATGCAAATATTTTTAAGACTATAGGAAACTTCTTCTTAGTTTCTCTAACTTTTAATAATTCATATAAACCAAATATACTTAGTACAGTCATAAATATAGCAAAAGGAAGTTCTCCTATTACTAGAAATGGTATGAATACTAATATCATTATAATTGCACTTACAACTCTCTTTGTCATTTTATCCCTCCAAATCTTCTATTTCTTTTATTATATTCTAAAATAGCTTTATCAAATTCTTCACTATTAAAATCTGGAAAATATACTTTAGGAAAATAAAACTCTGCATAACTAGCTTGCCACATCATAAAATTACTAAGTCTTAATTCTCCACTAGTTCTAATAACATAATCTAAAGGTGGTAAATCTTGATATAAATTTTTTTGTATAAAATTTTCATCTATATCATCTAGATTTATTTTATTATCTTTATACATCTCACATATTTTTTTAGTAGTATCAATAATCTCTGCATGAGAACCATAATTTAGACAAATATTAAGTACTAAATCTTTATTATCTTTAGTATTTTCAACTATCTTATCCATAGCTTGAAGTACTTTATCAGGAAGAGGTTTTCTTCTCCCAGAAAATAATACTTTTACTTTTTTTTCTATTAAAAAGTTAAACTCTTTTTCAAATGAAGTAATAAATAAGTTCATTAGAAATTCAACTTCACTAATATCTCTTTTAAAATTCTCTGTAGAAAAAGCATATAAAGAACAATATTTAACTCCAACATCAGCCATGTGTATACATAATTCTTTTAATGTTTCAAGAGCTCTTTTATGACCCATAGTACGAATCATACCTCTTTCTTTAGCCCATCTACCATTACCATCCATAATTATTCCAATATGATTTGGTATTATAATGTTTTCATTCATATTTTATACCTCATAAATAATTATATACTAAGAGACAAAAAAAAGAAAGTCTAAGACTTTCTAAAATTTATCAATATCAATTTTAACGTATTTATTATCTTGTAATGCACTACTTGCTTGTACTAAAGTTCTAATAGCATTAGCAGTACGTCCTTCTTTACCGATAACTCTTCCCATATCAGAATCATCTACCATTACTTGAATAAGTATAACGTTTTCTTCTTCTGTAGGAAATTCTTTAACACTTACACTATCTTTATTAATAACTAAAGATTTTACTATTTCTTCTGTTAATTTTACTAAATCCATGACTATTCACCTTTCTTTTTAGAATCAGCAAATTTTTTCATGATTCCTTCTTTACTAAATAAGTTTTTAACAGTATCAGTAGGAATAGCTCCATTATTTAACCATTTTAAAGCTACTTCTTCATTAATTTTTACTTGTGAATCAAGTGGTGCATAAGTACCAATTAATTCTAAATATTGTCCATCTCTAGGTCTTCTACTATCAGTAGCAACTATTCTATAAGTTGGTCTTTTTTTAGCTCCCATTCTTGTTAATCTTAATTTAACTGCCATTAAAATCCCTCCATTTCTAAATAACAATGATATTATAATAAATTAATAATTCTTTGTCAACCTTTTTTTGTTAACAAATAAGCAGAAAGAACTACACGATTCTTTCTGCTTACTATTAATCATTTTAGCAACTACCCCAATATGTTTCAGTTGTAGTATAATTACAAATACATGTCTTAGCATTATAATTGCAACTACTTAAAGTTCCACCATAACGTGCTTGACAAAATTTTGTTACTCCTACACATTGGCCACCTGTTCCTGTTAGCCATCTACAATAAGCTTCACCACATCCACTACATGAATAACTATCGCGCCATGTAAAACTTATACTCTTGTTAACATTCCTTGTTTTTTTACACCTACCAGAACCGCCTCCTGAAGAAGATCCCCCTGAAGAAGGTTGTGAAACTATTTCATATTGCCATAATTGATTTTTTTCATTTCCAGCATTATCTCTACATATTTCTTTAATTACATAACCTCCTACAGGTGGTTCCCATTCAATATTTCCTTCAGGATTACGCCATCCTGTTTCATTACCATTATCATTGAATACTATATTTACTGAATCCTTATTAGTTCCAGATAGACTATCAGAACAATAAAATATAAATTGAGTTGGATAATGATACCTATAATCTCCAACTTGTATTAAACCTCCACCATCATGACCATTATAAACAAATTCTACTTTCTCAGGTGGGGTTTTATCAACATAAACATTATATGAACAACTCTTCGTATTTCCAGCATTATCTGATATTGTTACTGATGATGTCATTGTATCAGTACTATATGTAGTATCATATGATGCTTTTACACATTGACTATCACTATCACTACATGCTTGTTTAATAGTTCTATTTTGGTTTGTCCATGTTGTCGATGCATTTGTTGCTGTTCCACATGTTGGTGGAGTTGTATCGACATATACATTATATGAACAAACACTTGTATTGCCTACTTTATCTGATATCGTTACTGAAGCTGTTTTTTTCGTAGTACTATATGTACTATCATATGATGCTTTTACACATTTACTATCACTATCACTACATGCTTGTTTGATTGTTCTTGAACTCTTTGTCCATGTTGTTGATGCATTTGTTGCTTTTCCACATGTTGGTGGAGTTGTATCGACATATACATTATATGAACAATTTTTTGTATTTCCAGCATTATCCGATATCGTTACTGAAGCTGTTTTTTTCGTAGTACTATATGTACTATCATATGATGCTTTTACACATTTACTATCACTATCACTACATGCTTGTTTGATTGTTCTTGAACTCTTTGTCCATGTTGTTGATGCATTTGTTGCTTTTCCACATGTTGGTGGTATTCTATCAAGTTTTGCTTTATACTCCGCTTCACTAGAACAGTTTTTAGCAGCATCACATGCTTTTACTTTTATAATAGATTCACCATGAGCATTTACATTTCTAACACCCGTTGGACTAGGATTATTAACAACATTAGTTGAGGCTCCTGTTACAGTATAATAATAAGTAACTTTCCCTGAATTATCAGTAGACCCACTTGCCATAAGTGCCAACCATCCATTATACCATGTATTAGAAGCAAGTTCTCGTAATCCTGCTATCGTTGATACATCATTACTATCTTTCTTCTTATATCCTTTTAATAATGGTACCGTAGGTTTAATATTATCAATACTAAATGGTCCAAATGAAACATATTTACTCTCTGTTTTATCAGGATTTTTCCATTTACTTCCATATAAATCAAATAAATTATCTACTCTTACTATTAAATAATAAGCACCACTTTCACCTTCAGGCGTTAATAACTCACTAGATGTAGTAGTAATTAAATTACCATTTAATAATTCTTTTTCTTGATTACCTTTTACTTTAAAAGTAGTTTTATTAAATCCAGTATCACTATAATCATTTCTATTAGTACTCCATTTAGTATAAATAACTACATTATTATTTATACCAGTACCACTAGTTATAGTTAACTTAGTTTTCTTTCTTTTTTTATTGAATACATTTCCTATTTCTTTCTCATCTGCACTTATTAATAAATTGTTATCACTTACTCCAGAACAAGAATTTTCATCTATTTCTGGTATTACACTAGGAATAGAAGTAGTAACATTACTAGCCTTACCATTTACTTTCTTCCCACAAGATAAATAATTAGAATAACCATATTTATCTTTTTGCTTAATAACCCTTACATAAGTATTCTCACTATTACAAGATATATTAGTTATTTGAATATCTTTTAATAGATTTCTTTCTACTAAATCATTATATCTAATATAAGCACATCCATATTCCTTATGTCCAAATAAATCTTCATTATAAGAATCATTATATAACTTAGAAGCAGATAAAACACTATCTGCATAATTAGTATACTTTTTCTTTTCAAAGCTAGCACTTAACCCTCTAATTAAAGGAATAGATATACCAGTAATTATTCCAAGTATTACAACTACTACTAATAACTCAGTTAAAGTAAATCCCTTATTATTACTTTTCATATAATCACCTATTCTTAATATAAATAATTATACAACAAATAACATAATTAAACAATAAAAAGACTATATAATTTCATCATTTATATAGTCTTCTTTCACTTCTTTATCAATTGTCTCATCTATTTTTTCTTCTTCTACTATTTCATCCCAAATATCATCATCTTCATTAGCTTCTATTTTTACTTTAACATCTCCAACTAATTCAATACCTAATTCTTTCTCAATAGTATAATTAATACTATTATTATCTATTTCTACTTTTAAAGGATTAGGTTGTTTTAAACTTCTAACTATTATTTCTTCCCCTTCAGTATCTGTATCTCTCATATGAACAACCTCATGATATGTATTAGTCTCTTTAATAACATCAGTTTTAGTATCATTATCATAAGAATACCATATATTAACGTCATAACTTCCATCTATAATAATACTATTACCATTCTTACTTCCTTTAAAATTATGATTAATAACCCAACAACCCAATACAGTAGAAGGATTACTTACTTGTACACTATGATTAGTAGTAAATAATTTTTTTCCTTTAGAAATAACTGCTTTAGTAACAATCTCTTTATAATTAGACATATTCTCCTCCTAAAATAATATATGTAAAAGCAATTAAAAAAGTACTAAAAAGTATTTATAACTAAAAAAATAATGTTATAATGTATATAAGAATAAGGAGGAGTTTTATGGCTTCAGCTATTATTCATTTAGCTATCGCTAAAGAATTAGAAAATAAATTAGAAATAGATGATCACAAAGATTACTTTTTAGGTTCAATAGCCCCTGATATTGCAAAACAAATAGGAATGCCTAAAAGCACATCTCATTTCTCTCATAATAGTAGAAATGATATCCCAGATATAAATTTATTTGTTAAAAGATATCCAACATTTAAATATAATTCATTCAACTTAGGATATTTCATCCATTTATATACAGATAAAATATGGTATGAAGAAATAATGACTAAAATATCAAATGGTGAAAGTATAAAATTACTAGATGGTACTACTATAAATACAAGTAAAGAAGAAATTTCACAATTAATTTATTCAGATTATACTAATTTAAATAAAGATTTAATTGATGAATATAATTTAGATTTATCACTATTCTATGAAGAATTTAAAGTACCAGATACTTCTATTAATGAAATACCAATAAATAAATTAGATATATTAATAAATAAAATGGGTATTATAATAGAAAATTCTCAAAAAGAAAAACCATATACATTTGATATATATTTGGTAAAAGAATTTATAAAAGATTGTACAAATAGAATATTAGAAGAAATAAAAAAATACTAGTTAACTAGTATTTTTTATTTAATAAATTATCAAAATATTCATTTAATTCATCTTTAACATAATTAATATAATAATTAACCTTTTCAAGATTCTCAGTATATATATGATATATTGGTATGCAATTAAGTTTCTCTTCTAATTCATTTAATTCACTAAGTATATTAGAATCATTAGTTCTAATATATTTTTTTTGTTTTAATTTAATTTCTTTTACTAAAGAATTAATCTCATCATTTGAATTCATTTTTTCTTTTAATTCAATACACTTTTTATATTCCTTAGAATTTTTAATGCAGTCTACTACTTCATCTAAACTTTTATTTAACTTTTCCATCTAAACTCCATGTCTTAGCTTCAGTTATTTCTACATCTACTAAGTCACCCGGTACTAGTTCTTTATCACTAGTAAAATTAATTAGCTTATTAGTTTCACTATATCCATAATACATATCTTTCTTTTCAGATACACCTTCTACTAATACATTTAATACCTTACCAACAAGAGCTTGATTGTTTTCTAAGAAATATTTATTAACCACTTCATTTAATCTTTGAAGTCTTTCTTCTTTTTCAGACAAAGTAGTATTGTCTTTTATCTTTTCTGCAGGAGTTCCTTTTCTAACACTAAATATAAAAGTAAATGCATTGTCATATTTACATTCTTCTACTAAAGAAAGTGTTTCTAAAAAATCTTCCTCAGTTTCGCCTGGGAATCCTACAATAATATCAGTACTAATAGCTACATCTTTCACAGTATCTTTTATTTTATGAAATAACTCTAAATAACTTTCTCTAGTATAACGTCTACCCATTAAACGTAATATCTTATTGCTTCCACTTTGTACTGGTAAATGTACACTAGGCATTATATTTTTATATTTACCAATTACTTCAATCATCTTATCAGTAAAATCCCATGGATGAGATGTCATAAATCTAACACGAGGAATATCTTTCTTAGCTATTTCTTCAAGTAAATCACCTAAATTATAATCATCATATAAATCTTTTCCATAAGCATTAACATTTTGTCCTAATAAAGTTATTTCTTTATAACCATCTTTTATTAGTTCATCTACTTCTTTTAAGATATCTTCTTTTGCTCTACTTCTTTCTCTTCCTCTTGTATAAGGAACTATACAATAAGTACAGAATTTATCACAACCATAAATTATATTAACATAAGCTTTATAATTATTAGTTCTAACTACAGGTAATCCTTCATATAGATCACCTTCTCTAGAATATACTTCTATTTGTTGTTTATTCGATTCTATAGATTTATCTATTATAGTAGGTAATTCATTCAAGTTATGTGTACCACATACAAAATTAACAAATTTATAATCTCTAAGTATTTCTTCAACAACACTAGATTCCTGTGCCATACATCCAGTTAAACCAATTATTAGATCTTTCTTATCTAACTTCATATGTTTTAGTCTACCTAACATACCAAATGCTTTATTATGAGCATTTTCTCTAATACTACAAGTATTAAGTAAAACTAAATCGGCATCTAAATAATTATCTACTCGACTAAACCCTAACTTTTCAAGTAAAGCAGCAATATTTTCACTATCATGTTCATTCATTTGACAACCATAAGTCTTAATAAAATATTTTTTACCATTATACTTTCCTAAAACAGATTCATCTAAAGAAAACTCTAATCTTTTATAAAGTCTCTTATCCCTAGTTCTAGCTTCATTAAAATCAGGTATACGCATAGTATCCCTCCATTCATTCTCATATATTTTAACAAACATTTTAAAAGAATACAATAAAAAAGAACCATAAGGTTCTTTAATTTTTAGCTTTAAAGTATCCAGGTAATTCTGATGTACCTATTCTTGCATATGTCTTATCAATCTTACCAGAATCATAAGTAGTATTTCCACCACCTACTATTGAGGTACAATCTCTAAACATATCCTTACCCTTATTACCAGTAACTTTAGTAGTAACAAATTTGTCACTAGCATATATAGTTTTTAATTTATCATCATAGGAAAACATATCATACATATTAGTCACATTTTTTGTATCAAAAGAACTTAAATCTAAAGTTTCAAGTGAATTCATACGACTAAACATACTACTCATATCAATTACGTTTTCCGTATTAAAATGTCTCAAATCTAATGAAGTTATATCAGTTAATCCAGCAAACATTGCATTCATATTAGCTACTTTAGATGTATCCCATCCAGTAGTATTAATTGACTTAATTTTTTTAGTATCATTATAAGTTCCAAATAAAGACTCCATATTTCTTACATTACTTGTATCAAAACCTGTTAAATCAAGATTTGATTCTCCAAAGAAATCTTCAGAATATGCATATGGCGCAGGTCCATCAAATAACCAACTTGAATCCTCTGGTAAAGCAATTTTTCCATATGGAGAATAATAATATATTGTAGTACCATCCAACCAAGCATATACTGGTAATCCATCTTCTGCATCACCCGTTAAATGGTATACACGTCCATCTTGATGATCCTCATCATAAAGACCAAAACAAGATTCCCAAGTTTGAAATTCACAATCACTAGGATCACCAGAAGTAGCTAAAGTAACATCTACTGCTTCCCTAGAAGGCGAAACAATGTTAGCTGCAGTTAATGTAGATTTTACTGCATTATATTGAGCAGTTGTCGCAGGTGATACAGCAGTTATTAATTTTAAATCAATCATACCATTAGTAAGTATTTGAAATCTTTGTTTACTAAGTACTGGCAGAATATCAATATCAATAGCATTTTCATCTGCTTGCCCATATGTTACCGCAAAACTAAATGTATATTCAATATCACTTTGTTGATTATTTATATCACTATTTGTTACTGCATTTTTATCATACTCTACTCTTACTTTATAAGCTTGTGTTGTAGGAGTAGATGGAGTTGTAGAAGTATCTGCTTTCTTTAACAAATGATTTTTTTCTACTTCTCTACCATCAGCATAAGTTACCTCATATATAACATAATCTGGTAATTTGTTATTTTCAGAAATTGCAGAACCATTTAACTTTTTCTCAATCTTAGTAATCATTGCATCAATTGTTCCAGCATTAACTGCATCAACAGTAAATTCATAATAATCCCCAGGTTTATCTAAAACAGCAGTCCAACTAACCTCTGTCTTTGCATTTTCTCCTTCATCTGGACTTATTACTGGTGTAGTTGTAGTAACACCATCCTCATTATCTACATTATCCCAGTAAACACTCCATGTGTTTTTAGTAATATTTGCATCACCATTAATCTTTAATGTAGTAGCTAAAGCTGCAAAACCTATACTTATTCCCAATAGCAATAACAATAAAATTGTAATTCTATCTCTCTTTTTATTTCTCTTCATATACTCTCCTATTATATCTATTATCATTATAGATTTACATTAGTATTATGTCAATAAAAAAAGAGCCTAAGCTCTATGCATAATTATTAATAATAGATACTATTGTATAATTTCTATTATTCATAATATCATTTTTAATTCTATCTAAATTATCGCTAATACTATCTACTAAATTCTTCATAGTAGAATCGAGTTCTTTTTTCTCTAAACTATCTACTATAATTTCTAAATTAGTAATCTTAGAATACTTACCATAATATTTATTTTCAATACTTGCCATAAATAAATTTTTAAATGATGAATAATCTATTTCATTAAATCTTTTATCTTCTAATAATTTAAATGCAGTACATAAATAATTATTATTAAGTGCTATATCCATAGCGGTTTCATGTTTCTTATTTTTTAAATTAGGAATATAATTACTTTTCTTAGTTAATTGTTCTACTACTTTTAAAGCCATAGGAGAATTATCCATAGCTAATATATGTCCAAAAGTATTACCTTCATCATTTTGATTATTAACATCCCAATTTTTCTTTTTCATTAACATAATAACATATTCATATTGTTTTGCTTTTAAAAGTCTAGTAACTACATCATTACCTAAACAATCAATAGTATTAATATTCACAATATTATTATTAACTAATTCGTATACTAATTCGTAATCACCTTGCTTGATATATTGAAATATCAGGGTCGGATCCTCCTTACAATTATCATATATTTCATTATTCATAAATTACACCTCTTTGCACGGTACAGTTCAATATTCTAGCAGCAAAAAAAATAACTGTCAAACTTCACTTTTTGACAGCTATAAAAATTTTTTATTACTAGTTTTTTGTTGAAATATAAGGAATAGATAACTTTGTCAATAAACAAAATATTAGTTTTTACAGTTAGTAATAAATAAATTATATACTACTTTTTAAATATCATTTCTTTATAATATTTATACTCATCAGTATTTCTAAATATTATTATAAACAATACACTACTAACAAATACTGTTATTAAACCTCTAACTATTAATTCAATATAAATATTATTGTTACTAAATAAATTAGATAATAAATAACAACTAATAATTATAAATATAAAACTAATTATTTGAATTATATTATCCTTTACATAATATACTGAATCTTTATTAAATATCTTTTTATACACAAACTTAGGATAACTATAAAACCATACAGGTATAGTACTAATTAAAGTACCTAAGAATATTCCTACTATTCCAAATAATTTTAATAATACAATTGAGAAAGTTATATTTAAAATTATTTCTAATACTGGTACAATTCTATCTTCTACCCAAATACCAGCAGCATCTTTAAATGTTAAATAAGCATTTCTCATCATTACTTGATAGAAATTAATAACTAAAATTACTAAAGTAAAGAAAGATAATAGATATTTATCTCCTACCCATATTGTAATAAAGTCTTGTGATAAAACTAATATACAAGAAGATGTAAATATTGAAATATAAAAATTCAAGAAATTAATCTTTTTAAATATTAAATATCTCTTATTTAAATCTTTTTCTACTAATAAATTACCTACACTAGCACTAACATTAGAAACTATACCACTAAATATAGTATTAACTGTATACATAATATAGTAATAATTTGTATATATACCAACTAATTTAAGTCCAAAGAAAATAGATATCATAATAGAATCAGTACCATATTTAATAACAGCACTTAATTTATGAATAAACAATGCTTTTACTTTATTAGTAATATCATTCTTTATATTTCTAGATAATTCTAGTTTTTCTTTATTTTTTAAATACGGATACATCTTAGATGCAATTATAGATGTAATAACATTTTCTAAGAATACACATAATATTTTTACACATATGTATAAATAATAATTTTTAGTAATAAATAATATAACTAATTGTAGTACATTTAATATAATTAAATAAATCATATGAATTATATTATTAATATAATTCTTTTGATCTGCTATTATCAAGCTTCTTTTATATGCAATAAAATAACTCATTAAAGTGTAAATTAAATAAAGTAAATAAACTAAATAAATATTAACATTAACATTAGTTTTAGCAAAAAAAGGAACTATTGGTAGTATTAATAATCCTACTAAAAACATTACTAATATTACAATATTATATGTCTTCTTATAAAATAATACTAATGACTTAATACTCTTAATATCATTCTTAGCTAACGGTTTATATAAATGATATATAATTGCACTACCTATACCTAATTCAAATAAACTAAGCATAGTTAAAACATTAGAAAATAATCCATTTAAACCTAAATACTCAATTCCCAAAATATCTATAAATACTCTTTGAGAAACAAGAGTAACAATTAATAATACAATATTACTAATAAAAGAAGTAATAGAGTTTCTTAAAGAATACTTAGTCCTCATATCTATCACCTCTATATATATTTTCTAATATAGAAGAATATTTTTTAATATCATATTTACTCATATTTTTATATACATCTTCTCTTCTTATTTTTATATTATTAGATAAAATATTTTTAGTAATATCATCTATATTATCATTTAAATTAAAAGATCTATAATTAGAATAACTATTAAATTCATCTATTATATTATTAGAACCATATACAATTACTCCATTAGTTAAAGCCTCTAATATAGACAAACCAAATCCCTCTCTTATACTGGGATAAATACAAACATCTATACCATTTAATACTTCATTAACATTATCTATAAATCCTAAAAAAGTAACTCTATCACTTATATTTAAATTATTAACTTTAGTCTTTAATTCATCTAAATTACCTATTAATAATAAATGACTATTCTTATCAATATTACTTATCCTATAAAATAAATCTATAACATATGAAACATTCTTATCTAAATCACATCTACCTATATAAGCATATACTTTCTTATCATTTAAATTATATTTAGTTCTTATTTCATCTCTCTTAACTTTATTAAATTTATATTTATTAATATCTATACCATTTTCAAGTATCTTAATTTTATCAAAATACTTAGTTTCAAACAGATTATCCCTTGCTTTACAAGAACAAGCTAATATCATATCAACTTTCTTAATATATTTAGTCATCAACATATTAATAATTATTTTTTTAAATTTACTAATTTTAGGAACACTATGTATATGTGATATAACTCTACATCCATATTTTTTAGATAATTTTAATACTTGGTATGAGAATAAAAATATACTTGAATTTATGTGAATAACATCATATCTATTTTTCTTTAAAAACTTATTTAATCTTATGTAATATTTAATCTTAGAAAATATATTTTTTCTATTACAATCAAGATTATAAATATTTCCACCTAATTTATTTATTTCTTCTTTATATAAATTAAACACTCCATCATTAGGAGTTAAAAAGTCACAAGTAAAACTAGAGTTAATATTTCTAGCAATATTTAACTCTATATTTTCAATACCACCAAATGATAGTCCCATACTTACTTGTAATACTTTCATAACCATCTACCTATAAATAGAATATCATTTTATATAAAAAAAGAAAAGAGAAACTACTTTCTCTTTTAATTTGTGTAATTATTAAAATAGACATTATTTATTGCAATTATTTTTTTAGTTTTTCATCTCGTAGAGTCTCATCTTTTATAATCTTCTCTTAATTGCATTTATAACATAACAATTAAAACAATAAATTCTTTTTAATAAAGATAAATTTTCTAACTTGTATAAATCCCACGTTCTTTTCAAAGCTATTAACTTATTAGAACTAAGAGAACTTTTACCAACTCTATATATAGATAATACATCATCCATACCATAAGCAGTAACACCATTTCTTAATATTTTCCACCATGTAGCAGTATCTTGACCCCTTTTTATTATAGGCATATATATATCTTTTTTCTTTAAATGTTTCATATTAAACATGACAGTCGATGTAAATATTGTTGTATTTTTTAAAGCTTCTTTATATGTAATACTCTTAGGAACATGAGTAATATGTTTCTTCCCATTTTTCAAAAAAGCATAGTTACTATATATAAAAGTATAATCGTTTTTTTCAATGAATTTAACTTGCTTTTTTATTTTATCTATATCCCAATAATCATCTGAATCAATAAAAGTAATATACTCACCAGTAGCTAAATCTATACCTTTATTTCTACAAATACTTACTCCACTATTCTTTTTTAATTTTATAAATTTAATTCGTTTATCTTTATAACTATTAATAATATCTACACTATCATCAGTACTTCTATCATCAATAATAATAATTTCTAAATTCTTATATGTTTGTTTTAATACACTGTCTATACATTCTCTTAAGTATTTACTACTATTATAAACAGGTATTATTACTGATACCATAGAATCACCACACTCATTATGTATAGTATATCATAAAAGAAAAAGAATTTGAAAAATCAAATTCTTTTATATCTAATTCTACTTATCAATTTTATTCTTTTTACTCAATTCTTTTAATTCATTACTTATATATTTATCCATATCTTTTATATCATCTTTTATAAAGATAACACTAATACTTTTAAATAGTATTTTTAAGTCCATAGTAAAAGAAACATTTTCAACGTACTTTAAATCATAATTGATTTTCTCAAATATAGTAATATTATTTCTACCATTAACTTGAGCCAATCCTATAATTCCAGGCCTTACACTATTTCTTTTCTTTTGCTTTTTATTAAATTTCTTATAATAATCCACAATCCATGGTCTAGGGCCTACAATACTCATATCACCTTTTAATACATTAATAAATTGAGGCAACTCATCCATTGAACTATTTCTTAAAAATTTACCTATCTTAGTAATCTTCTTATTATTCATAGTTCTAAATTTCAATATATTAAATTCTTTTCCATATTTACCTGTTCTTTTTTGTTTATAAAATATTTCTTTCTTATCTTCTAACTTTATTAATAATGAAATTATTAAAAATAATGGAGATAATATAATAATAAATATCAAAGATAATATAATATCAAATAATCTTTTAATATATTTTTTATATATAGTATTATCTTTATCACTTCTATCTATTAATAATCCTAAACTTATAAAAAATATAGGAGCTATTTCTATAACACTTATATTGAAAAATGCCTGTATTAAATAAGCAATAGGAGTTAGTAACAAATAATGATATTTTTTATAATTATTTTTAAATCCTATTAATAACACACTAATATAAAATAACAAATAACTAATTAAAGCAAATATTCCTTCAGTTATTAATATTTGTAGAAACTCATTATGAGCTTTATCATACATATAAACTTTTATTATTAATGGTTTACTTCCAAAAGCAAAAAAGAAATTATCTATACCAACACCATGTACTAAATTTTTAGGAACTATTTTCATAGTTTCGGACCATATTTTAATTCTTCTAGTACCATAGTATCCATCTACATTACCTTTAGCTATTTCTACTGTTTCATTCTTAGTTCTAATTAAATCATTTACTATTGTAGTATACCCAAATTGATTCATAATAAATGTAATATTTATTACTAATATTAATACTACTAGTAATGAATTAATATTTTTATTTCTTATACAATAGAATATTAAATAAATAAGTATAAATATCAATCCAACAACACAACTAGTAGTATTACTTAATAATAATCCTATTAAAAATAATATAAATAAAATTATATAAATTATTCTCCTTTTCAAAGAACTATTCTCTATAAATAACCCCAAAGAGTAACACAAACTAATAAGCATAATTATTCCAAAGAAATTAGGATTATATGTATATCCCGTAACCCACAATGTTTTATCATGAATTATAGTTTTTACAATATCCATATTCATAACTTGCAATAATCCATAAACTAATTCAGTTAATCCCATAACTAATATTGTATATACGATCATTTTTCTTTGTTCTTTAGGAATACAACTACTTATTAAAAATATTGAATAATAATAAAGTAACGATATCAAGCCTTCATACCTACCAGTAAATCCATATAAAGCCACATTACTTCGTATCGCAAATATTGTAGATATTACACCAAAAATAATCATCAATAATATAAAGAAATCATATATATGTAATTTTATTTTTTTTCTAATTAAAAGAACTATAAATATAATAAAATTTAAAAATAATAAAGTACCATATAAACTTATAAAAGATTTATATTTTATAACTTCTGTATAAGAAAGATAACAACTAAAAAATATTAAAACTATATTAACAATTAAATATATACTTAATACATTATCTTTAAATTTCTTCATGTAATCACCTATTTCTTTATTTTTAAATATATCTTAATAATAAATCTATACAATTTAGGACTTATTCTAAATATTAATAATTTTATCTTATCATTAAATCTAATATTAGTTCTTAATACTTTACAAGTATATAATTTTTTATATAAATCCAAAGCATTATTCTTATCTAAATGTTTATTAACATATTCGTTATTCATTACATATAAACTCATAATTAATAATAATAAACATATTTTATTTTCTATTAAATCAGGATATAACTTATCTATATAATTATACCTTTCTATAGCAGCATCATATAAATCAATTGAATGTTTATAATTCTTTTTACCTAAAATACTATCACTATGTCTGAAATAGAAATACTTTATTTGATTACTAAAAACTATTTTTTCACATTCTAATACTAATTTATAAGTTGTAACTACATCATTTATTATTCTATCTTCAAATCTAATATTATTAAATAGATTTCTATCAAATAATTTATTCCAAGTAGTCCCACTTCTATCGATAGTTAATAGAACTCTATTTAACATTTCCTCTTTAGTAAGAATTTTTATATATTCATCATCTTTTTTATATTTATAATTATAATCATATATATCTAAACATCTACAAGTAGCAAGTTTCACTCTATATTTTTTTATTAATTTATATAAATACTCTATCGTATCTAATTCTATAAAATCATCAACATCTACAAAATATAAATATTTACCAGTACTATTATCTATTCCTATATTTCTAGATAAAGATAATCCCATATTTTTCTTATTATTAATTACTTTAATCCTTTTATCTTTATAACTATTTATAATATCTAAAGTATTATCACTTGATTTATCATTTACTATTATTATTTCTATATTTTTATAAGTTTGATTAACTACACTATCTAAGCATTTTCTTATGTATTTTTCACCATTATATACATTAATAATTATACTAATTAAATCATTCATATATATCACCTAAATAACTTTTAGATCCAGCTAACATAATTTTTAAAGCTTTAAAAAATTTAATATTAGTAAATAATTCTCTATGTCTTAATAAATATTGAAGAATTAAAATATGTCTTATTTTTTTATTAATAGCTGTGAATAGTGCACCTTTATCAAAGAAATATTTTTCATCATATCCTTTAAACCAAGTGGATTTCATATGATTAACTACACCAATATTTCTAGTACTAGAATATATCTTTAATCCCTTATTTAAACATTCCACTAAAAATAAAGAATCTTCCCCACTACTATATTTAGCTCCAGCACCAAACATATTATTAAATTTAATATTACTTACACTTTTTCTCCTAAAAGCAATTCTACAAGAAGAAAAACTAAGTATATTATAAAAATGTAGTTTTTTATTTTTTTTATTTAGTTTTATTTTTCTATTAGGACTATCTATATTAAATATAATAACATCCGCATCTTTATTATTTTCAAATTCAGAAATAATAGTTTTTTCATAATCAGTATTATAAATAACATCATCATCACAAAGTATTATTATATCTTCACTTAACTTAGTTAAACCTAGATTTCTACTATTAGATAAACCAGTATCTTTAGATGAATATATATTAAAGTTTTTATACACAGAAAAATCATTCTTTCCACATTGATTTATTACTGTACATTTACTAGTAATATTCATCAAAGAAAGATCTTTTTTCTTTAAATTCATAACCGATAATAATACTTCTAGTTTCATATAAATCTCCTAAAATTATTATACAATAAAAAAAGAACTTTTTAAAAGTTCTTTTTTAATAACGAATTATTGTAACTTCAGAATCAAACGTATTCAAGTAATCAGGATCATTATCATAATAATCTGCTGCTGTTGGTAAAGAAACTGATATTAAATTATTCTCATCGAATGCATACTCACCTAGTTTTCTAACATTTGAAGGTATAGTTACACTTCCAACTAAATTATTTCTAGAAAAAGCGCCATAGCCAATATATTCCAATTGTGAACCATTTTCAAATGTCAATGTATTATTTGAACCACTATCACTAAATGCATAATAAAATGCACGATTATCAATTTTCTTAAATTGTTTTGGAATAACTAGATTTTCAAATGTATTAGCAAATTCGAAAGCTTCATCCATAATATAATATGTTTTTGGGAATTCAGGTAAACTAGTTACTGTTGTTCTAACTGCACTAGCATCTTCTGTTTTAGCAAATAAACAACTTATAGTTGTAAATGGAATAAACTTAGTATCTCCAGCAAATAATATATATGCTGGAACTGTAGTAGTCCATTCACCATTTACTATAGTTTCAGATGCAGTAGCCATTGAAACATAACCGCTACATTCTCCTAATACTGCGTATGCCTTGTTTGTTTCACTATCTATTTCTTTTGAATATGTCTTACTTGTATTACTAAATTTATCAGTTCCAATCCATGCATTTAAATTAAGAACATTTCCATCTATATCGATTGCTATATCTTCATTAGCTACATCTTGTTGCGGATTTCTATGAGTACCTGGATCTCCTACGATTTCATTCATTATTGCAACTACTTCAGGAGAAACATCTGCATAATCATCGTCATCACCAGATATACTTTGTCCATATTCTACTTTAAAATCAAATGTATGAGTAACATCTCCTACTTGAT
>CAMOVZ010000003.1 GCA_946628045.1 uncultured Caryophanales bacterium
AACCCCCATCACAGCCTTGGCAAGGCCGTATTCTAACCATTGAACCACATTCGCAAATTGGAGGGGCTAGTCGGATTTGAACCAACGATCAGGGTGTTGCAGACCCACGCCTTACCACTTGGCTATAACCCCAGTTGCACTTATGATTATATCAAATACTATTTTATTTTTCAATATTTTTATTAAAAAATAGGAAAGAATTATTTCTTCCCTATTTTATATATATTTTTATAATTATATTTTAATTCATTACTTTTAACAATTTTTCTTAATCCTTCTTGGTCTGTATATTGATATATACTATCTCTTGCCATTATAATTATTATTCCATTAGATACTTTCCACTCTTTTATATCATCTAATTCTAATAATAAAATAGAATGTTTTTTATTAGTATCTAGTGCTTTATAAATTTTTCCTTCTTTATAATAATAATAGTAATTATTATCTTTTACTAATTCTAGGCTATCTGTTATTTCTTTATCTTTTAAATACTTATTATCAAAATACTGTTCATTCATAAAGAAGTCGCTCTTTGATACTACTTTTTTATTATTATTTTCATAGATTATATAATTATAATCATCATCTATTCTTTCAATAGACTTTTTAACTACGTTAATTTTATATTCTTTTTTATTTTTTCTATCAGTAACATAAATAATATTATCTACTACTCCATTAATATAAGAATCTTTATCTATTTTTTCTTTTAATTTAAATTTATTTACTTTATTATTTTTAGAATCATAATAATATATATTCTCTATTCCATTTACATTTGTATTTTCAAATATAACATAGTATCTATCAATACTAGTAGCCATAACATTATCATATAAATCATAATTTAATATTTTTTGATATTTTAATTCTTTATTATTTAAAATTAATATTCCTTTATAATTCCATATGTAGTAATTATAATTATCTAGTATATTATTTTGAAATACAGTGTTCTTTTTATATTTTTTATATATATTAGAACTACTAGGTAATTTTATTTCATATTTTTTTATTTTCTTTTTTATTACCTTAAAATCTTTATTGTAAGTTTTTATTAAATAATCATTTGATACTTGTTGATTATCTAGATTACAAAAAATTTCTTTATTTATACTTTCTTTATATATGGGAATTATACACACTAAGTTATTACTCTTATATGTTTTTATATCTTTAATGATTCCTTTTTCTTTTGATAAATTTTTGTTTAATGTATAAGTATAATTTAATTTACCTTTATTAATAGTTAAATCATAATAATGGTCTTTATTTATATAAAAGTGTTCATGTATTTTATATTTATCTATTGTATATATTACTTCATGTTCTTTTATTAAAATTTTATATCCAAAATATACTAATATTAATAAAAATATAACTAAAATAATTCTTTTTATTTTATCCATACTACCACCATATTAATTATAACAAAAAAAGAGACTAATTCCTAGTCTCCATCACTTAATTCATTTGCATATTTTTTCTTTTCTTCCATCATATATGTAGATACTTCTGTTTCTATTTCGGTTAGTGCTTCATTACTTATATTAGAAAGAGTTACATATTCTTTTACTGTATCAATATAAACTTTACCCCAAAATAGGCCACCTGATACTTTTAAATCATTAAACATGTCTGGTGTAATTGAGTTTAAGAAGTAACCAAAAAATACTCTTTTTCTACCAATTAATATTCTTTTACTTGTTAGAGCTACTACTGCAGTTTCAAATATATTAAATACATTATCATTTTTTTGGGCTGCGAAAGCATATCTAACTTCTTCTCCTGGATTTAAATGTTTTTCAATTACACTAGCATTTTTTTGTAATCTCCATGCTATTGTATTTGGATATTTTTGTTTAAATTTTAATACTCTTTTATATATTGAATTCATAACGTCAACCTCCTATTTTATAAATTCATTTTCTTTTAAAAACTCTATATAGTGATTAGTATCTGTTAGTCCATCTTGTTTATCTTTTATACTTCCATTACCTACTACTAATAATAGAGGTGTACCAAATCCATTTGTAAAGAATGAATCTGATTCTACTAATTTTTGACTATCTCCATCTTGAAAATTATCTGTATTTAAATAATTAATGTCAATATTATATTTATAAGCTACATTATGAAGAATTGGTTCTGCTATTTGACAATAATGACACGTTGGTCTACCTATTAATACTAGTGAATTTTCTTCACTATTATATTTATTTAAATAATCATCTATACTGATATCTATAAATTCTTTTTTCTCATTATCTTTTACATTTTCACTTTCTTTTTCTGCATTAGAAATAATTGTTTGAATATCATCGGAGGATGATTTTTTATCTGTGCTAATAAAACAACTAATAATTAATAATAATACTATTAATATTACCCCTATTATTCCAAAAGTTTTTTTATTCATAACAAGACTTCCTTTTTTTTATTATACCATATATATCTTATTATTCAATTAAAAAAGTAAAAAGCTTTTTTACTTTTTACTTTCTTCTAAGTATTGTTCATAAGTCATTGGTCTATCTATAATAGATCCATCTTCTTTTATTTCTATTACTCTATTAGCAACAGTTCTATTAAGTTCGTAATCACGTGATGTAAAAATAATTTCTCCTTTAAAATTAACTAAACCTTTATTTAGTGATGTGATACTTTCTAGATCTAAGTGGTTTGTAGGTTCATCTAATATTAAGAAATTAGGCTCTTGTAACATTGTTTTTGATAACATACATCTTGCTTTTTCTCCACCTGATAGAACATTTACTTTTTTAAATACGTCATCACCTGAGAATAACATTCTTCCTAAGAATCCTCTTGTTACAGATTCATCTTTTATATCATAGTATTGTCCAATCCAATCAATTATATTTTTATCAGTATTAAAGTAGCTTGTATTATCTTGTGGAATATATTCAAAGTTAATAGTTTTACCCCATTCTATTAATCCTTTATCATATTTTTCTTTTCCACTTAATATATTAAATAATGTTGTTTTTACCATATCATCTTTAGCAATAATACATATTTTATCACTTTTTAATACTGTAAAATTTATTTTATTAAGTATTTTTTTACCATCTATTTCTTTTGTTAGATTTTCTACTTTTAATATTTCTTTTCCAGCTTCTTTTTCTATTTTGAAATCTATGTATGGATATTTTCTTGATGATGGAACTATTTCATCTAATTCAATTTTTTCTAACATTTTCTTACGAGATGTTGCTTGTTTTGATTTAGATGCATTAGCTGAGAATCTTGCAATAAATGATTGTAATTCTTTGATTTTTTCTTCTTTCTTTTTATTTGACTCTCTCATTTGTTTTTGTAATAATTCACTTGATTCATACCAGAAGTCGTAGTTACCTACATATAGTTTTATTTTTGTATAATCAATATCTACTATATGAGTACATACTTTATTTAAGAAGTATCTATCATGGGATACTATAATTACTGTGTTATTAAAGTTAATTAAAAATTCTTCTAACCAACGAATAGCATCTAAGTCTAGAGAGTTAGTTGGTTCATCTAGAAGTAAGATATCAGGGTTACCAAATAAAGCTTGAGCTAATAATACTTTAACTCTTAATTTAACTGGTATTTCTTTCATTGTTACATAATGATATTCTTCATTTATTCCTAAATTATTTAATAAAGTAGCAGCATCTGCTTCAGCATTCCATCCATCTAATTCCATAAACTCTGCTTCTAAATTAGCTAATTTCATTCCATCTTCTTCAGTGAATTCTGTTTGTGAGTACATCTTATCTTTTTCTTCCATTATTGAATATAATTTAGGATTACCCATTAATACAACATCCATAACGCGTTTTTCATCATATTCATAATGGTCTTGTTTTAAAATAGATATTCTTTCACCTTTAGTAATTGTTATTTCACCTGTAGTTGTTTCTAACTCTCCACTTAATAATTTTAAGAAAGTACTTTTTCCACTACCGTTAGCTCCTATAAGTCCATAACAATTTCCATTAGTAAATTTTAAATTAACATCTTCAAATAAAGTTCTTTTTCCAAATTTTAGGCTTACGTTATTTAATGTAATCATTTTATCACCTCAAAACTTATTATATTTTACTATATACAAAATAAAAAGACAAGTTATTACTTGTCTATTGCATTTTCTTTACAAATTGTTTTATTGAATCATTATTACCTATTACATCTATGAAGAAATCACTACTATCTTCATATTCATCTCTCATATCTAGTATTTCTTTTACTAATTCTAATTGTTTTTTAGATGCTTGATTATTTTTTCTTAATTCTGAAGTTATTAGTGATATTAATAATAAATGCAGTTGATACTTATTTATTTTTTCTAATTCTTTTGAATTCCATCCTTCTAGTACTGTGTAACTAGTTGGGTCTGTTATATATAAATTTCCATTAAATATTGTATTTTCTGGTTCTATTCCATTTAATAAAACTTCTTTATTACTTAATCTTTCTACATCTTTTTCAAGTACTCTAATATCTTGAATTAAATCATCTTTTGGAAGCATTATTATTCTTTGCCCTGAACCTTTTTTTGGAACTAATTTATATGTATAACCTCTAAATGTATTATTATAAAATAATAAACTCTTTGGTAATAGTATACGATCTGTTGAAATATTTGTTAAATATGTTGCTGTTTTTTCATCAATAGGAGTATCTTTATCTTCTTTAAATACTTTTAAGGCCATATTACGATAATGGTACACGTTTCCTGTTTTACCTGTACCAACCAATTTACCTGTAAGTTCTATATTCTTATCATCTAATCGGTATCCCATACAATACTCCCTTTCTTTTTTACGCATTACTATAACACATATGCATTTATTTGTAAACTAATGATAAAAATTTGAAACAAATTTTGAAAATTCATAGAGAATAATATCACTCTTATTAATAGCAAAACTTTTACCTATAGCTTTTCCACCTATTGTTAAAGATGAAATAATAGCAGTTATTATTAATCCTGTTATTAATAGATCTGTATGATATTTACTTACTAATATAGCGCATATTGTAGTTCCAGCGGCACCTGAAATTACTCCACAAATATCTCCTATTACATCGCAACAAAAGCTTGATGTTTTATCTGCATTCTTTTTAAATTTAACTGCAACACTGGCTCCTTTTACTTTACGTGAATTCATGGAATGAAATACTTTTTCATCAGCACTAGTTACTGAGACACCTATAATATCAAATACAATACCTATAAATATAAATACTAATGTGATGATAATACCAAACACTAATGATAAATTAGGTATTGTTGTATTTGCTAATAGTGATAATAAAAATGATATTACAAATGTTACTGTTACAATAATTATAATCCATTTAATATCTACTTTTTCTTTTTTTATTTTTTCACGGCGTTTTGTTTGTTCTACTAAATTATTTAATTCACTTTTCTTTTTTATTAATCTCATTTTTTAGAACTTCCCCCATCATAGAAATCTTTTAAATAATTTTCATATTCTTCATCAGTTTCATATGGTAATCTTTCTCTAGGGTGTTTTATAAGTTTATTATCTAATTGTGATACTTTTTCTTTTATATCTTTAATAAAATTAGGATCAAAATCTCTTATTTTAGGTATTACTACTTGTATTCCTTTTTCTAAGTCAATTCCATTAAAACTAATTTTTTTATTATTTCTAACTGTCATTGAAAAAGATGGTGCTGAATTATAATTTCTATTTTTTATTATATCCATTATTTCATTCTTTTTATTTTTTAAAACTTTATATACAAGTTCACTAAATCTAGGTGATTTAATATCTTTTATTGAGTATCCTAATTCTTCTACTAGTTCTTCTTCAAGGTAAAGTGGGTTACTTTTTCTTTTATCTTCTAAATTTTTTTTAAAATTTTTTTCTAATGTTTTTACATAGTTATGAGTAGTTTGCATTAATAGGTAATCGCTAAATTCTACATTTCTATTAGCATACTTTATAATCATATTTTGATGATTGATTATCCATTTACTACTTACTTCTTCTATTGCGATATCAATTATTTCTTCCATATATCCTCCAACTTATGTTAATTATAACATAAAAAAAAGTAGTATAACTACTTATTTTTTCTAAAATTGTTTGGCATTCAACATAATTAACTTTGAGCCATAGGTCAAGTAGGATTTCCCTGATTTCTACAAATTCGTTACCAAATTTGTGGTTCCCCTTTAAAGAAATCAATATGATGTTTCCAATCATATGACTTGATTGCCACTTAGTGCCCACTGCAATCCTATATTGAAATACACTCTAGGAGATTTCCTCTCCAACACTTTATTATTAATTCTTTTTTGCAAGAATAATTTCAAAATGCAATTTTTATTTTAGGTGGCCGCCTAAAATAAAAAAGATCATTTATCCCAATATTCTCACGCAAGACAGGCTACACTACACATAGCTTTCGCCACATTGCAGGTTTATATCCGACTTCGTAGGAAATCATCAGAAGTTGTCCGTATAGATTTACCACAAGAGTTGGTCTCCACGAATAATGGGTCGTGATTCGTATGCCATTACGAGTCGCCCATGATTCTCATCTTCAGCATCCACCCCAAACTGGGCGTAAGAAGCAGACACCAAAGGTTTCACAGATGTGCCTTTTAACGACTTTTTAAGATCGTCTTCATAATAAAGTAATTGACTAGAATAATGTGCCATCAATTACGTATATAATTATAGCATATTTTAGTGAAAATGTCAAATTTACACCTACTATATTCTATGTATTTAAGCAATAAAAAAGACTAGATTTTCTAGTCTTTTTGTCTTACCAGTTTACGTAGATATCTACTGTTCCATATGCACATCCACTATCGTATACTTTAGCTGGTCCTAAAGATGTGATTAATATACTTCCCTTTGCTAAGTAACTTGGATCTGCAGCTACACAGATATATCCATCTTTATCTCTTATTGTACCATCATCAGCAACGTGTCTTCCTGGTATATTTAATCCAGTACCTGGTAATACCTTTTCAGAATAATAAGTTTCTCTATGACCATTGAAGTTCATAGCACCTTTATTCTTAGAAAGACCATTGTATGAGTATACATTAGAATATTCTAATCTTAAAGTACCATCATTTAAAGCAGTTATTGCTTCATCAGTACTTATTTCACTAAACACTTTTTCAATTTTTATATAACTAGCAGGAGCTGTTTCCATTTCAATGTTAGTAGATGATTCTAAAGTAGGTTCTACCTCTTCTTTATTACCTTCTTTAACATTTAATGCTGTAGCTACAACACTTTTCATGTCTATAGCCTCTATCTTATCTAATGCTACTTTGGCATATGTATCATTTTGTACTACCATGCCTATTGATAACATCATAATAGCAACTACTAGGGTAAGACAACTAATTAACTTAGTTCTTTTCAATTTCAATCACCTCAATAATTGATATGTATATTATACTACAAAATAGTCAATTTGTCAATTTAGGAGTCCCTTCCTTTAATAATATAGTATAATTAAATTGGTGATTTTATGAATGAAATTGATACTTTAATTAAGTGGATAAAAGAATCTAATTCTATTGTGTTTTTTGGTGGAGCTGGAGTTTCCACAGAGTCTGGATTAAAGGATTTTAGAAGTAAAGATGGGTTATATAATGAAAAGTATGATTACCCTCCTGAAGAGATTTTATCTCACACTTTCTTTATGAATAATACTTTAGAATTTTACAAATTTTATAGAGATAAATTAGATACTAGAAATTTTAAACCTAATATTACTCATGAAGTATTAGCTCTTATGGAAGAAAAAAAATTACTAGACTGCATTATTACCCAAAATATAGATGGATTTCATACTGATGCAGGAAGTAAAAATGTATTTGAACTACATGGTTCTATCAAAAGAAATTATTGTATGAATTGTCATAAGTTTTATGATGAAAAGTTTATATTTAATAGTAAGGGTATTCCTAAATGTAGTTGTGGTGGAATAATAAAACCTGATGTTGTCTTATATGAAGAAGGATTAGATGATAATACTGTTATTAAATCAATTGAGGCTATTAGTAATTGTGATTTATTGATAATTGGTGGTACTAGTCTAAATGTATATCCTGCAGCTGGTTTTATCAATTATTTTAGAGGTAGTCATTTAGTTCTTATTAATCGTGATTCTACTAGTTATGATAGTATGTGCGATTTAGTTATACATGACTCTATTGGTAAAGTATTTGAACAAATAAAAAAGGAAATTTAATTTTCCTTTTTCTTTTCCCATATTTTTCTAATTAATTTCATTGATAAAGTTGATAATAAGAAACCTATTACTGGTACTAATGATGTTAAAAATATATTAGATATATTTTTTATCAATATTGAGTATATTAGTACTACAATATAAGTTAATACTGCAATACATATTTTTCTTAATAAAGATGTTTCCCATGCTTTATCTTTCTCTACTCTTTTATTTCTTTCTTTTATTAATTCTATTTCTTTTTCTAAGTCCTTCATAATTACTCCGTTCTTATATATATTTTATTATCATTTATTTTTATTTTATCTAACACTTCTTTTGCTTGTTCTTTAGATAAACTATATTCAAAAATACTATCATTATCATTTTTTAAGTTATACTTCATAGTACCAAGATAATTAATTATTTGTTCTTTTAATTGTTCATCTTTACATTTATTAAATAATTCGTATAGTTGTGGAATATTATCATAATTGTAATTTTCCAAATATTCTATATCAATATCATCTTTTATATAATATCTTTTAATATTATTTTCTGTGATTATTCTTTCTATAGAGAATAAATTAATAAATGTATATACAAATATTGTGATATATAAATAACTTCTTAATATCTTAAATTTAGAATTAAATATATATATTATAGTAGGTATTAATAATAATACTTCTGTGATTAATATTATATATACTCCTAATCTTAATATTGTATATCCATAAGTAGATTCATATAAGTACATTCTTATAAATGATGAAGCAATTATTATTAGTGTTAAGAATATCATTGATATACTCATTATTTTATTATATTTAGTTTCTTTTGTGCTCTTAGATAATAATATAATTATTAGATTTATTACAGATATAAACATTAATTGGAAAAATCCTTGGCGTGCATATTCTGCATAAGTAATAGTATTACCTACATGATGTAGTAAAAGTGATCTTATTTGAATAATATCAAATACTATATATATTACATTTAATACTGTAAGTAATAATCTAATTGTATAATAATCTAAATTTTTTCTTTTTGTTTCTGTTTTTTTTGGATTTATTGAATATATTAAAACTGAACCTATATATGTGAATAATATTAAAATACTTATTATTCTACCAATTATATTAGTATTTGGAATATAATCAAATACCTTAAATATATTAGAAAAATAATTTTCAAATACCATATCAGCACTAGTTAATAACCATAATACCAATAATGTTACTGGCACTACTATTAATAATGCTTTTAAGAATTTTTTTGTATTATCATTTAGTTTTACTTTTTCTCTTATACCGATTGTTACTACTACAAAGAAATTACCTATTTTACCAAATGGTAAAAATATTTGAAGTGTTGCTTTCTTTAATAAATCAATAATATTATATGTAGGATTTGTTGTATATACAAAAAATAGAATATATAAAACCGGTATTACTAAAACATTTAATAATATAAAAATATTACTGTAGAATGAACTAACTGTTGATAATACTAATATAGGAATTAAAAATAGTAATCCTTTCTTATTATTAATTAATTTATTCACCTTCATATATACTAATAAAAATATTAAGAATGGTATGGTAAATATTATTATGTTAATACCAAAACTTTGATCAAATAATACTATTGAATTTAAGATACATAATAGTAATAAATAAATCCATAATTTTTTCATTATTTTTCATCTCCTTCATAATCTAAAATATCTCCAGGTTTACAATCTAGGATTTCACATATTTTATCTAAAGTAGAAAATCTAATTGCCTTTCCTTTATTAGTTTTTAATATTGAAAGATTAGCTTGAGTTATGCCTAATTTTTCTGCTAATTCCATAGAAGATATTTTTCTTTTTGCCATCATTACATCTAAATTAACTACAATCATAATATTCCCCCTATATTGTTAAATCATTTTCTTCTTTATAATCAGTTGCTTGTTTAAATAAAGCACTTAATATATGAAGAGCTATTCCTACACCTAAGAATAATACTGTTAAAAATATTAATACTAATATGTAGTTCATATAATAGTTTTTAATTATTAAAACTAGATCTAATAAATCAACAAGCCATAACCCACTCATTATAAAGGAAATAGTTCCTGCAGCTTTTAATATTTTAACGTTATCACGATTAAAAGGATTATTTTCTTCTAATGATTTAAATAATTTAATAAATTCCCAAGTAATACCAACCATTAATATTCCATTAGGATATATTATTAACATTGTATTTAGCATTGAAATATTATGTTTTAATAAAAATGGTATTACCCCAACTATTGGGATAGCAATAATCATACATACTACTAATACTAACTTTATTATTTTACCTATTTTTTGATTATTATTTTTTTGCATATAATTTCTCCTTTATGAGTTAAGTATAGAGTTATATTTTTTGAAAGTCAATATTTATTTATCGTTTTACAATAATTTTACGTATTTAAAAAAATACCATTTCTGGTATTTTATTTTAATTCAAAACTAATCGTTCCTTTATTCTTAATACATTCAACAGTAGCTATACTACCATTTAATATTGGTAAACATTCTGCTTTATGAGATATATCTGCATCATATATTATTGGTATATTTAAATCATTTAATATACTATCTTTTAGACAGTTTTTTATATCATAACCTACCCATGATGAATTAACCCCAAATCTTCCAAATATTACTCCTTTGCAATATTTAAAATAATCAAATTCATTCATTTTCCATAGTACTCTAATTATTTCTTCCATACTTAATTCACAATTATCAAAGTACCAAATAATTCCATCATTCTTATATCTTTCATTAAACTCTTTCATGCCATCATATTTAGTGCCTATAAGTTCTGAAATTATATCAATACAACCACCTATAATTCTACCTTCTATTCTTATATCTTTATTATCTAGAGTTTTCCATTCTACTTTTTCAGTTAAATTATATGGATCTAATCCAGTAATAGTTTTTGGTCTTTCTTCTTCATATAAAGGATAACTTTCAAATGATAGTTTTCTTCCTTCTATCAAATCTAAGAAATCATAGTGACTTTTGCTTAGTTTTTCTCTTCCAAAAGATGAAAAGTTATTTCCATAGATAGTTGAAATATCATATTTAGTAGTTATAGGAAATAGTATTCCTGTAGGATCTGAAAACCCTGCAACAAACTTAGGATTTTCTTTTATTAGATTAAAATCTATATATGGTAGGCATTCTACTAAGAATTCTCCTCCACTAGCACATAGAATAAAATCTATATTTTTACTTTTAAACATTTCATTTAATTCTTTACCTCTAGTTTTTTTATCAGCACTTCTTGCCATAGTACTTTTATTTATATTTTTCGATAACTCTAATTTATAATTTTTATTTTCAAAAAAAATTGAAGAGTATTTATACCTATTAATATGAGCTTCATCACTTGCTCCATCTGATGGAGCAGGTACTCCTATAGTATCTTTATCTTTTAAAAATTTTGGATATATCATTATCTCACCTACTTTGTATATTTATCATATAATTTTCTTAAATATCTTTTTCTAAGTATTTTCTTTAATCCATATTTAGTACCATTACTATATACTTCATCTAATAATTTAACAAATTTAGGATTAAGATATTTATCTTTTCTTGTTTTTTTCCAATAGTTTTCTTGATATTCTTCTGTCCAATTTTTACCACAATATACTTGCCCTGCTGCATATGAGTCACAAACCAACTCTAGAAAGTATTTAAATGGCATTATTGGTTGAGGTTCAGGTGAATTTAAATCTGACCAGTATTCATAATGATGTTTATTTCTACCTTTATGATGAATCCATGCTTTACTATATCCTTCTATCATTTTACAATTTCTTATTGGACTATATGTACCTTGATAGTATTTAACACTTTCCCAAAATTCTTCGGGACTATATTTAGATAAGTCATGAACTAAACCTTGTAGCGGTATTCCTACTTTACAGCATAAGCAAAATACTTTAAATCTATGATGATTTACTGTATGCAAATGTTTAAATGTTTTCTTTAGAGTTATTTTATATTCCATATTATCACCTCTTATAATATAACATAAAAAGATAGATTACTCTATCTTTTTTAAACTCTTACATTCATTAAATTACTACTACTATATCTTTTTAATCCTTTATAAAATATTAAGAATGCTAGTATGACAAATAATATAGTTACTGAGATTACTACAAAGAAATAATATATATTAAAATCAGTAATTATTTGAATTGGCATATAACTAGCAAATCCTATAGGAATAATTGTATAAAATAGTAGTTTTATAAATCCTTTAAATATTCCATCTGGATATGTAGCAAATGAAGTTGGGAGTCCATTCATAGTATTAGCTACCATATCTACCTTTCCAAACCAAAATGCTAATGAACCCCATATTACAGCAACTGAAGTTAAAACTATACCTCCAGTAACCATAAATAATGTGTATAATAAAAATATTTTTATTTCAAATCCATATATAAATATCATTATATATCCATATAGAATATCTCCAATTGCTGAAACATCTACATTACTAGTAATAAGAGATAATAATACATTTTTTGGTTGTACTAGATAGTTATCTAATCTTCCTTCATTAATTGCTGAACTTAATCCATATGAGTTCTTAAAGAAGAAATGTGAAAAGCCAAATGTTCCTGCAGCTAATCCCCATAATAGTAATATTTGTCTAAATGAATATCCACCTATTCCATCTCTTAAAGCATATAAGATAATCCATTGTATTAAGAAACATCCATTATTAATAATCATAAATATAATATTACTGAAGAATGTAAATTTATTTAACATTTCTCTTTGTAATGCATATTTAACTGATAATAGTGTTATTTTAAATTGATTTTTAACCGCCGTTAACATTTAATTTTTTCACCCCCTTCTTGTATATTAAATGACAAATTATAAAACTAATAATTAAGTATGCTACTTGAGATATCATAATACTTATAAAATCAGTCATATTAAAATCTACAAATAGTTTTGCTGGTCCATAGCTAACTGCATAGATTGGGCTGAATTTAATAAATGGTTTTATTACTTCTGGAAAAAATTCTATTGGGAATATTGTTCCTACTACTAATATAAACTTAGAATATATCCAATAAAATGGAGATGCATCTTCAATAAAGAATGAAATTAAACTTAATGACATTATTAAAAATATACTTATTATCGTTGCTAAAAATGAAGATAATAGTACTGCTAGAATTTGTAATATACCTAATGGAGGAAAACCGTTTAAAAATACAAATCCTATTGTTAATCCTATTATTGTTAATAATATAAACCTAATAGTTGCACCACCTAAGTGATTAAATAAAGCATATTCTACATAGTTATATGGTTTATTTATATTGTAAGCTATATTACCTGATTTAACATCATTACTTACATCTTTACTGAATGCTCTACCACTTAAGCATGTCCATAATATTTCAGTAATAATAACATACCAAATCATTTGACTCATACTATATCCATTTATTAATTCTTTTGGATTACTATAGATATATTGCCATAAATTTAAAAATATAAATATATGAATAATATATCCAACAAATCCTAATAATAAATCAAATGTATATTGTAAATCAGTCATTAGTTTTGTTTTATAAATATATAAATACTTTTTCATTATTCATCACCATCTTTATAAATATCACTAATGATATCTTCTAATGGAATATTTGTTATATTTATATCTACTATATTATCTGGATTCAATAATTTAATGGCATCACTTACACTTTTCTTTTTAGTATCTACTTCTATCTTTAAATTATATCCTTTATCCTTAAGAATAGTTATACCTTCTTCATCATCTAAGTTAACTTCTTTATTCATTTTAGCTTCTACTATTTTTTTATTTAAGTAATGGTACTTCAAGTTTTCCATTGTATCATCTAATACAATTTGACCTTTATTAACTATAATTACTCTCTTACATAATTTTTCAATATCTCCTACATCATGAGAAGTTAATACTACAGTAGTTTTATATTCTTTGTTCATACGTTTAATTAAACTACGAATATTTTCTTTAACTACTGGATCTAGTCCTATTGTTGGTTCATCTAAAAATAATACTTTTGGGTCATGTATTAAAGATGCTACTATCTCACATCTAATTCTTTGACCCAAACTTAGATTACGAACTGGTGTGTTTATAAATTCATCTAACTCAAATAATTCATTTAATTCTTTTATTTTCTTTTCTACTATAGAATTAGGAATATCATAGATAGCTCCAAAGAATTTAAAGTTATCATATGGTGTTAGATGAGTCCATAATTGTTCTTTTTGCCCAAAGACGCAGCCAATCTCGTAGGCTAGTTTTTTTCTATCCTTTGATGGATCTAATCCTAGAATATCGATACTGCCTTTATCTGGAAAAAGAATACCTGTCATCATTTTGATTGATGTTGATTTACCTGCACCGTTCGGTCCTATGAAGGCAATCATTTCACCTTTTTCAACTTCAAAAGATATGTCTTTAACAGCTTTGATGATTTTATATTTTGGTTTTACAAGTGACTTTAAACTTCCTTTAAGCCCTTTTTCTTTCAGTTTTACTTTAAATGTTTTAGATAAATTCTTAACTTTAATAACTGACATATGATTACTCCTTTCTATATTTTTTGTTTTCATAGAATTCTTATCATCAAAACTATTATATAAAAATTATTTAAATAAAAAAAGCACAAAATCCCCTACTTTACAAATAGTGACTCCGTACTTTACGTGTAAGATTTCTCCCTATGCAGCTCGCTAACTTATGCATACTCACTTATTCTATGAAAACCAGTCGAGAGAAAACAAAAAGCCACTACTAATAAATAGTAGTGACTCCGAAATTTTCGTGTAAAGATTATATCTTCTGTGCAGCTCATTAACTTATGCACACTCACTCGACTTGCCTACATAATACTACAAAAGTATTTTTTTGTCAACATTTTATAGTTTACATGTAATTATTATAGTTATTTAGATTAGTTATAAAGTAATCATTGTTAGGAATATATTTTGTATTTACTATTTCATTATTACCATTTTTTAATTTTTTTTCATAGTGTTCAAATAATTCTTTAAATCTAGCATAATGCACTATTTCTCTTTGTCTTAACCATAGAAGTGGTCCTATTACATCAGGGTCATCTGTAAGGTCAATTAGATTTTCATAGACAGCTCGTGCTTTTTGTTCAGCAGCCATATCTTCTGAAATATCGGCTAATGGATCACCTGTTGTTGCAAAATAAGTTGTTGTAAAAGGTACACCATTAGCATCAGTTGGGAATAATGCTTTAGCGTGTTCTGCATAATGAGTATCAAGGCCTGCTTCTTTTATTTCTTCTAGTGTCGCATCTTTCATTAATTGATAGATCATAGTCTCTAGCATTTCAACGTGACCTAATTCTTCTGTACCAATATCATTTAATAATGCTTTACCTTTATTATCCGGCATAGTTAATCTTTGATTTAAATATCTTAGTGCTGCTCCCAACTCTCCATTAGAACCACCATATTGAGTAACTAAGTATTTAGCCATTCTTAAATCTTTCTTTTTAATATTAATTGGATATTGTAATCTTTTAACGTATTTAAACATTTTTACCCTCCCATGGCCATGGTGAATTTATCCATGAAAATGTTTTATTTTCCATTTCATTTGAATTTACTGTTAGTTGGCCATACTTGTCTTCATAATTTTTAGTTAATTCTTCTAGTTTTCTTCTATAATCATTAAATAAAGTAGTCATAGATTGATCTTCTGGATGCATATCTAAGTATAAATTTAATTCATGGGCTGCAAAACTAATTGAGTCTAATTCATAAAGCATTTTTTCTTGTTCTGTTTTTGGTATTAATTGCTGTGGAGTATAGTTTTTATATTGATTATAAAGATTAGAAAACATATTTCCTTTAATAAATCCTTCTTTTGGATTAAATAAATTTTGATTATTCATATTCATATTATTTCTATATAAATAATCATAGTATTTATAGTTATTCATAATATCTCCCTTCTTTTTAATTTATTCACTGGGTAAATATCTGTATAGACAAATGCCTAAAAAGTTAAAATAATACTTGTCAAAATAAAGATTTATTGCTAAAATATATATGTATTTTGAAATGGCGCCGTTGGTGAAGTGGTTAACACGCTAGTTTGTGGCACTAGTACGCATGAGTTCGATTCTCATACGACGCCCCAGTTTTTGTAATTAACCAACTCTATGAGTTGGTTTTTATTTGTTTTTTTATTATTTCGTGGTATAATATCAGCACGGTAATTTTATGGGGCAAATTCATACTTATAATATTAAAAATAAGTGATTCTAATTTTATATTACATTATATATGAAGTGGATATTAGGAGGATTTATGAACTTAATAGAACAATTAAACATTGAATTACATAATAAACATTTAACTGATTTAGAAAAAGCTAGATATATATATTTAAGATGTTGTGAGATATTTTCTTTTGATTCTAGATGGTTTTATACTGATTTATTTGATGATACTAAATTACATAATAATCTATTAAATAAAAAGTTTAATATAGAAGATATTAATGATCAATTAGTTATATGTCATAGTTTTTCTAAGTATATATTAAAGCCTTTAATTGAAGAATTAACTAAGCTAGATTGTAGAATAACTGGTGATGATATACATAGTTTTGTTACTATGAATTATGATAATCAAGATTGGAAAATGGATGCTACTATGGGTGATTTAGCTAGAGTTAAATTAGAACTTCCAACTAGAGGTTTTACTAGTAGTATGATTGAAAAGGATTTAGAGTTAGATGATATAGATATGGATTTAGGTTTTTTTAGTAAAAATCAAGAGTATTATGAAAGATTATCTATAGGTAATAGTTTTACTGTTTGTATTCTAAATATAGGTCATATATTAAAAGAAAGTAAAGCAAAATATCATTATTCAGATGCTATATTTTTATATGATATGTTAGATGGAATGTATTCTGAAGATACATATACTTATGTTGATAACGGATATAAATATCATAGATTAATAGATGTTTGTGATGAATATAGTTTCTTTGATTTATCTAAAAGCAATGGTGAATATTCTATTAAAAAAATAAGACATGATGAATATAATAAATTAGTTAAAACTTTAAGATATAAATAAAAATAGATTCAAAAGAATCTATTTTTTATTTTACCAATTGATTATTTTCTTGTGGATATATTAAATCTCTATCTTGATAATTATAATTAATATAATAATAATCATATCCATTTGTTTCTAAATTGTAGTATATTCCGCCTACTAAGCTTCTCCAATAATCTGGTATTTCACAATATGTACTTGCCATAGAGTTTATTTTACTTCTATCACTATCAAGAGTAACATAGAAATTATCATGTAATACTAATATAAATCTAAATAAACCATCTGCAGGATTTTTATATATTACATATCCTTCACTTGTTGTTGGAGATGGATCATTTTCTCTTAGATGTAATCCTGCTACATTATAGTTATGAGTGAAATTATATGAATCTAAACTTGTACCACTTTCCCCATAAGCTACTGCTAAAGCTATATTAGGGTTTACTCCTATTACTTCTGAAAACTTATATATTAATTCTTCTGGAATATATCCATCTAGTTCATATTCTTCTACATATATTCCATCATCTAAATTATAATTTTCTGGAAAAAGAGCTATGTCTGCTATTGTTCTAGCAATAGCTTGTTCTTCTGTTTCATATTCTATTCCGTTTAATATATTATTTTCAAAATCAATTGGATTATTATTTATCATTTCATATATTTTATTAGCAATCATCTCATCATTTACTTGAAATACTTTTGAATAAAATGCAATCATTTCATTTGTAGTATCAAATGTTAAATCTAATCTCTCTACTCCATCATGTAACCATCCATCTTCAGCCATTACATTTTCATCACTATTATTATCTATATACATAGGTGGAGTTATTTCTTCTACAGGGGCTTCTTCTTGATTTGTTACAAAGTAAACTACTCTTCCACCTATTTCTTGAACACTTTCTACATCATAAGTGGTATCATTTTGTGTTAACACATTATTTATTTCATCATACTTAAGTACTAAATCATCGTATTCTTCTTCTAATGTTGCTTTTTCATTTAGTAAGTACTTTTTTTGTTGATGAAAACATAATAATCTAAATCCTGTAGCTAACATTAAACATGCTGTAGAAATAGATAATGCTCTAAGTTTTATATCGCCTCTTTTGTTTAGCATAATCTCACCCCAAAACGTCTACATTTTACTACAATATAAAAGAAAAGTCAAATGACTTTTCTATCGGCAGTTATTATTTCCATTATTATTTCCAAATCCCCAGAATAGGAAGAAGATAATAATGATTACGATGAATATTGCCCACCAGCTATTAAAACCATTATCTTGATTAGTTGGGTATGGATATCCATAATACATAAATAAACATTCTCCTTTCTATATATTTTATGAAGAATGTTTATTTTTGACATTACTCTACGGTAACACTTTTTGCTAAGTTTTTAGGTTTATCTATATCACAGCCTCTTTTTAAAGCTACAAAGTAAGCTATCATTTGTAGAGGTGGTAAAGCAAGTATAGGTTGTAGTTTTTTATGAATTTTAGGTATTATTATTTTATTTTCATAATTAACATCTACATTACCTACATATATTGGTGTAGCACCTCGTGATATAACTTCTTCTAAATTTGAAATAGTCTTATCTCTTATTTCATCATCTGTGACAATAGCAAATACAATAGTTCCTTCTTTAATAAGTGAAATAGTACCATGTTTTAATTCACCAGCTTGGTATGAGTCACTATGGATATAAGATACTTCTTTTAATTTTAAACTACCTTCCATAGAAATAGCATAATCTATTCTTCTACCTATGAAAAATACATCTTCATGTTTATAAATAGAGTCTGCCAACTTTTTATAGAATCCTGTTTTATCTAATAATACTTTTAATTGTTGTGGTAATTTTTTTATATCTTCTAAGTATTTATCATCTGGATTAATCTTATATGATAATAGACTAAGTATTAATACTTGAAGTATAAATGCTTTAGTAGTAGCAACTGCTATTTCTTTACCAGCTTCAATTAATATACTATAAGTTGATTCTCTTTCAATAGTTGAAGATTCTACATTAACAATAGCTAATGTATCAATTCCTAAGTCGTTAGCTTTTCTCATAGCAGCTATAGTATCTGCAGTTTCTCCACTTTGAGATATTAGTATTACAAGTGTATCTTTATCATAAATTATGTTGCGATATCTATATTCACTTGCTACATCAGCTTCTACTTTTATTCCATCATCTTCAAATAGACTTTTCCCTACCATTCCAGCATAATATGCAGAACCACATCCAACAATATGAATATTTTTATACTTACTTATATCTGGTAATTTATCTATATTATTTATATATTTTTTAATTAAGTTATCTACTAATACTGGTTCTTCATTTATTTCTTTCATCATGTAGTGATCATATCCATTTAGACTAGTATCTTCTAAACTTAAAGTACTTGTTTCTACTTTTCTAAATACTTTAGTATCCTCTTTTATGATATTATAACCATCTTTAGTTAAAGTGACTATTTCATTTTCACCCAGTAATACATATTTATTTGTATATTGTAAGATAGCACTAATATCACTAGTTACAAAGTATTCATTATCCCCTACTCCTAATATTAATGGTGATTCACATCTTACTGCATATAATTTATCTTCATCTTCATTAATAATAGCTAAGGCATAACTACCTTTAAGTTCATTTATTGCTTTTTCAATAGCTTCTTCCATATTATCTTCATAATAGTAATCTATTAAAGCGGCTATTACTTCTGTATCTGTACTTGTATTAAATTTAATACCTTTTTTTATTAATTTATCTTTTAATACTTTTGCATTTTCTATAATACCATTATGTACTAGAGTAATTTTTCCTATTGTATGAGGATGTGCATTTACTTCAGTTGGTTCCCCATGAGTTGCCCACCTAGTATGAGCTATACCTATATTAGAATCTATTAAACTTGTATTATTTATTTTCTCTTCTAAATTAGATATTTTACCTACACTTTTTACTACGTCTACAATATTACCTTTTAGAGCAATACCTGCTGAATCATAACCCCTATATTCTAATTTTTTTAATCCTTCAATTAGGACTTTTTCAGGCTTTCTAGGCCCAATATATCCTATTATTCCACACATAATGTCCTCCTTAGTTTATAGTATATGTTTTGTTGTAATATTGATTTTACTTTTTGTCATATACCTTACGAATAACTAATCCGTAGTAGCACCCGCCGAATTTTCGATAGCTACTATCCTCGTCAAGCATTTAAGCTTCTGGCGCTAGAATAATGTTACTCCTTTCTACATTACCCTTTATACCATTATAACAAAAAAATAAGAGATTACAAAATCTCTTATCTTATTATTTCTTGATAACTAACTATGTAATTTAATTTTTCTTCTCTATTTGTTTTATTTTTTATTAATTTATCTTCTTCTATTGATTTATTATAAATATTTTTATAATTAGAAGGAATAGTTTTTATCTCCTTCAACAATTTCATCTCTTCATCTGTTATTGTTTTATTTGCTTTCTTTGTATTTAGTAAATCTAAATATTCTGTATTATTTTTGAAAACTATATAATCATCTTTTGTTTCATAATATACATATATAGTTTTCTTATTTTTAATTGTTTTTAAATATAATTCATAATTCTTTTTATTTTTATTTATTTTACAAACAGCTTCTTCTACTTTATCATAATTAATTTTTTCTTCTTGGAAAGTTAATCTTATTAGAGAAGAACAATTAGCTTCATTTTCACTATTCTCTTTCCAAAATTTTCCATTATGAGATGTATTGAATGTTGGTTTTACTATACTTAATATAATTACTACTAAGAATATAAAATAAATTATTAATGCAATAGTAATATTTACTCCACCAAATTCTTTACACATTTTTTCTAATGAAAAGCTATCACTGCCTTCATAATCAATTAATATTTTATTTACTCTTCTCTTTATAATAAACACATAATAGAAATTAAATCCAAATCCTATTATTAGTAATGTTACTATCATATAAATTAAGAAATATTTAGTTAAGAAGAATGCTACTAAGGCAGTTATTACTAATCCTATAATTCCAGTAATATATAATTTTCTATATAAGAAATACATCCAGTTAAGTAGAAATGCCCAAATATTAAATGGACTTTTCTTAATTAATCTATAATCTTCTCCTATATATGCTTCTATATATTTTTCGTTTTGATCATATACTTCATTATCTTCTTTTATTTTTATATTTTTTACTTCTTTTTCTTTTTTTGGTTTTTCTTTTATTTTCTTTTCTTTCTTCTTTTTTTCTTTTTTTACAGGTTCTATTATTGTATCATCATCATCATCATCTATTTCATCTTCTTCATACCAATTTTCTTCTAATAAATCTTCTTCTTCATTAGTATCAGTCCAATTTTTTGATTCACTTTCGTCATTATAATATCCACAGTAAGTACAAAATTTTTCGTTGTTTTTCAATCTTTTTCCACATTTTACACATTTCATATTTTTCACCTACTTACATAATAGTTTCATCTGATAGTTTTTCCATATTACCTTTTGTTTCTTCATTATATTCGTTTATTTGATCAGCAAACATCGTATCAAATATTGGCATAGATTTTTTTATAACGTCAGGATATATGTTTTTACTACTCATAATTGCTTTTTTAAAATCTATTACGTTTACTTCAAATCTATTGTCAAATAACGCATTAGAAAATGCTTCTTGAACTATTGTTAAAGATACATCTGGATAGCGTGAACCTATCTCATATATTCTTTTATATTCACTAGTTATATCAGTAATAAATTCCATCATTCTCTTTTGAATAAATGGAGTATATTTCATTTTAGCGCCTGTTCTTTTTTCTATTTTTGGAAGTGTTCCTATTAATATTTCAATATTTTCTTCTCTTGTTGGTTCTAATACTTCTACTTTTTGAAAACGTCTTACAAAGGCTTTATCTCTTAAAATATATCTTTCATATTCTTCTGTAGTAGTAGCACCTATTACTTTTATATCACCACGATCTAATGCAGGTTTAAACATATTAGCAAAATCTAGGGCTTCTCCTTTTGTTCCCATAAGAGTATGAATTTCATCTATAAATAATATTAATTTAGTTTTATCTTTTAATTCATCAATTAGAATTTGTACTTTAGATTCTCCTGTTACTGGATCTACTCCTAGAAGAGCTGCTGTATTTAATTTGATAACTTGATAATCTTTTAAAATATCTGGTACTGCACCTTTTTGAATTCTATATGCAAGTCCTTCTACAATAGCAGTTTTACCAACACCAGGTTTACCTATTAATACAGCTGACTTATCAGGCGTTAATAGAATTAAAACCATTTCTTTTATTTGTTTATCTCTTCCAATTGCAGGATTTGTAATATAAGTATTTTCACAAAAATTTTCTCCATAATTTTCAAGCATACTTATTCTTTTTGATTTAATATCAAATTTTTCTTCTACTTTATCATCAAATAATTTTTCTAATTCCATATTAACACATCCTAATCATTTTAATTATATCATACTTTTTTATTTTTTCTTATTTTTTGTAATTGGATTTACATGTATAACAGTTAAATATATTTCTTCTATTTCTTTTTCAATTTCTCTTTCTAATTTATTTGCAATATCATGGCTTTCAAATGTTGAGAGATTTCCATCTACAAATATAGTAAAGGAAATTTGATATCTATAACCTATTGGTGTTGAATTAAAGTGATTAACTCTTACTATTTCTTCATGTCTTTTTATTATTTCTAATACTTCATCTTTAGTAGAATCATCAATTGATTTATCCATTAACACATCATAGCTTTCTATAAATAATTTAATAGCAGTATAAGCTATCCATAAAGATATAATTATACCTATAATGATATCTACTATAAAATATCCATATAATCCACAAATTGATGAGATTAAAGTTAAACCAGTAATAAAGCAATCATTTCTATGGTCTTTACTATTTGCTTTTACTAAGATATTTTTATCTTTTTTATATAATCTATTTGTATATAAAAATAAACTAAATTTTACAATAATTGTGATTATACATACTACTATTAAATAATAATTAAAGTTTATTGGTTTTTTATTTATATAAGTAATAATTGCATTTTTAATTACAGTAATAGAAGTTATAAACATTACTATACTTATTAAAAATGAAAATATATATTCAGCTTTACCATGACCTAGATTATGATCTTCATCTGGTTCTTTAGAACTTATTTTATTTCCTATATAAGTCATGAATGAAGAAAATACATCTCCAAAACTATTAAATGCATCTGCTATCATAGATTGACTATTACTAATAAAACCTACAATAGCTTTAATTATTAATAAAAATATATTTCCTATTATTCCTAAAATACTAGCTCTTTTAGTACTTTTATATCTATCCATTATTTACACCTTCATATTCTTCTTTTGTTAATTCATATTCATATGAATCTACTTCTTCTTCAACAAAATAATACTTATTCTTATGAGTAGTCTCTAATCTTTTAAAGCCTAGTTTTTCCATTAAACCCCAACTAGCTGGATTAATCATAGCTACAGAAGTTTCTATTTTATTTATTTCTACTTCTTTAAACATATAATTTAATACTTTACTAGCAGCTTCATAAGCATAACCTTTTCTTTGATTTTGTTTAGATATAAACCAACCTATATCTCTTATAGATTTATCTATAGTAGTTCCTTCTTGAACAGTAATTTGACCTATTACTTCATTATTATCTTTTCTAATAATAGTCCAACAAAACATATCGGGGTTTGATGCTCTTTCTAATTTTTTATATTGCCACTTTTTTTCTTCTTCCCAATTATCATTTATTTTACAAGTTAAGTAGTATCTACTGATATCTCTATCTAATAATATTTCCCATAGTTTTTTTAAATCAGATTCTTCTGTTTTTCTAAGTAGTAATCTTTCTGTTTCTAGTGTTTTACTTCCTAGTAAATTCATAATATCACCTATTTATTTCTATTTCTTAAATATTCTACAAATCCTCTTAAAATACTTTTTTTATCTTCACTAATCCATTCTATGTCATCTAATATATTCAAACTTTCATCATACATTTTATTCATCATATTAATTGAATAATCAAGTGATCCACTCTTTTTAAATATATCTCTTACCTTAGATATATTATCATCAGTTAATTCTTTACCATAATATTTTTTTAATTCTTTAATATATTCTGTTTTAGATATATGAGAGTAAAGAATAGTTTGTTTATATTCTTTTATATCTGAGGCTATTACTTTACCCATTTCATTTGAATAAATACCTAAAATATCATCTTGTATTTGAAAAGCTATTCCTACCTTTTCTCCAAACTTTGTTATATCTTGTATTTTTGATGAATCAGCACCTGCTAAAATTAATCCAACTGATAGTGGACCTATTATTGTATAATGCGATGTTTTTAATCTATATATATCCATAATAGATTTTTCTAATACTTCATTATCTATTTCTTTATTTTTACTTTCAAATGGAAGTACTACATCTAATATTTCTCCTCTTATTGTATTAAGTACTGTATCATTAAAATTAATTAATATTTTACTTAAATTAGGATCATCTTTATAACTAGTACTTATTATTTTATTAGCTTCATATAGACCAAAATCACCCATACAAATAGCTATAGAGTCACTTAGATGTTTTGTTTCTAATTCATCATTACTATATTTTTTATATTTATTATAATTTTCAAAATGTATTGTATTTACACCACGTCTTTTTTCATCTTTATCGATAATGTCATCATGAACTAATATAGCTGTTTGAAATACTTCATAAGCTAAAGCTAGTGATGTGCTATACTCACAATTATCTTTTAATAGAAAATATCCTAAATCTACTAATACCCCTCTTATTAATTTACCATTATTATTTAAATTAGAAAATAAACTTAGATTTTCTTTTAATATTGGATTATCTTCTTTTATTAAATTTTCATTATAATCATTTATTTTTTTGTTTAATATTTCTTTTTCTTTTTGGTAATATTTCTTGAATACTTCTATCATTATTTTTATCCTTTCTCATTTTGATTATTTCATTAATTATTAATAATGCTACACCAACAGTTATTCCGATGTCAGCTAAATTAAAGATTGGAAATTTAAAAAATGATAAGTAATCTATTACACTATGATAAATTATTCTATCCATTAAATTTCCAAATATTCCACCCATTATCATACCTAGTGAAATAACACTTAATTTAGTAAATGATTTTTCTTTTTTTATATAATAATCTAATATTACTATGAATACTACACTTATTATAATTATTAAAATAGTATTATCTTCTAATATTGAAAAGGCAGCACCTTTATTTTTTACATAAAATATACTAAATACATTTGGTATTACATCGATTCCTTGATTCAATTTTATAAATTTATTAACCACATATTTAATAAACTGGTCTAATAAGAGAGTTAAAATAGTTATTTTATAAATATCTTCTTTTTTATTCATTATTATCATCCTTTAATTTTTTTATTCTTTCTACTATTATTTGATATTCATCTAATCTTCTTTCAACATGTCCCCTTATTTTTAATAAATCTCCTTTAGCTATTTCTTGATATAAAGTAAATATTTTAGGAAATAATGTAAATTCAAAGGTAGATGTTTCATCACTTCCTGTTAAGAATGCCATCTTATCACCTTTTTTAGTATTAATTATTTTAATTTTTTCTACCAATATTAATACATCTACTGTTTTATCAAAATTATCTTCTACTTTATTTAATGTAATGCAGTATGGGTTATCTTTTCTATATTGTGTTATTGGATGACTTGATAAGAAGAATCCAAATAATTCTTTTTCTTTTTCTAGTAGAAATTCAACAGTATAATCTTTTTGGTTTTCTATTACTGGACGCATTACTAAAGATGGATCTAGATCTTTAGTTAATTCTGCATAATTATATAAACTATCTAAATTATACATTAAAGTAGCTCTATTAATCTTAAATTCTTTAAATACATCTGCTAAAATTAAATCTTCAAATACTTTCTTAGTTATTCCTTCAATATATAATCTACTAAAGCAATCATATATATCAGTAAATTTTCCTTTTGCTTTTGCACGTTCAATAGTTTCACAAGTTACTACACCTAATCCTTTTATATTAGATAATGGATATATAATTTTATCATTTTTAACAATATATTTTGAACTACTTTCATTAATAGTTGGTTTTACTACTTCTATATTGTTTGCTTTTGCTTCCATTATATATTCATTTGTTTTAGTAGAACTTCCTATTACATTACTTAATAAATTAGAGAAAAATATTGTTTTAAAGTGGGCTTTTAAATAAGCCATTTTATAAGCAATAATAGAATAAACTACTGAGTGAGATTTATTAAATCCATATCCAGCAAAGTTTAATACTAAGTTAAATAGTTCTTTAGCTTGATTCATAGAGTGATGATTTTCCATACTCTTTTTAATAAATTTATCTTCTTCACTTTTTAATAAATCTTTTTTCTTTTTAGACATAGCACGTCTTAGTATATCTGCTTCTCCTAAACTATATCCTGCATACACGTTAGCTAATTGCATTATTTGTTCTTGATAAATTAAGAAACCATATGTACTTTTAGTAATTTTTTCTAAAGATGGATCTAGATAAGTTATTTTCTCTTCACCATGTTTTCTTTTAATATAAGAATCTATGTTTACAGCAGCTCCAGGTCTAAATAAGGCAATAGCTGCTACTATATCATCAAAGGTATTTGGTTTTAATCTTTTTAAAAAATTTCTCATACCAGTGGATTCAAATTGAAATATTCCACAAGTGTTAGCTTCAGTAAATATTTTTAATGTTTCTTTATCATCTAGAGGTATTTTATTAAAATCAATATCTATATTATGAATAGTTTTAATATCATTAATAATATTATCTATTAGAGTAAGATTTTTTAAAACAAGAAAATCCATCTTTAATAATCCTAAATCTTCTAAATACTCCATAGAATAACTTGTTAAATACATATTATCTGATTTAGTTAAAGGTATTACTTCATCTAGATCTACTCTACTCATAACAATTCCTGCAGCATGTTGTGAAGTATGTCTTGGAAATCCTTCTAATTTAATAGCTATTTTATACATATCTAAAAGTAAGCTATCACTATCTATCTTTGCTTTAAAATTAGGATTATTTTTATAAATATCTTCTAATTTTTCATGAGACATATTTGGTATATATTTAGTTAATGCATCTACTTTATATGTAGGTATATTTAGAACACGTGATACATCTCTTATTACTTGTTTTGCAGCTAGTGTTCCAAATGTAATAATACCACTAACCCTTTTTTCTCCATATTTTTCTTTTACATAATCAATTACTAAATCTCTTTTATTATCTGGAAAATCTGTATCTATATCAGGCATTGTTTTTCGCTCTGGATTTAAAAATCTTTCAAATAATAAATCATATTTCAATGGATCTATATCAGTAATACCTAAAGAATAAGCTACTAAACTACCTGCCGCACTTCCTCTACCTGGTCCTACTAATATTTTATTTTTTTTAGCAAATTTTATAAAATCATAGACTACTAAAAAATAATTAGAAAATCCCATTTCATTAATTACATTCAACTCATATAATAACCTATTTTTATAAGTATCATTTACTTCGTTATTTAATCTTTTTGATAATCCTTTTTTACTAAGTTCAAATAAATATTTTTTAGGATCATCACAATCATATATTGGTAATAAATTTTCTTTTTTGGGAAACTTTATATTACAATTATTGGCTATTTCTATAGTATTTTTTATTCCTAATTCATTACTTAATTCATCTATATTATCAATATTTAATTCAAAATTATCTACATCATATTCATTAATATTTTCTTTTGTTTTACCATCCCTAATACAATACAAATATGGAAGTATTAATTTATCTTGTTTATTTAAATATAAGGCTTCTCTTACAAAGACAATATTCTTAGTAATTATCAAAGCTTCCTTTAATTCATCTTTATTACTAAATCCTAAATATAAGTCTATATAATTGCTACCTAGTAATTCCAAATTACTTTTATACTTAAAAGGTAGAATACATATTAATTCTTTATTATATTTTTTTAAATCTTCTATAGTTACTTGTCTTTCATTTTGAATAGTAGATAATTTAATTAAACTTTTATAACCTTCATAGTTCTTAGCATATAATAATATATTAAAGTCTTCTAATATTATTTCTAAACCTATTATTGGTTTTATATTATTATTTTCACATTTCTTAATAAACTCCATAGTAGAATACATATTTGTATCTACTATAGATATACTTGAGATATTATTATTTTTAGCAAATGATACTATATCATCTACTTTTAATAGACTTGATAACATTGTATAATTACTTTTATTAAATAATGGAATATACATAATAATACCTCCTTTTACTTATTTTATCATATATTATATGATTTATTATATAAATAATCTTTATTTTTTCCTTATTTTATTTGACTTTGTGATGGTTTTATGTTAATATTATTAAGCAAGGACCCAAAGTATGGTGTATTAAGCAAATAAGGGAGGGAATAACATGGCAGTAAATATTTCAGGAAGAAAAGGAAATGTTAAAAATATTAGATCTCATGCTTTAAATGCTACTAAGACTAGACAAAATGTTAATTTACAAGTATATAGATTAGATGACGGTACAAAAGTTAGACTTTCTGCTAAAGAAATTAGAACTTTAAAGAAAAATGAAAAAGCTGCATAATTGCAGCTTTTATTTTTTTATTCTACTGTGAATCCATCAGTTATCATATCATTTCTTACTTTATCGTAAGAAGTGTTTTTATTATAATCTACTTTAGTAAATGATTTTGTTTGTTGAAGTTCATTTAATTTAGTTAAATCTAATTTTTTATAATCTACTACTACTTTAACTGATATTGTATCTTCTGTAGATGTAATATCTATTGTATAACCTTCTGAATCATTTAATAGATTATTATATTCATTGGTATATTTTTCTATTGTTGTTTTACCTTCTTTTTTATCTAATATAGCGCTTACATTATATTCTTTAGTAAAACCTACTAATTTATCATTTTCAAATTTATAAGTTATATTATAAACAGTGTTTGTATTATCTGGATTGTTTAGAGTAGTTTTTGCACAATTTAAATTTTTTGCTTCTATTTTTATTTCTTTTTTTACTTCTCTTTTTTGGATATTTTGAGGTTTAGATTGTAGTGAAGTTGCTATTTGAAGAGAACTTCCTAATAATAGTGATAAAGCTCCTATAGTAGCTATTAAAATAGCAGGCTTCTTACTTGTTTTCTTCTCAATACGAATAGTTTTTTCTAATTCGTCAAAATTTAATACTTGAGTTTGTTGCAATTCTTCCTTTGTAAGTGTTTGTTTTATTTCTTCTTCTGATATTTGTCTTACATTATTATTGTTCATTTTCACGCACCTCTATCATAATTACATTATAGCAAAACCCTTATAATATATACAAGAAAAATCAAAAAAAAATAACTATTTCTAGTTATTTTTATATTTTGCATCAAATTTTTTTCTTTCTTCAGTATTTAATATTTTCTTTCTTAAACGAATAAAGTTTGGTGTTACTTCAATTAGTTCATCTGAATTGATGTAGTCTAATGCATATTCAAGAGTAATAGGTCTTGGTCTTTTCAATACTACTGTATGATCACTTCCTGCAGCACGAGTATTAGTTAATTGTTTACCTTTAACTACGTTTACTGCAAGGTCGTTATCACGATTACACTCACCTACTATCATACCTTCATATACTTCAGTACCTGGTTCAATAAACATGATACCTCTATCTTCTAAGTTTCCTATAGAATAAGCTGTTGCATTACCGTTTTCCATTGAAACTAAAACTCCAAGTTTTCTTTCACCGATTACTACATTTTCATATGGCATATATTCTTTAAATGTGTGATTCATAATACCATATCCTTTAGTCAAAGTCATAAAGTCTGTTGAAAAACCTATAAGACCACGAGATGGAATTGTATAAAGTAGTCTAACTTGATTTTCAAAGTTAGTCATATTTTCCATTTTTCCACCACGAATACCTAATTGTTCAATAACTGGTCCAACTGATTCTTCTGGCACTTCTATTTGTAATTCTTCATATGGCTCATATTTAACTCCATCAATTTCTTTAATAATTACTGTTGGTTTAGAAACTTCAAGTTCAAAACCTTCTCTTCTCATATTTTCAATTAAAATACCTAAGTGAAGTTCTCCACGACCACTTACTAAGAATGATTCATTAGTAGCTGGTTCAACTCTTAGAGATACATCCCTTTGAGTTTCACGATTTAATCTCTCTTCTATTTTTCTAGCAGTAACTATTTTTCCATCACGCCCTACCATAGGTGAAGAGTTAGCTCCAAAAGTCATTTGAAGAGTTGGCTCATCAATATGTAGTTTTGGAAGTGGATTAATATTATCATTATTACATACAGTTTCACCAACACTAATGTCAGCTAAACCTGAAATAGCAATAATATCTCCTGCTTCTGCTTCATTTATTTCTACTCTATTATATCCGTAATAACCAAATAATTTTTGGATTCTAAATTGTTTAGTAGTACCATCTAATCTACAACAAGTAACCATTTCTCCTGTTTTTATTTTACCATTATGAACACGACCTATTCCAATACGACCTACAAATTCATTATAATCTAATAATGCTGGTTGAAATTGAAGTGGTGCATTAACATCTCCTTTAGGAGCTGGGATTACTTCAATAATCTTATCTAAAATTTCACTAAATCCTTCAGTTTGAGTTGATAAGTCATCACTTAAAGAACAAGTATTATTTAGGGCAGACGCGTAAATAACATCAAAATCTAATTGGTCATCATCAGCACCTAATTCAATAAATAAGTCTAGAACTTCATCTACTACTTGTTTGCATCTAGCACTTGGTTTATCAACTTTATTAATAACTACAATTGGTTTTACTCCTGCTTCAAAAGCTTTCTTTAAAACGAATCTAGTTTGTGGCATTGCTCCTTCATAAGCATCTACTACTAAAAGTACTCCATCAACCATATTCATTATACGTTCTACTTCTCCACCAAAGTCAGCATGTCCTGGAGTATCTAATATATTTATTCTTACTCCTTTATAGTCTAGTGCTGTAGTTTTAGCTAAGATAGTAATACCACGTTCTGCTTCTAATTGATTAGAATCCATTGATAAATTAGATAAATCTTCATTATCTCTAAACATTCCAGAATGTTTTAAAATACCATCAACTAATGTTGTTTTACCATGGTCAACGTGAGCAATAATTGCAACATTTCTTTTTTCCATATTTATACACCTCTTTGTTACACGCCACATCATTATAACATAAACATAAAAAAAATACTAGAATTTTCTAGTATTTTATATTACTTTTTAAAATCTTTACAAGTAAATCCATCTTTTGTTAAGCCTTTTAAGGCATCACTTTTTGTATTATTAGTAAATTCTTTTTCTTTATAATCTGTATCAATATGTTCCATTAGTGATTTAAGTTTTTTGATGTTACCCGTAAAACCAAAATATACTCTATTATCGCTAGTTTCTGTTTTTGCATTTACACCTAATACTTTAGCTATTAATTTCATTGTTTTTGCAGTTATTTCTGCAGCTTCTTTTGTCATAGTAGTTTTATATGTAATATCAGTTTCTATTTTAAAATCTGTTACTACTTCATTTTTATCATAGGCTAAAGTTATTGTTGAAGATGTTTTTTCTTCTTGTTTATCCTCTATTTTGCTACATGTGATATGACTAGTTTTATTGAAATCAATTTCTTTGCCACATCCTGTTACTAATAAAACTGTTAATACTAATAATACACTTAAAAATACTTTTTTCATTTCTTCCTCCTTTATTTATTTTTATTATATTTTGATTTTATTTTTTTGTAAATATAGATTAATACTAATACTATTAATACTATTCTTATCGGTATTTTCATATATCCTACATAAGTACTTAGTATTATCCAATTTTCTCCTAGAGAATAACCTACATATACAAAAGCAAATGTCCATGGAATAGATCCTATTGTTGTATATATTAAAAACTTTATAAATGGTTGTTTTGTTATACCTATCGGAAGAGATATTAGTGTTCTTACTATTGGAAAATTTCTACCTATTAATGCACTTAACATACCATATTTATTAAACCATGAATCTGATTTTTCTATATCTTCTTCTTTCATAAAAAAATATTTACCATATTTCTTTATAAATGCTCTTCCTCCAAAGTAACCCATAAAATAAATTACTATTGCACAAAATACACTACCTAAAAGTCCTATTAAAAATGCACCCCAAAATGTAAATATACCTTTTGATGCTAATATTCCTCCTGTAGCTAATATTAATTCACTAGGTATGGCTATAATTACTGCTTCTAAAACCATTCCAATAAACATTCCAAAGTATCCAAAATTTCCTATTAAATCAAGTACGAAGTTAGACATATAATCACCAATAAATTATATGAAAAAAACAAATTATTTTTGCAATAATTTGTTTCTTTTATTTATTTCTTCTATATAATCACTTATAGTTTCATATTCTTCTTTTTTTAATTCATCTAGTATTGGATTATGTTCTTTCATTATAGCTCCATCAAAAGCAGCTAGCATTTCATAATCGTTTGCATCATCACCTACTACATGTAGTTTTGAAAAATCTAGATTTTCTATTTTAAATAATCTGTTTAATGCATACTCTTTATTTACTGTTTTGTGAATAATATTAACATGATTTCTACTTGCATATATATGAACATTTATCTTATCATATATGGCATTTAATATTTTTTCTTTTTCTTCTAAATTAGATGTCCTTACAACTATTTTTACACAGTCTTTGTGATACTCTGTTTCATTGTATCCATCATCTAGGTAATAATCTACTTCTAAGTCTTCTAATACTTTTTTTACTTTTACTATTTCTTCTTCATCTAAGAATGTTGAGTCTATGCAGTAATCAACACTATTGAATATTTTGGCACCATCTTCGCACACTAAATACGTATATGGTATATCATATTCGTTCATAGTCTTTTTTAATCTAGTGTAATTTCTACCAGTTATTATGATAAATATATTCCCCTCTTTGATGAATTGTCTAATAGCTTCTATATTTTTTCTATTTTTCTCTTCATCATTTGCATAATAGATGGTATTATCAAAGTCACTTGCGATTATCTGCATAATTATCACCTGTTAATAGAATAACAAAAAAAGTAATATCTTTCAATATTACTTTTTGTTATTACTTAAAGAAATTTTTAAATATAGCATTTAATCCTTTATTGATTAATTTATTAGTAGCTGCATTAGCCACTTTTTTACCCATCTTGTATTCAATAGAATTTTTCTTTTTCTTTTCTTCTTCACGTTTTTTCTTCTCAGCTTCACGTTCTGCTTCTCTCTTAGCTTTTTCTTCTAATTTAGCTTGTTTTTCTGCTTCTTTTGCTTCTAATTCTTCTTGGCGTTTTTGTTCTTTTTCTGCTATTTCTTGTTCGTATTTTTCTTTTATCAATCTATTAATTTCTTCTATTTCTTCATAAGCTGATTCTCTTTCTATAGCTTCATCGTATTTACCTAATAAACTTGAAGAATTAATTATTTTATTTCTTGATGTATCATCAATTACTCCCATCTTACTTTGTGGTGGTAATATAGTAGCTTTTTGTACTATTTCTGGTTCACCATTTTCGTTTTGGAAACTAATTAATGCTTCACCTGTTCCTAAGTTAAGAATTGCATCATATGTATCAAATTCTGGATTAGTTCTAAATGAATCAGCAGCTGCTTTTACAGTTCTTAATTCTGTTGGAGTATATGCTCTTAAGTTATGTTGAACACGATTACCTAATTGAGCTATAACTTCACTAGGTATATCTGCTGGTGATTGTGAAATGAAGTATAATCCAATACCACGAGATCTTATTAATCTAACTACTTGAATAATTCTTTTTAAACGATATTCAGGCATTCCATTAAATAATAAATGTGCTTCATCAAAGAAGAATACCATTTTAGGTTTATCTAAATCTCCTACTTCAGGCATCTTAGTATAAAGGCTAGTTAATAACCATAATAAGAATGATGCGAATAAATCAGGTGATTCAAATAATTTAACTGCATGAAGAATATTAATCATACCTTTACCATTAGCATCTGTTACTAAGAAATCATTTATATCAAGTTCAGGTTGACCAAAGAATTTGTCTCCTCCTTGATTTTCTAATGCTAATAAACATCTTTGAATAACTCCTACTGATTGAGTTGTTACATTACCATAACTTGTAGTGAATTGCTCTCTATTATCACCTACATATTGAAGTAATAATCTTAAATCTTTAATATCATCTAATTCCCAACCATTGTCTTTTGCTATTTTAAATACTACTGTTAAAACACCTTCTTGTGCTTCTGTTAAACCTAACATTATTGATAAGATTTCTGGACCTACTGAATCAAGAGTAGTTCTTATTGGATGACCATAATCTCCAAAAATATCCCAAAATCTTACTGGAAAAGATTTATATTCAAAATCAGTTATTCCTAATTTTTGTAATCTATTATCTAAGGCTTCACTAGCTTCTCCTTGTAGTGCAGTACCAGCCATATCACCTTTAACATCAGCTAAGAAAACTGGAATACCTGCATCAGAGAAAGATTCAGCCATCACTTTAGAAGTAACTGTTTTACCACTACCACTAGCTCCTGTAATCAAACCATGACGATTTGCTTTTTCTAATAAAATTGATAATTCTTTATCACTACTTTTTCCTATTAATACTTTATCGTTTCTATACATAAAGACCTCCTATTAACAATATTATAACATAATATTATTTTTTATTGTCTATAATTATTTATAGCTTTTTTATATACTTTGGATAAAGGTTTTACTTCAGGGTAGTCTCTTTCATCAAGAGATGCTAAGACAAACTTATCTCTTATGCTATATCTTTTTATACTTTCTTCAGCATAAATTCTTACAAGGTTATCTAAGAATGTATTCATATCCATATTAAATCCATGTGATTTTGCATATAGATAAGAAAAAGATACAATGGTTCTTGTATTACCGTCTCTAAATGGATGAACCTTCCATACTATAGCCATTTTTCTTGCAAATAAATCTGTTAAATCTTCTCCTTCAAGCGTAGACCAATCTATTTTATTTATATCATTAATTGTTCTTTTTAAATCTTTTGAAATATTTTTTGGTTCACTATATGGAACACTATATCTTGGCAGAACTAATTCCTCTTTAAATATAGGTACACTTCTATAATTTCCAGCCCAATCAAATATATCTTTAAATATATAGTTATGAATATCTCTTATTAATTCTTCATTAAAATAGGTTACCTTTATATCATCAAGAGATAATAGTTTATTTTTACCTATCATTGCTTCTAATGTATTTAATTCATCGTATTCTGTAATACCGAACTTATTAATTAAAACTTTGTTTTCATTAATATATGGATCTTTCATATTTTCCCCTCTTTTAAGTACACATATTATAATTTATTATTGATAAAAATGCAATATTTTCTTATTTACTATTAAAAAGATATGTGCTATTTTATATATGAAAGGTGGTACGATTATGGTAGAAGAAAAACAAGAAAAAGATGGAGTTTTAACATATACTACTAAGACTGTTAACATTCCTGAAGACTATAAACCCATCAGTATGTGGGGATATTTTGGATATCAATTATTATTCTCTATCCCATGTGTAGGATTTATATTATTATTAGTATTTTCTTTTGGAGGAACTAAAAATGTAAATCTTAAAAACTTTGCTAGAAGTTATTTCTGTTACATAATTATTTTAGCTATTATATTTGCGATATTCTTCTTTGTGTTTGGTGGTTTAGCAATATTTACATCAGCAGCAAATAATTATTAATATGAAAAAATTAAGAGAAGATATAAAGAATTATTGGTATATATTCTTAATAGTTATTTTCTATATGGCAGTTATGGAAATAATATTTCATAAGACATGTATTTTTCAAATACTATTTCATATAGATTGTCCAGGTTGTGGATTGACAAGAGCAACTATTGCTCTATTAAGAGGTGATATAATTTCATCTCTTCATTATAATTATTCATGTATATTTTGGTTATTAACTATTTTATTATTTATAATAGATAGATATATTAAACCATTAAAAATAAAACCGTTTCCGGTTTTATTCATAATTACATGTTTAATTACAATTATTAGATATATATTAATTATTGTATTTAAAAACCCTATCTTTTGATAGGGTTTTATTATTAATATTGAATTCCCCAGATGACATGATGTTTTGCTTCTTTTCCACAACATACACATTTGTCATCAATTTTTTCACCATTTTCAACAATACATCTTGATTTACAACCTTTGATTTCTTTTATTCTTGTTTCACACGCCTCATCTCCACACCACATAGCATGAATGAATCCTGGTTGTGTATTAAGAATTTTTTCCATATCTTCTAAGTTATGAGCTTCGAAAGTTAATTTATTTTGTCTTTCTAATGCTTTATTATACATATCTTTTTGAATTGTTTCTAATAATTCTTTAGTAAAGTCTACTACATTGACATCTAAAGTTTGTTCAATTTTTTCTCTTGTATCACGTCTTACAAAAGTAACTTTATTATTTTCTAAATCACGTTTACCTACTTCTATTCTAATAGGTATTCCATTTACTTCTGCTTCGGCAAATTTAAATCCTGGAGACTTCTCTGAATCATCAATATAAGCAGTTATATCATTTTTTAATAATTCTTCTTTGTATTTATTAGCTAATTCATCTACTTTAGGATCATTTCCTATTGGAATAATAACTACTTGTTTTGGAGCAATTCTTGGAGGTAATACTAATCCATAGTCATCTGCATGCACCATAATGATAGCAGCTATCATACGAGTTGTTTTTCCCCATGTAGTATAGTAAGCATACTCATCTTTATTTTCTTTATTAGTAAATTTAACATCATATGCTTTAGAGAACTTTTGGCCAAAGTAATGACTAGTTCCATCTTGTAGACAAACTCCATTATACATTAAATCTTCATTAGTTAAAGTATATTCTGCACCAGCAAATTTTTCTTTTTCTGTTTTTTTACCAGTAATAGATGGAATAGCTAATATTTCATGGTTAAACCATTTATAAACATCCATCATTTGCTTAGTTTCTTTTTCTGCTTCTTCAGCTGTTGCATGAACTGTATGACCTTCTTGCCATAAGAATTCTCTACTTCTTAAGAATGGTCTTGTTTCTTTTTCATATCTAAATACATTACACCATTGATTATATAATTTTGGTAAATCTTTATATGAAGTAATGTGTTTTTTATAATAATCACAGAATACTGTTTCAGAAGTAGATCTTATTGCAAATCTTTCGTCTAATTTTTTATCTCCTACTTCAGTAACCCATACTAATTCAGGTGCAAATCCTTCAATAAGTTCTTTTTCTTGATTAAATAGATTTTCTGGTATAAGTAATGGCATTTGTACATTAACATGTCCTAGTTCTTTAAACTTTTTATCCATGATTGATTGAATTTTTTCCCAAATAGCATATCCATTCGGTTCAATAGCAATACAACCCTTTACTGATGTATAGTCAGCTAATTTAGCAGCTCTTACTACATCTGTATACCATTTTGCAAAATCTTTATCTCTTGCAGTTATTGAATTATTATTCATATTAACACCTCATTCACCTTATTTTAACAAATTTTTTAAATATTAACAATATATTAATGCTAGAACCTTTCAAGAATGTCTACGTTTGGTTCGTTTGTTGCAAAAAAAAGACTTATCAATGATAAGTCTTAGTCTACTTAATGGAGCGGATGATGGGAATCGAACCCACGTAGTCAGCTTGGAAGGCTGAGGTTCTACCATTAAACTACATCCGCATATGTCTTTAATCGAACCCAGCCTTAAATTTCCGAATGACTAAGTCGACTAAATAAAGTAGACATATTTAATTATACTATATTTGTTTATTTTGTCAATATTTTTTTACAAAAAAATAATTAGTAATTTCTTACTAATTATTTACTGTGATATCTCCACTTGTTGTCTTTATCTTTAATTCATTTTTAGCATGACGATTATTAGTTTTTACTTTAACATCTCCACTTACTACTGAAGTGTTAATATAAATATCATTTGTTTTTCCTATTAATACATCACCACTAACTACACTAATTGATGAATCAGCGTTTAAATTAATTTTATCTATTCTTACATCTCCACTTGTTGCAGATAGAGTTAATTTATTATTTATTTCTTCAATAGATATATCTCCACTCTTTACATTTATAGATGAAGTATTAGTTGATCCTAATTTAACATCTCCACTTGTAGTTTTAATTGCTATATTATTTGAATCTTTTAAACTAATATCTCCACTTGTTACAGAAATATTAACATCTTTTAAATTAATTGATGAATCTATATCTGAAGATGTTCCTTCTACATCTAAATTATAAATACTATTTTTTGGAACAGTAATTACTATTTTAGAACTACCATTTATTCCAAAAGAGAATCCTATACTTGGTTCTTTTTTATTTTCTATAATTAATGTATTATTTTCTATTTTAGATGTTGGTTTAGCATCTTTTCTATCATATACTTTTACATTAATAGAATTTGTTTCTTTTTCTTCTATTACTACATCATTACTTGTAGTTAAAACTTTTAAATTTTCAACATTCTCTGTATATGTTTCTTCATATACTAATTCTGTTTTTTCATATAAAGTAAATCCTTTAATATTTATTTTTCCATTTAATAAGAATATTAATATAAGTACTAATGCTACTGCGATAATGCTTAATAATATTATTTTTACTATATTTAATGCACTATTCATTATTTTCATCTCCTTTAGAACTGAATACTATTTTAATAATTGCCTCTACTGCAGCATATACCAACCATAGAATCCATGTGATATGCCATGCTCCTGTGAAGAAACTTACTAATAAATAGATTATAGCAAATATAATTGAAGTTAATTCTATAACTCCATCCATTTTCTTTTCATTTGCTGTTTTTTCTTTTTTCTTTTTAGTTATTGTAGTAGATAGTACAATACCTTGATAAATTAACATACATGTTGCAATACCACATAATAGGAAGAATCCTCCTACCATAAATCCTTCATTTAAATTGAATGACACTTCAGATACTATAATCCAAATAAGTGCTAAGAAGTATAAAAATATTGCTGAAGCAATAATAAGTGCTCTTTTCTTTTTATTATCATTATTAATAACTTCTACTTCTTTCTCTTCCTTTTCTTCTTTTGTTCCACTTAGTAATTCATTAGATGATATTTCAAATAATTCACATATTGGAATTATTTTATCAAAATCAGGTTTAGATTCATCTGTTTCCCATTTTGATACACTTTGTCTAGTAACATTTAATTTTTCTGCTACTTCTTCTTGAGATAATCCTTTCTTTTTTCTCAATTCATATAGTCTTTCTCCTAAAGACATACTCCCACCTCCATGACAAAAATATTACACTATTAGCCGGTTGCGTTCTACCAATAGTTCTTGGAAATTTGTCAACTATTCTTAACAATTAAATTATAACATAAAAAAAGCAACTATTAATTGCTTTTTTATGATAGTGTTACTTCTACTGTTTTTTCACTATATTGTCTTCCATTTATGTAGTTGATTTTTAATTTTACTTTTTCTCCTTTTTTCTTGTTGTATAAGTAATCTGTAATATCTGCAAATTTTGTAACTTTAATGTTATCTATTTCTACTATAATATTTCCAATTTCTAATCCTGCTTTATCTGCACCACTACCATCTACTATTTTTGATATATAAACTCCTGTTGGCATATTATATTGTGTACTTTGTTGTTCTGATATAAAATATCCTTCTATACCAATCATTCCTCCAGATTTATCTTCTTCTCCATTCATTAGTGATGTTACTAATTCTCTTATATCAGTTATTGGAATAGCAAATCCCATTCCCTCAACAGAAGCACTTGATGAAGATGCTTGTGATGAATATTTAGCAGAATTGATTCCTACTACTTCACCTTTATTATTTAATAGTGCACCTCCTGAATTACCACCATTTATGGCAGCATCTATTTGGATCATTTTAGTTGTTACATTATCGATTGTTACTTCTCTATTTAATGCACTTACTACTCCTGTTGTTACTGATTGTCCATAACCTAATGCATTACCGATTGCGATAATTCCATTACCTACTTTTAATTCATCGCTATTTCCTAATGTAGCAATTTTAATAGCATTAATTGTATCATCATCTAAATCTTTCATTTTAATAGCAATAACTGCTACATCTCTTCTTTCAGAAGTTCCTTTAACTTGAGCATCTACACTCTTTTCATTTACAAATCTTACTGATAATTCTTCTGCATCTTCAATAACATGATTGTTTGTTAATATTAATAATTCATCATCTGTTTTACTAATTATAATACCACTACCTGCACCTGTAGCATATTGTTCTGTATTATTATAGAATGGTCCAAATGATCCTGATTTTACTAATGTCTTACTAGTTATTGCTACAATTGAAGGCATTACTTCTTCTACTATTTCTGATACATCAGTAATATAAATTCCTTCTTTGATTTTATTATTTGTTTCTGTGTATGTTAATTCTGCTTTTTTTGTTGTTCCTAATTTTTCTAATACATCTATTTTTAATAACCCTACATTATGTAGTGCTATTATAAATGAAACTAAGATTAATATAATAAATGAAATAATAACTATTAAAATAACTTTTGAATTTTTTTTATTCTCCATAATATCCCTCTTTCTAATTTATTCTTTATTAATATAAAACTCAATTATTAAATGAACATTAAATTATCCATGACGTCCTCCACCACCATGACTAAATCCAGATGAGCCTGAATGGAACGAATGACCTCCACCACTATGTCCTCCTCCACTACTTGATGATATTGTATAGCTAGATGTGTGACTTCTTAAATATGTATCTTCTCTTTTTGTTATATTTATTGAATCTTGATTTAAATATTCTTCTGCTTTTTTTGCTTTTTTAACCATTTTATTTCTTGATACCATTATTCCTGTAATTGTACCAGCTACAGCACCAGCAACAATTAGTGCTAAAAGAATTGGTGGATGATATTTTGGTTTTAACTCGTGCATATTACCATATTTGTCTAAATAATAATTATCAGCAGTACTTGGTAGACCTTGTTTTGCATAACTATCAACATAGCTAATCCATCTACTAAAACCTTGATAATAATTACCTTCGTGTATATCATCATATATATTATCTAAAATACTATTTACTCTTGAATCACTAAAATACATTTGAGCATTTCCTGAAGTAGACATATGATAATATGGATCAGCTGGATTAGTATTTCTAAGTAATAACACACCACTATAATATTCTATATCTAATCCAAAATCATTATAATCATAAAAGTCATCAGCATATTCTTCATTTTGCTTGTCATATGAATATGAAAAACTATCAGTTACGATTACCATATCCATATTATTATCTTCTATAAATTTATCTATTTTCTCTTTTAATAACTTTTCTTCTTCATCAGTTAAGATATCTGAAAAATCATATATTTTTTCTGATGCATCTACTTTTTTAGTTTTCATTATATATGTTAATTTACTATCTATGTTTTCTACTTTCTTATTAACTCCATAATTTTCTAGAGTATTTCTATCATATGTATTAGTTGATGCATATACATTAATTGTACTTAGTAACGTAATTGTTATTATAAATACTATGTTAAATATCTTTTTCATATTAGAATCTCATACCTCCTATCAAGCCAACTATTAAACTGAAAATTATAACTCCAGCAAATATTGCTATAAATATTAAGAAAAAGTATAAGAATGCTTTACCTACATCTAATGGTATATTTCCAATAAATTCACCTGTTTGTCCATTCATAGCAAATATATACATTTTGTCTTTATATTTAACATTTACCATCCATACTGGCAGCATTGCATAATATCTGTTTCTTTCTTTTGCTACTAGTGTATCCCTTGTAATTGTCTTTGTTAAATACATTTTTGCATCATTTTTTAATATTTCTTTTGTTGAATTTACACTTCTATCAGCAGCTTCAGCAAACACATCTTTTGCTTCTTGATCATACTTTTCTGCATAAAAACCTGAGAGATATGCGTGATTATATTTTATTAGTTCATTATAATCAAATGGTTCTATCGTATTCATAATAGCATTATCAAATCTTGTAGAACCGTCTATTGGTACTTTTATATAATCCATTGTTCCACCACGAATTACTTTATAGTAATTTGTCTTTGTATAATGAGTATCTCCTGATCTCCAACTTTCTGAAGTAGTGGCACTCATTTCTATATCTCCTGAATTATTTATATCAAATAACCAAAATGGAATATAAATACCTCTTATTTTTTCTATATTTTTTTCACTATTAAAGTTTTTAGGCATTAGTGGTCTTCCCTTAGATAATCCTTTAAATGCTTCTATTGCATCTTCTTTTGTTCTTTTGAACGGAATAACTAGGTCTGGTGAAAATTTACCTGATAATTTACTTTGTAGTATTGCAGTATTTCCACAATATACACAGAATGTAGCAGCAGTTTCAGAGTCTGCTATTATTTCAGCACCACAACTTTCGCAATGATATTCTACATATTGAACATTATCATCTTCTACTTTTGCATCTTTTTTATTTTTCTTTTCTGTGGAAGCATTATCATTATGTTTTTGCATTTCTTCTATAGTAAATTCACTTCCACAATAATCACATTTCCATTTTCCTAACTTAGGATTGAATTTAATTGATGCTTTACATGCGGGGCATCTATTTCCTAATGATTTTTCTGTTTTCTTTTTCTTTTTTTCTTCTGCCATATTTTTCACCTACACTACTTATAATTATATAATATTTTATGGTTTTATTCCATAAAAAAAGAGATTATTTTATTAAACTCTCTCCTTTTATTTCTACTGGTATTGGTATATTCATAAGTTGTAATATTGTTGGTGCAATATCTGCTAATTTTCCATTTTCTTTTAATTCAAGTTTTTTTGTTATCATGAATGGTACTGGATTTGTAGTATGGGTTGTGCATATTGTTCCATCAGGATTTACCATTACATCACAATTACCATGATCTGCTGTAATTATAAGTGTTCCATCAAGTTCTTGGACTTTTTCATAAACTCTTTTTAAGCATTTATCAATAAATTCTACAGCAGTAACTGCAGCTTCATATACTCCAGTATGGCCTACCATATCACCATTAGCATAATTTAATACTACAAAATCTAAATAATCTTTATTTAATTCTTCTATTAATGTATTTGTTACTTCTTCTGCACTCATTTCAGGTTTTAAATCATATGTAGCTACTTTAGGAGATGGAATAAGTATTTGTTTTTTACCTTTTAATTCTATATCTTTATCACCATCAAAGAAATGAGTAACGTGTGCATATTTTTCTGTTTCAGCTATTCTTAATTGAGAATATCCTAAGTTAGATAAATATTCTCCTAATCCATTTGTGATTTCTTGATGTGTGAATGCTGTTAAGCCTTTAACTGTATCACATATAGGCATCATAGATACAAATTTAATATTATTGAATTTAGTTGTTTCCATTGGACTACTTTCAGGATTAGTAATAGCAGTGAACATTTCTCTTAATCTATCTGGTCTATAATTCCACACTATTATTCCATCATTATCAGATAGTTTTCCATCTTCTAATACACTAGGTAGAATAAATTCGTCAGTAATATTTTTTGCATATTGATCTTCAAACACTTCTAAAAAATCATTATACTTATTACCTATTCCATAACATATTGCATCATAGGCTAGTTTCAATCTATCATAATTATTATCTCTATCCATAGCATAATATCTACCTGAGATAGTAGCTATTTTTCCATCATGTTTTTCATTGATTTTATCTTCTAATTTTTTAATAAAATTAGGAGCACTATGAATATCTGTATCTCTTCCATCAGTGAATAAATGAAAATAGATTTCTTTAATACCATTATCTCTACACATATCAATAATTGCCATTATATGATTCATATGTGAATGAATTCCTCCATCACTTATTAATCCCATTAAGTGTAGTTTTGAATTATTCTCTTTTACATGATTGATTACTTTTAATATATTTTCATTTGAGAAAAATTCTTTTGTTTCTATAGCATGATTTATCATTTCAAGAGATTGGTATACAATTCTTCCTGCACCTATATTCATATGTCCTACTTCACTAGTACCCATTTGACCAGTAGGAAGCCCTACCTCTTTACCACTTGCTTCTAGTGTAGTATAACAATAATTATCTTTTATATAATCAAGTGTTGGAGTGTTAGCATTATCAAAGGCATTATAAGGTCCTTTTGGTGCTATTCCACATCCATCTAATATGCATAATACTATAGGTTTCTTCATATTTCCTCCTTAACACATATCTTTCTTACAAGTTAAGCTTTCTTCTTCTAAACATTTAAATAAACATTTGAATTTATTATAAGTATATTTCTTCATTTTATTAGTTAACTTACTATAAGGATCTGTTAATTCTTCTGAAATACCTTCTTCCATTTGAATTGCTTTTCCATTAGATACTGCGATTACATTAGGTGCATATATTCTTTTTTCTCCTGTATTTATTTTTTCATTACCTTTATTAGTTAAAGTATAATCACTTAATACATTACTAAACTTTTCAATTAACTCCATATATGCTTTATTACCTTCTTCAGCAGTAATAACATTACCATTTTCATCTATTTCTTTAACATCTCTTATGTCTTTAACATCTACATAATATATTTTATCTATATTTTTATCTTTTGCTGCATGTATTAATTCTTCTAGCATACTTCTACACCATGGACATTCTTTAAATCCAAAATATACTACAAATGTTTCTTCTTTGTTAAGACGTTTTACTATATCTTCTGCAGTTTGATATACAAATGGATTATCATTTGGAATATTTAATGATCTATATTTATTACCATGACCATTATCTTTATTATTTATACTTTCATATTCTTTTTTAAATTTATAAGCATCACTTTTTTTATCAACACATCCTGTTAATAAAAATAAACTTAATATTACAAATACTATTACTCCAATTTTCTTCATATTTACACCTCATTATAATTATAACTAATATTTTTATTTTTTTCCATAAAAATAACTCAACAATTAGTTGAGTTATTAATTTATTTTATTACTACTGATTCTAGATTAAATCCACCTAATTCGCTACGTTTAAATGTAAATGCTGTAGTTGGAAGAGTATCTTTTATTTTTTCATATTCACTTTTTAAATTATCTCTTTCTATTTCAGATAGTACTTTTTTAGCATCTGTTGATGCTCCATCAAAATAAGATGTAGTTGGTCCTGAAATATCAGCAGATACTTCATATAATAAATTAGTGTCAATTATTACTGTATCATCTTGTATTTTAGCAGATTTAAAGAATGTATTAACTATGTATCCGCCTCCGGCACCATGACCTGGATGTTCACTATTGTAACTATAAAATCCATTGTTATATTTATAGAAAGCAATATTATCTAAATTGCACAAATAGTCTTCGTGTTTAATATTAACATTATCTCCTAATATATATTTAATATGATTTTCAATATAGTCACTAGATATACTATAAGTACCAAATATATCTCCTAAACCTATTGATAAAATTTGTTGTGTTGGAATAGAGTTAATATCTGATATAGGATAACTTGTACATAGTGATGAATTCATTCCATCAATTCTTTTTAGAAAATCTTTTACATCGCTTTCTTTTAATTCTTTCTCTACTATTTCTTTTTCTTCTTTATTCTCTTTATTAGCATCATTTTTTCCAAATAGATATCCTCCTAAACTAGATCCTGCTACTGCAAATAAGAATAGTAATACTATTAATACTATTAATGGTGCTTTACTTTTTTTCTTTTCTTCCATTTAAAAACTCCTTTCTATTATTATTTTAATTATATCACTAAAAATAAAAAATGATAGTTTTATTTACAACTATCATTTAATTTAATTGGAATTGTATATTTAGTTATTTTATTATTTTCATCTTTTGCTTCTATTTCTAAAGTTAAACTACTTTTAGTTAAATTTTTACAAGTTTTAGAAGAATGATTTGTATTTATTTGTACTTCTTTTAAATATTCTTCTAAATTAGTATTTTTCTTTTTAGCACAGTTACTTATTTTTGTTTTTGTATCATTATAAGTTTCATATAATGTGCAAGTTATACTTTTATATTTATTAGTATCTTCTTTTCCACAAAACTCTACATTAGAAATATATATAGTAGCTTTTTCTTTATTATAAGCTGCACTACCACTTATTTTAAAATCACTACATGTAGTAGTTATTGTTTTAAAATCATAATCATCATTATTATAATAAATCATACCAAATAGTAATAATGATAAAAGAATAAGAACTAATCCTATTGGATAATAATAATTATTTTTCTTTTTAGGTTTCTTTTCTCCATCTAATATTTCATCTATATCAACATTAAACATTTTACTCATTTCTTTTAATATAGAAATATCAGGGACATTTTTACCATTTTCCCATTTTGATACAGCTTGAAATGTTACTCCTAATTTGTCAGCTAGTTCTTTTTGAGTAAGCTTATTATCTTGTCGTATCTTTTTTATGAATTGTCCAATTCTTTCTTGATTCATAATACTACTCCTATAAATACCATAGTTTTTCGTTATTCTTTCTAACTTCTTTAATAATTCCTCCACCTAGACATTCTTCACCATTATAGAATACACATGCTTGACCTGGAGTCACTCTTTTTACTCCTTGTGGATACTTTACTAATACTTCATTATCTTTCCACTCTAATTCAACTGGAATATCTTCTTGTCTATATCTAAATTTGGCTGTACATTTAGTTATTTTCTCATCACCTAAATAATTTATTTCATCTACTATACAAGAGTCAGATACTAAGTAATCATTATCTTCTCCTATACAGATATATAGAATATTTTTCTTTAAGTCTTTACCTACTACAAACATTCTTTCATCTGTACCACCAATATTAAGTCCTCTTCTTTGACCTATTGTATAATACATTAAACCAATGTGTTTTCCAATAACTTCATTAGTATCAATATTAACTATATCACCAGGTTGATTAGGTAAATAGTTTCTTAAGAAATTAGTTAAGTTCCTTTCACCTATAAAACAAATACCAGTTGAGTCTTTTTTATCTGCAGTAATAAGGCCATATTCTTCAGCCACTTTTCTTACATCAGGTTTAACCATATCTCCTATTGGGAATAATACATTCTTTAATTGGTCTTTAGTAACTTGGGATAAAAAGTAAGTTTGATCCTTATTATTATCTACTGCACGTAAAAGTTTACCATCTTTTATTCTTGCATAATGACCTGTTGCTATATAGTCAGCTCCTAATTTTTCAGCTTCTTTTACAAACATATCAAATTTAATATATTTATTACACATAATATCAGGATTTGGAGTTCTACCTTTTTCAAGTTCATCTAGGAAGTACTTAAATACATAATCATAATATTCTTTTACAAAGTCTTTTCGATGTAGTGGTATACCTAGTTTATCGCATACTTTTTTAGCATCATTATAATCTTCTTCTTGAGGACATATTCCAGAATCAGTTGTTGGTCCATTTAATTCGCCGTCAGCCAACGAATCCCAATTACGCATAAATAATCCTATTACTTCATAACCTTGTTCTTGAAGTTTTATTGCAGCAACTGATGAGTCTACTCCTCCACTCATACCAATAACAACTTTTTTCATAACTCCACCTTCTTTAAGTAATCTCGCCTTATTATAACATTTTTTTAAATATTCTTCAATATTGTATAAATATTTAATTTTTATCCATACTATTAGTGGAGGTTAATATGGATAATAATATAAATACATTAGATGAATTAAATAAAGGTTGTTGTATGGGAATTGATTCATTAAATTTTATAATTTCTAAGATAGATGAATCTAAGTTTAGAAATTTACTTGAAAAACAATTAATTGAATATAAAGACTTATCTACTCGTATTACTAAGTTATATAAGGAATATACTAATACTGATATTCATAAGACTAATCTTATGACTAAAGCTATGACATGGTATGGAATAGAGATGGATACAATGATGGATAAGAGTATTTCTAATGTAGCCGATATGTTTATTAAGGGTACTAATATGGGGATAATTGAAGGTAAAAGACTACTTAATAATAAAACTATGGATAAGAAAGTTACTAAGATTTGTAAGGAATATGTTAAGATGCAAGAAGATTATTTAGACAAGTTAAAAGAATACTTATAGTATTCTTTTTATTTATTATAATTCCAAAATCCTAATTGTCCTTTTGCTTCTATAGGATCTATTCTTTCTACATTTTCTAATTTAAATCCATATAGAGGTTTATCTCTTTTAATAGATAAATTTTTATATACTTCTTTATCTTTATTTAATAATTCTTTTATTAATTTATCATCTACTTCTACACAATCAGTTATATTAGCTTTAGCAATAATAAATCCTTCTTTATAATTTAAATTTCTATCAATAAATCTTTTTTTATTTTCATTATTAGGAGTTTTTGCCGCATGAATTAATACTTCTCCCCTATAATTAGTTTTCCATGTTCTAAATTCATATTCTTTTAATCCTTCAGCTATCAATGTAGCATATGGTTCTTTTATAGTTAATACTTTCATACTATCACCAAATTAATTATATCATAAAAACTATTGACTTAATATTTTTACATCTTTATAATAATAACCTACAAGGAGAGAACATTATGAATTATTATGATAGCGTAAAACAAAAAATTGCAGATTATATAGTAAAGGAGCCTGTAGTAGAAACAGATGAAGTTATTAGTGCTTATACCTTATTTACTATATTAGAAAATGAAAATAAAAAAATAAGACACACTAAGGAAAAAGAAAAAGGATTATTAGATAAATTAAATGCAATTTATCCACAAGTTACTGTTGAAAAGAAAGGTAATTTTTTCAAGAAAAAGATTAAGAAAAACCAATTTGACTGGATCAGTTTTGATATAAATGATATTGGTTCTAGATTATATTTACATGGACCATCTATACATAGTATTAGTATTTATAAAGATTATGGGTATTCTGATATTTATTCTAAATATAATGCCTTAACAGAAGGTGCATATAATGAATGTAGTGATGATATAGAAGATATATTTTCTGAATTAGAAAGTATAGGGACTTTATTTTTAGAGGAAAAGAAAAGTAGTGGACATAAAAGTTCTGAATTAGTTCGTGATACAATTACTAATACACTTTCTTATGAAGGGTTTGATATTGCTATTAAATTTGATAGATGTAATATGGAATATAGTTATGACTTTAAATTAAATAAAGAATTTGATCCTAAAAATAATTCTAATAGTTATTATTATAATCAAGATAGTCTTAATAATATATTAGAAGAAAATAAAGAAGCTATATTAAAAAATACACCTATTAATATTGGTGATTTAAGTTATATGTTTTGTATGTTAGTACTTAATTACAAGGCTAAAGAAGAGAAAAAAGAAGAAGAAAGACAATATAAAAAGTTGATGGATGAAATAAAAATGAATGAAGATTAATTCATTCATTTTTTTTAGTGATTGTGTTATTATAGTTATGGGTGATATTATGAAAAAGATAAATTTAAATAATAAAATAATATTAGTAACCGGAACAGCAGGATTTATTGGATCACACCTAACAGAAAGATTATGTAAGGAATTCAAAGATATTAAAGTAATAGGATTAGATAGTGTAAACGATTATTATGATGTTAGTTTAAAAGAATATAGATTAGACAATCTATCAAAGTATCCAAATTTTGAATTTATTAAAGGAAACTTAGCAGACAAAGAATTAATAAATAAAATATTTGAAGAAAATAAACCAAGTGTTGTAGTGAATTTAGCTGCTCAAGCAGGAGTTAGATATTCAATAGAAAATCCAGATGCCTACATTGAAGCTAATTTAATTGGTTTCTATAATATCCTAGAAGCTTGTAGACATAATCCAGTAGAACACTTAGTTTATGCTTCATCATCTTCAGTCTATGGTGGTAATACTAAAGTTCCATTTTCAACAGATGATAAAGTAGATACTCCAGTCAGTTTATATGCGGCTACTAAAAAAAGTAATGAACTTATGGCTCATGCCTATAGCAAAATTTATAATATCCCATCAACTGGTTTAAGATTTTTTACAGTGTATGGTCCCGCAGGACGTCCAGACATGGCATACTTTGGATTTACTAATAAATTAATTAATAATGAAACTATTAAAATATTTAACTATGGGAATTGTAAAAGAGATTTTACATACATTGATGATATAGTAGAAGGAATCATAAGAGTAATGCAAGGGGCTCCAGAACAAAAAAATGGAGAAGATGGACTACCAATTCCTCCATATAGTGTTTATAACATAGGAAACTCTAATCCAGAAAATTTACTAGACTTTGTAAATATATTACAAGAAGAATTAGTAAGAGCAAAAGTATTACCTGAAGATTATGATTTTGAAGCTCATAAAGAATTAGTACCTATGCAACCAGGTGATGTACCAGTAACATATGCTGATACTACACCTCTAGAAAGAGACTATGGATTTAAACCAAATACAAGCCTAAGAACAGGTTTAAGAAAGTTTGCAGAATGGTATAAAGATTTTTATATAAAAAAATGATAAAAAATTATCATTTTTTTATTTTATGTATTAATTTTAATAAATTATAATGCCATGTGATTGGGAGTTCATATTCTCCTATTAATTCTTCTACATAACCATTAAATCCTCTTTTAAATTCATATATACCATAATCTTTTGGATGAGTATTAATATCTTCTGGGATACCATAGAAATTATGTTTTTTAAATCCATTCTTAATACCATATTTAATTAATTCCCATTGAATTAAGTATTGTGAATCAAATTTTAAGAATTCTTCATAATTACCACTATATAAGTATATTATTTCTGGTTTTATTAACATAAACATTGATCCTGATAAAGTAATTGTATCAGTATTTTTTTCTTTAATAATATTTTCTGAATCAATAATCCTTTTATTAATAGATTCTATTTCATTAGTTAAATTTTTCTTAGCTCCATCATTATACTTAGCATCTGTTAAACTATTAATTTTATTTTCTCTTTCTTTTAACTCTTCTTTTAATCCACTTATATAATTTTTTAAATTTAATTCAGTTATAAAAAATTTTATTTCATTTTTATCATGGAACAATTTATACATACCTTGGTAATATGATAGTTTTCTATTAGTGAAATTTTTTCTTTCACTAGTTTCTTCCATAATAGCTTGGAATCTATCTAATTCATCATAAGAAAGTTCTTTAAGAGTTATACCATACTTTTCTGTTTTTCTTATTTTATTTCTAGTATTTGATTTCATTTCTTTTAGAATAGTATCTTCATCTTTATTCTCTAAGTCTAATGAAAACATCCAAGATACTTGTTCGGTATGACCTTTAGGTACTTGTTTAAATCCTAGTGATAATAAGTTTTTTACTACACTAGAATTATCTACTCCACCTTCTACAATATTACCATCTATATCTCTTTGTCTATATATTAAATATGGATCTATTCTTAAGATATAACCATTCTTTTCTTTTACATATTTTTTTAATTCATTAGTGAAGAAATTTACTAACTCTTTATTATTAAAATCTATTAAATATCCACGAGGTGAATAAAATTCATATTTTTTAAAATGTCTAAGATGAGATAATAACATAGTAGCTGCGACTATTTTATTGTTTTCTTCTACTCCTACATAGTTAGTTTTCCAATTTAATTCACTTCTTAATTTAGATATTTCTGGTGCAGATAAAAATGTTTTTAACGGATGATTTTCCCAAAAACTTCTATATTCTTCTTCTGTTAGTTCTCTAAATTTCATCTAATCACATCCTATTTATATTATAACATAATTTCAAAAATAAAAACTACTTACTTAGTAGTTTTCTTTCCTTTATCAAATAAAGTTATAAAGAATAATATAATTAATATTAATATAGTAATTAAACTTGCACATAGTGCTATATTAAATGTATCTTTTTTCTTTATAGTTGTATCTAAATAGCTATTAGTTAAATATTCTTCATAATTATCTTTTGTAATTTTTATTTCGTTATCTTTAGGTATAAATTTATCTATATTATTGATTGTTAGTTCTTTTAGTTTTTTACTTACTACAACAGGATATCCATATACCTTTATTGGTTTTGGTTCTTCTTTTATTCTATTATATGAATAATCTATTAGCTCTTTATATTTATCATAATCTTTTTCATCTATAGCTATTATATATGTATGCCAAAGTCCAGTTTCTTCTTTATCTATTACAAAATGAATTCCTATATTTGATTCTTTATAATAAGCAAATTTTTCTGACATTTTATATATATTTATATATGAATAGTCATTTACACTTTCTGAATCTGAAAAATATACTTCTTTTTGTTTATCTTTAAACATATGATAACTTCCTACTATAAGTATAGTTATTACTATTAAATAAACTGAGCATAGAAATAGTTTTATCAATATATTTTTTTCTTTCATATTACCTCTTTTTATTCATTAAATAGTTTATTTATATTTTCTTTAGGTACTAGCATTTTCATACTTTGCTCTAAAGAGAATTTTATTACTTTATTTTCTACTTTATATTCTTCTCCATCTATACACCATGATTTATTTTCATTAGATAAGAATTCTAATTCAAAATTATCTGTTTGATAGTATGTTACGTTAGGAATAGTTTTTACATCTATAGTAGTTACTAATACCATCATTTTAATCATTTCTTTTAGACTTTTAGCATTAGCTAGACATACTTCAAATTTTTTATCATCTAATTTAACATCATAATATACATCAGGTTGACCTGCTACTCGTGATGAATTAGTTATAAATATAAATGAGTATTCTCCAGTAAATTCTTTTCCATCTACTTTATATTTTATTTTATGAGTATTAATTTTAGGTCTAAATTGTTTTAGAGCATATAATACATAGGCAAGTTCTCCATATTTCTTTTTTAGTTTTCTAGGAGTTTGATATGCCATATCTATATAATCTCCAAAACCTGCGATATACACAAATGGTTTATCATTTATATAACAAATATCTATCTTTTTTGGTTTACCTTGAAGTAGTTTTTCTAAATTAGTAAATACAGTTCCTGTTAGACCATACATACTTCCTACATCATTAGTACTACCCATAGGAAGTGGTGCAATTACAAGTTTCTTCTTTCTTTGCATGTTTCCACTAACTATTTCATTAAGTGTTCCATCTCCACCTGCACTAACAACTAGATCTATATCATCAGATAAAACCTTTATAATTTTTTCTGCATCTCCTTGAGCTCTTGTGAAAATTATTTCTGTATCATATCCATATTTTCTTAAAATATCATAGAAGTTTTGGTATGAAGTAATTTTCTTCTTTTTTCCGCTTTCTGGGTTCATTATGATTACGCATTTTTTCATAATATCACTCCCTACATAAATTTATTATATCATATATAAAAAAAAACAACTATTTTGTTGTTTTCTTTTCTAAAAACATTTTTCTTGTTATAAAGTTAAATACCATAACTATTCCTGTAGCTATAACTTTACATATTAGAGAATACCATTTTAATATATCTATTGTTACATAAACAATTGCTGTATTTATTAGTAATCCTATAATACTTAATATTAGAAAAATTATAAATTGTTTTTTAGGATCATCTTTTTTAACATCAAATACCCATTTAACACTGGCTATATAATTGTATATAACTGATATTGTAAATGAAGTTATATTTGATGGTAATGTTGGTACTTTTAATAATTCATGAAGTATAAAGAATATAATATAATCAATTATTGTTGCTATTCCACCTACTATTACAAATTTAATAATTTGCATTAATAGTTTATTATTTTTAATCTTATCTATCATATTACTTTTCTCTTTCATTTAAATTTTTAGAAATAATAAATCTTGGTCTAGCTTTAGTTTCACTATATATCTTACCAATATATTCCCCTACTATTCCAATACTTATCATATTTAATCCACCAACAAACCATATAGACATAGTAGAAAGTACAAAACTAGCTATTTTCATTTTTAATATTAATGCTACTAATACATATATTCCAATACCTATTCCTACTAATGTTAGGAAGAATCCTATACTAGCAATTAATCTTAGTGGTTTTACACTAAATGAAGTTATTCCATCCCAAGCAAAATTTAACATTTTCTTTAATGGATACTTAGACTCGCCAGCAAATCTTTCATTACGTTCATAATAGACAACATCTGATTTAAATCCTACTAATGGAAACATTCCTCTTAAGAATAAGTTTACTTCTTTAAAGTTTTCAAATTCATCTAATACTCTTTTAGAAGTTAATCTATAATCAGCATGATTATAAACACAATCAACTCCTAAAGCTTTCATAAATTTATAAAATCCTTCAGCTGTAACTCTTTTAAAGAAAGTATCTTTCTTTCTAGCAGATCTAACTCCATATACTATGTCACATCCGGCATAATACTTTTCTAACATTTCATCTATTGCATTAATGTCATCTTGTAGATCAGCATCCATACTGATTATGACATCAGCATATTTTTTAGCAGTCATTAATCCACCTAATAATGCATTTTGATGTCCTCTATTTCTAGATAGTGATATACCTGTGAAATATTTTTCTTCATTATTAATTTTTTCAATTAATTCCCAAGTTTTATCACGAGATCCATCATTTACATACATTACTCTACTTTTATCACTAATAACTTTATCTTTTATTAGCTTTTCCATTTTTATTTTTAATTGTCTTGTAGTTTCTTCTAAAACTTCTTCCTCGTTATAACAAGGAATTACTAAATATAAAATCTTACTTTTATTTAACATGATACTTCTCCTAACAATATATATTTATTATAATACTTTAATTATACTAATTACCATACTTTATTTCTATTTCTTGTGGTATGTCATAATACCATTTCATTAACCCATATACACCTTCTGGTTCCGATGTACCATATAATGAACGTGTTGCCTCTAATGTTACTTCTTTTATTTCTTCACCTTTTTTTATTCTTTTACTAACATCTTTTAATAGTTTATCATTTTTTTCTTTTATACTATTATTTTGATAGTAACCTTTAGTGATACTTATATAATTGCATGTAGCTATTATTAGTAATGGTATAAGTATATAATTGTAACTTATTTTTTTATCTTTATATATGTCTGTACATACATACAATATAGTAATAAATGACATTATTTCAAATATTGTTATTGATCGATGTGGCATGTATGGTGCCATAACCATTACTGCTTGTGAGGCAATAGAAGCTAATACAATAGAAGCTAACATATACTCCTTATTTTTTACATAACTAATTATTAGCATGCCAAATGTTAAAAATATTTGTAGGCACCATATTCCTATAATAACTTTCGAAAATTTTTCCAATCCAGTTAATAGTTGCATATATCCCATATAACCTGGATTTATTGTTGCTGCTATTATCATCATTATTAATGTTGATATTATTGTTGTATCTACAAGCCATTTATATTTGAATCTCTTTCTATTTTTGAATAATATATACACTATTGAACTAAATAATAATGTTGTGATTATTTTAGTATCTTCTCCAAATAAAGTTTTTAATATCCATGGTACATTTCTTCTTATTTTACCTATTAAGCTTAATGTATAGAAATCATCATTTCCACCTACTCTAATTCTTGTACCTGGTGAAAGCATTAATATTCCATATCCTAATAAGGCTGTTAATAGAAAAATTACATCCCATTTATCTACTTTCTTTTTTATAAACAATTTATATAAGAATTGTAATCCTACATAGGCAACTATGAACATACCAACTTGTTCTTGTGACCAAGCACTTATAAATATTAAAAATATACATAATATATTAATTAATGGTTTTCTTTTTTCATCCTTATAAGTTAAATATATATATAGTAATATTGGAAGTATTGGAAATAGATATAACACTGAAGCTGTAAACCAATAAAATCCATCTCTTAGTACCATTATTTCTATTAAACCAAACATTATTACTGTTGTTAGTGCTATTTTGTAATTTTCTATTTTCTTAGTTTTTGAAATTATTTTATATATTAAATAGAATATTCCTAGTGTTATACAACTTTGGGCAATTCGATAAGCGCTTATTCCTATCTTTAATAATACTATTTCCACGAAAAACCAAAGTACTCTTCCACCCCATGTATTATAATGATATATCAAAAAACTTATTACATCGGCTATATTAGTATTCATTCCTTTATTACCTGGGTAATTATATAGATATGAAAGGGATGCATATCCATAATCATCATAATAAATCCATACAAAGTGTATTTGTGCTAATAATAATATCAAAAATATTAGAAATATTAATATTGTTTTTTTCTTATTATTCATTTTTTTAACTCCTTCGAATATTTATTGCAAATAACATTATTTATCTAGGTGCCAAACAGTTCTTAAAAATTCATATCTCTTTTCTATTTCTTCTTTTTGTTTTTTACCTAGTTTAAAGTCTTTATCAAAGTTTTTATGTATTCTTACTAATTCATCAAAGTGAGCTTGTTTTTTAGTTTGTGATGTAACATTATTTCCATGTACTCTATAGTAGTTAATTGGTTTATCAAAGTATGCTACTTTACCTTTAGCTATTACATAAACATAGAATATCCAGTCACCTGCTTGTTTATATTTACCTGCTTCTTCAAATATTTCTGAATAATCATCTTTCTTTATAATACAACTTGATACATTGGCTATTGTATTATTTAAATAACTATAATTTGTAATTTCATCTAAGCCATCATTTACATATGACTTATCCCAATGACCTGTTTTTAATATATCTATTTCTGGTTTTATTGTGTTGATTATAATATTTCCATCACCATCAGTGAATGCTGTATCAGCATAACTTATTCTGATATTTTTGTCTTTCTTAATAGGCTTTATTAGGTTCTTTAATAAATTACTTTCACAGTAGTCATCTGCTTCAGCAATCCATACATAATCACCTTTTGCTTCTTCGAAACCTTTCCTCCATTGTTTAAATGCTGAACCACTATTTTCTTTATTATAAATTGTTCTTACATTTACATATTTTTTTATTTTAGATTCTATCTCATCCATTACTTTTTTAGAATCATCACTAGATTTATCATCTAAGATAATAAGTTCATATATTTTATAATTTTGAGATAAAATACTATAAATTCTTTGATACATAAATCTAGCATAATTGTAGTTAGGAACAGCTACAGATACTTTTATTTCTTCATCTTTTAATGATGCTTGATACTTTGCTTTTTCTACTACATCATCTATAGTTAATTCAGTATTAATTACTGGTTTTTTTAATATCTTATATAATAAATCATATGTAGATATTAAGTTATTAGCTATTAAATAGTGCCCACTACACATAGATCTAAATAATTGTTTGTAATATATTCTATGTTTAGCACCACAATCTTCTATAAACTTAATTAAATTTTTATTTTTTCTAATATTGTATTCTTTTGATAATTCATTATATTTTTTAATAATTTCTTTTCTTCTTTTCTTATCTTTTTCTTTTGGAATTACAAATAAGAATAAAGTTATTAATTGATTAAATACTAAATCCTCTTTTAATTCTTCATACTTTTTAGATTTTTTAATTCTTTCTAAAGTTGTTTTTACTCCATAGAATATATCAAATCTTTTATCTGAAAACTTAGAATTTTGGATTGATCCAGCATGTTGAATATAGTAATAATATGAATCAGGTGCATAAGCAATATTTTTTGCATTTACCATAGCTGGAATTACTACAGCTATATCTTCATTTACTTTTCCTACTTCAAATAAGTATTTATCAAATATTTTTTTATCAAATAGTTTATTACAAGCACTAGCAGCTAATCCGCTATTTACTACATTAACAAGATTAAATTCATCATTTACAAAACAAGGAGCTCCTTGTTGAAAACCTGTCTCTTCATAAACTATTCTCATATCACAAATACTAACTTCTGCTTTTGCTTTTTTCATAGCCTTTAGTAAGTTTTCATAAAAGTTTTCTGTTATATAATCATCACTATCTATAAATCCTATGTACTTACCAGTAGCAGCTTTTATACCTGCATTTCTAGAGAAAGATAATCCACTGTTCTTTTCATTTTTAATTACTTTTATTCTTTTATCTTTCTTAGGATATTTTTTAATAATGTCATATGTATTATCTGTAGAACAATCTTCTACAAGTATTATTTCTAAGTTTTTATATGTTTGATTCATAATTGAATCAATACACTTTTCTACATATTTTTCTACGTTGTAGCATGGTACTACTACTGTGATTAAATCTTTCATATTTTCACTCCTATATTTCCTTATTATTTATCATTACATCTTCTAATAATCTTAGAGACTTTATTATTTCTTTATTTCTAAATATTAATTTTTCATAATTATTATTTTTAAATCTATTATTTAGTGATGCTCCTTCTTTATGAAATATTTCTAGATTGGCATCATAATAAGTAATTAAATGATCTCTATTTTTACGATAATTTAAAAATTCTTCTTCATGATAGAGAAAAGTTTCATTATAGAAAACATCTTTATACTTCTCATAATATTTTTTAGAAAATATTAATGCACATCCATGAAGTGCTACATCATATAAACTTTCTTTTCCATTTTCCATATGAAGTGGTTTTTTAAATATTCTTTTAATACTCATATAGATATTTAATAGATTCCTTTTTATTTTACTTTGATATATTTTAATTAATTTTTCATGATATTTAATTCTTTCTTGTACTTCTTCTAATGTATTATATACAGGGAATGGATTAACTGATTCTCCTCCATCTGTTATTATCTTAGGTCCCATAATATCAAAATTAGTTTCTTCATAACATTTAATTAATTCATCAAAAAAGTTTTGTTGATTTATTACTGTATCATTGTTTATTACACAAAGAAAATCAGGTTTATATTTTTCTATTGCATATTTACATCCTGCATTATTTCCTTTAGCAAAACCCATATTATCTTTTAATAATACTAAGTCTTTTGTGTATTGTTTTAGAATAGATTCTTCTTTTTTTTCTAAACTATTATTATCTACTACTACTATAGAAATCTTATTTTTAGTTTCTATTTTATTAATAGATTCAATACACTCAATAGTATCTTTTAAATTTTTATAATGTAATATAACGAATGATATTTTTTTCATATTATACTTCCTCAGCAAATCCTTTTTTAAGTTTTCTAAATATAGCTATACCTATTAGCATTAATAATATACTAAATCCTAATACTGGTAATAAATACATCATATCAGGCATTTGTTTACTATAGAATATATCTCTATAACTATTAATTATTGTAGTCATAGGATTTAAGTATAATATCCATCTAAATTTTTCTGGAAATAATGTAGTTGAATATAATACTGGTGTTGCATAAAATAACATAGTTACTATAAAGTTAACAATGTATTCTAAGTCTCTTATATATACATTAATTGCACTTGTGATTAGAATAATTCCTATAGTTAAAATATATTGTGTTAAAGCTATTAGTGGTAACCATAATATATTTAGACTAAATCCTATTCCACTAAAGAATAAGAATGCTAATATTATTGGTACTGATATAAAGTAGTTAACTAATCCACTAGTTGCTACTGATAGTGGTAATATTTCTCTAGGAAAATATACTTTTTTAATAATGTCTGCATTACCTATCATACAGAATGTACCTTGTGACATTACAGTAGTAAACCAGTTCCATGGAAGAATTGCTATTACTATAAATGTTACATAGTGATCTGGTCCATTTCTTAAGATAAATGGAAATACTATTGCATAGACTAAAGTCATTAAAAGTGGATTTATAAATGACCATAATATTCCTAAGAATGATCCTTTGTATTTACCACGGATATCTTTTTTTACATTAGTTTTTAAAAATTCTCTATATTGATATATCTCTTTTATCATAAAACTACTCCTATCCGCATTTCTTTATGTACTCAGCTATTACTTCTTTTGGTTTTCCATCCATATGAACTTCTCCATCATAAATCCATATAGCTCTAGTACATAATTTTTCTACTTGTTCTAAACTATGTGTAACTATTACTATAGTTTTATCACTTTCTTTTAATTCTTCTAATTTAGCAAAACATTTATCTTGGAAATGTTTATCACCTACTGCTAAAATTTCATCAATTAATAGTATTTCAGCATCTACGTTAATTGCAACTGAAAAGGCAAGACGCATATACATTCCTGAAGAATAAGTTCTTATTGGACTATCAATAAAATCTTTTAATTCAGAAAATTCTATAATATCATCTACTCTTTTTTCAATTTCTTCTCTAGTTAATCCAAAGATTGATGCATTAAAATAAATATTTTCACGTCCTGTAAAATCAGGATGAAAACCTGCACCTAACTCTAATAGTGAAGTTAATTTACCATGAGTAATTAAACTACCTTTAGTAGGATAAATAATTTTAGTCATTAATTTTAATAATGTAGATTTACCACTACCATTAGTACCTATTAAAGCTACTGTTTCACCTTTCTTTATATCTAAATTTATATTTTTTAGAACTGTTCTTTTTTCAGCTTTTTTTCTATTCCAAAAAACCAATCTTTCTTTTAGTGTAGTTGGTTTATCATAGAACAGTTTAAATGATTTAGTAACATTCTTTACTTCAATTGCATTGTCATTACTTGTTTTCATCTCTACTCCTTACTGTAAGATAACTTACAAATCTATTCCTTTATTAATTATAACATTTATAAGTTTTTAAAACAACTTATATGTCAAGTAAAAAAGTATTTATTGTCTAAATACTTTTATTTCTTTTTAAATTTGCCAATTTTTAGAAATTTAACTATTTTATTTTTTAATCTCCATGTTTTCGAATTAATGACTTTTTTAAATTCTTCTTCTATTGCGATATATTCTAAATGTTCCCTTTTATTTTCTTCACGCATATGATTTATTATTACTACTGCTGTTTTAATTGTATTAGATAACAATGTATCATCATTTCCCATTTTAGTATATTTTAAATCTAAATTTTTACAGAAATCTAAATTTATACGTTGTTTTTTTAATTTTATTTTTGTGTTTCTATCATATAACATATAGTTTTTTGAAATATCTAATAGTGTCTCTTCTGAAATTGTTCCTAGTTTAACTATTTCATCCAATATTTCATATTGATGAAAACCAAATCCTTCTTCTCTACTATGTAAACTTAAATTATTAAGTCTTCCTGTTATAGTTTTATTGATAATTTGATATTTATTTCTAACTGGAAAATGTGCAAGTATTAATTTTTTTGTTTTAGTTGGTTCTATATTTTCATTTGTTTCTAGATATTTTACAGTATGTGCTCCAATGCCTAATTGTATTCCTTTATTATATATAGTATCAGATATAATACATTTATAATTACCAGGTAATTCTTCATTATCTTCTCTATATGTATTTATCCTTTTAATAGTTGATAATTCATTATTATTGTCTTTTGAAGTTATAACATAATTTTTTAACCTATAGGAATAAAGTATATTTTTATTTAGTGAATTAATTATTTTTCTAGGATTATTTTTATTATTAGAAATAATAAATTCATCGGCATCTAGAGAAAAGACAAAATCAGGATTATATTTCTTCATTGTATAATTCAATAATTCATTTTTTTTCAATAACTGATCAAAATATTGGCTTTCATCAACAAGTATATCTATATTATAGCCTTCATCTTTTAATTTATATAAAATATCTAATGTTGAATCATTACTACCATTATCAGATATAACTATACCATCTAATATATTCATATTATATCTAACAAAATCTTCTATGATATCTGATTCATCTTTTACGGTTGCAAATGCCCATATTTTTTTCATATAATCACCCTATTATCACTGATAAAATTATAACATGTATATTTTTCAATTGCAATGAAACAAAATCATATGCTATACTTCTATTGTAGAGGTGACTTATAATGTTTCATTTAGGTATACGTACAAACATAAAAAAAGCAAAAGAAAAACTTCATTATAAAAAAATAATTTGGGAACATAACTTTGACTATTATATGCCAAAAAAATACACTCATAAAAAATTTTATAAAAAAACATTTGGTAAAAATTTAAACATTAGAAATCCTATCGATTTCAATGAAAAACTTCAATATCTTATGATATATAAAATAGGAAAAAAAGAAGGATATCTATCAGATAAAATTAAAGTCAAAGAGTATATTAAAAATAAAAATATAAAAGGTTTATTTGTACCTAAAACTTTAAAAATATATAAATCGGTAGACGATATTAATATAAATGAATTACCTGATAAATTTGTATTGAAATGTAATCATGCATCTGGTGATGTTATTATTTGTAACAACAAAAAAGAATTTAATATAAACGAATATAAACCTATAATTAAGGCTACATTAAATAAAAATTTTGCTAAAAAGATGTATGAATATCATTATGGTTATATTAAACCTTGTTGCTATGCCGAGGAATATTTAGAGGACTCTCTTCATCATAAAAATCCTATCGATTATAAAATATATTGTAGTATGGGAAAAGCAAAATCTATTTTAGTTTGTTCTGAAAGAGATACAGGCCTTAAACTTAGTGAATATGATACTAATTGGAAGAAAATGAATTGTGTTAAACATGAGTATGAACCTAAAAAAGACATTCCTAAACCAAAAAAGTTAAAAGACATAATAAGAATTGCAGAAGAATTATCAGCTGATATTCCCTTTGTTAGAGTAGACTTATATGAGATTAAAGATAAAATATATTTTGGAGAATTTACTTTTACTCCAGCTGCTGGTACATGTTATTATTACACGGATGATGGAATGAAATTACATGGTGACTATATTAATTTAGATTTATACAAATAAAAAAGAAGCTTAATCTTTATAAGCTTCTTTATATTTTCCAGATAAGATATCTTCTACCCAATCTTGGTTATTTAGATACCAATCAATTGTTTCTTTTATTCCATCTTCAAAGTTATAAGTTCTAGTCCATCCTAATTCTTTTTCTACTTTAGATGAATCAATTGCATATCTTAGGTCATGTCCTTTTCTATCTGTTACAAATTCTATTAAGTCTTCACTCTTGCCTAATTGTTTTAAAATGGTTTTAACTACTGTAAGATTTGTTCTTTCAGAGTGGCCTCCTAAGTTATAAACTTCTCCTACTTTACCATTTCTAACTATTAAATCTACACCTACATTATGATCATGTACATGGATCCAATCTCTTACGTTTTCTCCTGTTCCATAAACTGGAACTTTTTCGTCTCTCATAGCTTTAGAGAAAATTACTGGAATTAATTTTTCTGGAAATTGGTATGGACCATAGTTATTTGAACATCTAGAAATTGTAGTTGGAAGACCGAATGTTCTATGGTATGCACCTACTAAAAGATCTGCTCCTGCTTTAGATGATGAATATGGACTAGATGTATGAATTGGAGTATCTTCTGTAAATAATAAGTCTGGTCTATCAAGTGGTAAATCTCCATATACTTCATCTGTAGATACTTGATGGTATCTTTTAACTCCATATTTAAGTGAAGCATCCATCAACACTTGTGTACCAATTATATTTGTAGTTAGGAATATTCCTGGATTTTTAATTGAATTATCAACATGGCTCTCTGCAGCAAAGTTAATTACTACATCAAACTTTTCATCATTAAATAATTTATCAACTAATTCTCTATCAGTAATATCTCCATGTACAAACTTAAAATTAGGTTTGTCTTCTAAAGATTTTATATTATTATAATTCCCTGCATAAGTTAAGGCATCTAAACATACAAATTCATCTTCAGGATATTTATTAACTACATAATGACAATAGTTACTTCCAATGAATCCTGCTCCACCTGTAATTAAAAATTTCATATTATTCTCCTTTTTATTTAATATTTTCTAAGAACCATTTTTTAGATTTTTGTAATTCTTTACAATACCTATCAGTAGCATCTTGCCATGATGGTAATCTATAGAATTCTTCTTCTAATTTAGATTTATCTAATTTAGAGTTTCTTGGACGATATGCAATTTTAGACATATCTTTTCCTTCATAGTATTGTTCAGTTGTAACTGGTTTAATTATTGTATCTTTACCATTACTCTTCATAATATAATCAGCAAATTCAGCCCATGAACAATATCCTTCATTATTTACATGATATGTTCCATATTTATCTGTATGAGCCATTTCTACTAATAGTTTTGCTAAATCTACTGTATAAGTAGGTGAACCTATTTGATCATTTACTACAGTAAGTTCTTTATGGTTATCTGCTAGTTTTAACATTGTTTTGATGAAGTTATTTCCATTTACACCGAATACCCATGAGATTCTAGTAATAAAATGATTTGGATTTCTTCTAACTTCTTCTTCACCTTGATATTTAGTTAAACCATATACACTCTTTGGATTTGGTGTATCATCTTCTTTATATAATTCATCTAATGGTTTTTCTCCATCAAATACATAGTCAGTTGACATATAAATTAATTTAGCTCCTACTTCGATTGAAGCATCTGCGATATTTTTAGTTCCTACTACATTAACATTTGTACAGGCATCAACTAACTCTTCTGCTTTATCTACTGCAGTCCATGCAGCACAATGGAATATTACATCTGGCTTATATGCTTTAACAATCTTCATTACTTGATCTTTATCAGTGATATCCATTTCATCTTTATCAATAGCTAGAATATCATATTCTCCTCTTTCATGAAGTTCACGAACTATGTCATATCCTAATTGACCATTAACACCTGTTACTAGGTATCTTCTTGGTTCTCTTACAAATTGTAAATCACTTTCAGCAAGTGTTTTATGTTTTTGATCTTTTTCACTTAATAATGGTTTATCAATACCATATTTTTTAAATATTTCATCCCATGGAATATTTATTTCAGGATCATTCCAAGGAATACCTCCATCTAATCTTGGATAATATTTATTATCTACCATGTAGTTAAATGTTGCATCATCTGTTAGGGCAACAAATCCATGAGCATAACCACGTGGTACATATAACATTCTTCCATTTTCTGGAGTTAATTCTACATATGTATATTGTTTATAAGTTGGTGAATCTTTTCTAACATCTACTACTACATCTAAAACAGCACCATGTGTACAGCTTACTACTTTTGCTTGACAGTATGGATCTTTTTGAAAATGTAATCCTCTTACTGTTCCTTTAGCACTTAGTGATTCACTTTTTTGATGAAAATTCTTAAATCCTAACTTTTCTAATTGAGCTACTGTTACTGACGTAAAATAACCTCTATCGTCCCCAAATCTATTCTCTTCAATAATATAACAATCTTCTAGATTTGTTTTAATTATGTTTGATTTAAAATCAATACATTTTTCTTCTTCTCTACCTTGTTCAAAATTATTCATAATTATCTCCTTATTATTTTGTTTCATCTACTACTGTTTGTAGGTATCTTCCATATGAATTTTTTCTTAATATTTCAGCTCTTTTTTGTAATTGTTCTTTAGTTATCCAATTCTTATAATAAGCAATTTGTTCTGGGCAACAAATTACTTTGTCTTTATTCTTTTCTATACTTTTAATCATTAAAGCAGCATCCATCATACTATCAAATGTACCTGTATCGAACCATGTGAATTCTTCTCCTAATAGTTCACCTTTTAGTTTATCTTCTTTTAGATACATATCATTAAGAGTAGTAATTTCTAATTCTCCTCTTGCAGATGGTTTTATTTCTTTTGCTTTTTTGCTTACCCCTTTAGGATAAAAATAAAGTCCTGTAATAGCATAATTTGATTTTGGATGTTCTGGTTTCTCTTCTACAGAAATTACATAAGTACCTGATTCAGATTCTTCTATTTCCATAATACCAAATCTTTCTGGATCTTTTACTTGATTACCAAATATAGTAGCAAAACCATTTTCAGCATTCTTCTTAGCTTTTTCTAAAGAGACATTAAATCCATTACCATAGAATATATTATCTCCTAGTACCATAGCACAAGTGTCATCACCTATAAAGTCTTCTCCTAAAATAAATGCTTGAGCTAATCCATCTGGGGATGGTTGAACTACATATGAAATATTAATTCCAAATTCTTTTCCATCTTTTAATAGTTTTTTAAATTGTGGTTGATCATCTGGTGTAGTAATTACTAAGATATCTTTAATACCTGCTAACATTAAAGTAGCTAATGGATAATAAATCATTGGTTTATCATATATAGGTACTAATTGTTTACTAACACCTTCAGTGATTGGGTAAAGTCTTGTTCCAGACCCTCCTGCTAATATAATTCCTTTCATACTACCTCCTTATTAGACTTGCTATAAATAATAATCCTCTATAGAAGTAATCTGTTATATATAGAAGTCCCATTTGAATAAAATTTGCTTTTTGATAAGTTTTACAGTAATATCTTTGACTTTGTTTTAAAGTTTTTTGTTTCTTTAATTTCTTAATACTTTTGTCAATAGATACTGAATGATCATGGAAAATAACTACTTTGTTGTCTATTACTTCTTTTTTATTTTTATCCATTACTTTCTTTGCAAATATCTGTTCTTCATAATATAAAAATGTGGTTTCGTCAAAATAATTATTTTCCTCTAGAAATTTACTATCTACTAAGAAGAAACAACCTGATACTACATCTACATAAGTTATATCAGTTTTATAATCTTCTTCTTTATAAGGTAGAAATTTCTTTTTTAAATAACGGCTCAAAAGCGGGATATTAAAAAGTATTTCTTTATTAGTTGATGGTAAGTGCCATCCCCTGTTTAAAACACCATGTTCATCAACTGTAGGTCCTACTACTACAATATCCTTATCAATATCTGATGAAAGTTTTTTTAAGTCTTCCTCACCTTTAATGATGATATCTGAGTTGGAGAATATAATATTACATTCACCTACTTTTTTAATTAAGCATTTAGCACCCACATTTAACCCTGAAGCAAAATGTCTACTACTATTTTTAATTATAGTGATTCGGTTACTTTCAAACTCTTTCAACTTGTCAAAAGAATCATCGGTTGAGTTATTGTCTACTACAACAATTTCTTTCAAACATTTATAGTCTTTTACATTATTAAGCAAACGACTAGTCATTTGAAAATCATTATAATTTACAATTACCATTCCTAACTTCTTTTGCATAATATATTTCTCGCTTTCATCATAATTTATTATAAAACAAATAAAAAAATAAGACAACCCTAGTTGTCTTATTTTATTTAACGAAATAGTACACTTACATCGGTTCCACCTTGGATACCAGGAATATATTCAGTACTTGAATATTGCCACATTCTATAACTTCCAGTATATGTTACATAATGATAATATTGGGCTATCCAATCTATTTGATTTCTCATATATGGGGTATTTAATGCAGTATTAGCATATGAAGTATAAGTATATAGTTTTGTTAGTGAACCATATCCTTTATTATTCATTGTATCCATATATCCTCTAACTACTTCTGTATATTCATCTGGTCCCATTGTTTGAGTTACTTTATTACTTTCTAAATCAAAATATATACCTAATGTTGGATTCATATCATATTTTTTTATTTCATCTATTGTATAGTTTGCGTATAAAACACCTTCATCATAGTTTTCTGCATAACTATAGATATAAACACCATAAGGTATTCCTAATCTTTTTACTTCAGCTATATTTCTAGCTAGTTTAGAATCTTCATACACACATCCAGCTGATATACGTAGAATAGCTCCATCTACTTTTCCTTCTTTTACTACTCTATCCCAATCTATATCATTTTGATATGAAGATACATCAATAACTTTTCTTACATTTTTACCTATCATATGTCCTAATGAATTGAAGAAATATTTTTCTCCAGCTATCATAGTCCAATCATCAGCCATTCTTCCATCTTCAAAATAATAATATGTCTTACCATCTTTATTAATGAAATTACTTTTCATAGCCCCTGTAGCTTCATTAAAGAAATATTTTACTCCATCAATATCATAGTAACCTTTTACCATTTTTCCATTGTCATCATAATATACTATTTTATTTTCTTCAGCTATTGTTTGGAAACCTTTTTTCATAGCTCCTGTTTGATTATCGAATAGATACCAATTACCATCTATATATTGTTGTCCATATTTCATTCTACCTAAAGAATCATAATATACTGTTTTATTTTGATCTTCAATATATTGAAATCCTGTTTTAGCTATATCATTTTCTAATAAATACCAATTACCTAGTATAAATTGTTGTCCTGTTCCTTTTACTTGTTTTCCTTCTTTATCAAATACATATACTTTTCCATCTACATTAACTGGTCCTGTAGTTATTTTTCCATTTGTTTTATTAAAATAGTATTTATTTCCATCAATTTCTTGTAGACCATATAGCATTTTACCTTCATTACTATAATATACTGTTTTATTTTGATTACTTATATATTTAAATCCTATTACCATAGCACCTGTTGTTTCTTCAAAATAATACCATGCTCCATCTATTGCTTTTTCACCTACAAGCATTTTTCCATTTGATTTATCAAAATAATATGTATTTCCATTTATTTCTTGTAGACCATATAGCATATATCCAAATTCATTATAATATACTGTCTTATTTAAATTCTTTATATATTGGAATGAGTTTTTTACCATTCCATTTTCTCCAAAATAACTCCAATGTCCATTTAGACATTTTTCTCCTATGAACATTTTTCCTGTTGAGTTATCAAAGATATATGTATTTCCATTTATTTCTTGTTGACCATATAGCATATATCCAGATTCATTATAATATACTGTCTTATTTAAATTCTTTATATATTGGAATGAATTTTTTACCATTCCATTTTCTCCAAAATAACTCCAATGTCCATTTAGGTGTTTTTCTCCTATGAACATTTTTCCTGTTGAGTTATCAAAGATATATGTATTTCCATTTATTTCTTGTTGACCATATAGCATATATCCAGATTCATTATAATATACTGTCTTATTTAAATTCTTTATATATTGGAATGAATTTTTTACCATTCCATTTTCTCCAAAATAACTCCAATGTCCATTTAGGTGTTTTTCTCCTATGAACATTTTTCCTGTTGAGTTATCAAAGATATATGTATTTCCATTTATTTCTTGTTGACCATATAACATATGTCCAGATTCATCATAATATACTGTCTTATTTTGATCACTTATATACTGAAACCCTGTTAACATCTCATTGTTTTCATTATATAAATACCAATAGCCATTTTCAAATTTTTCTATTGTTTTTGCATTTACCATGATCGGAGTAATAATCATAAACATAATTATTATAAATATTATATTCTTTCTTTTCATATTATTCTCCTTTCTATTTCTTGACTTTATTATATTATAAAATTCATATATTTTACAATAAAAATAGACAACTTTGTTGTCTATTTAACACATGAAATTATAAATTTTACTATTATTAACAGTATTATTGATATTGTAATAAATAGTTTTTCTTTTTTATTTGGCTTTATTTCTTTAAATAGTAGTAATATATTCATTCCTATTAAGAAATTCATAAATATACCTGTTCTATAACTTGATGCAAAAAGTGTTGGTGAAAAACCTATAATCATTCTTGATAAAATAGATGCCATATAAATTATTGGACATAATAGTCTTTTTCTATTATCTTTTATTTTATATAGTAATAATATTGTACTTATCAAATATATTACAGATATTATTATCGATAGTATATAGTTAGTACTATTTAGTTTTAATAAAGGTATTACATTAATACCATTAGAATGATTTAAATTATATAAATAATTTAAATTAAATACATTAGTAAATGGAATTAGTATTGTTCCTATTGTTAAGATAATACTTATAATACTATATATTTTATTTTTATTTTTTATATGATAATAAGTGATTATAGAATAAAACAATATACCTATATAATTAATTCTACTTAGTAATATATCAAATGTGTTATTTAATGATAAAAGTGTTTTATCTATAATTGTTAATTTAGAATAATCATTAAACCAATTTATTGTTTCAGCATTTAATCTATTTATATTACCCGGACAAGTTAATGCAAATATAATTCCTATTAAACTTATTAATATATATACTAGAATTATATAATTAATTTTTTTATTTTTTATATAATAATATATTAATGATAGTATACTAAATCCAAAAATAAGTGCAGCAGCTTGTTCTTGATTTACTGCAAATATCAATGCCGGTATTGCTAAAAATAATACTTTTTTTGTTTTATTATTGTTATTTAAAATATTAATTATAGGAATAAATGAGAATATTCCTAAAGCAAGTGGCCATAGATAATTAACAGTACTAGCACTCCATCCAGCACTAAACATATCAGTATATGTATATAATATTATTAAGCTCATAATTATGTAATTTATATATATTTCATTTTTACTATTAAATATTTTTTTTAATGATATATATAATAAAAATATAATTAATATATTTAATATTATCCACAAAATACCATTATAACTTCTTAATACAAATAATAATACTGATTCTATCAACACTCTTGAAGTCCATTGAAAATATCTTGAGATAACAGCAGTAATTATACTTCCTTTTATATTTATAAATACATTTGCATCACCTATAAAAGGAGATTTAGTAAAACTTACTAATCCCCCATATAACAATACTAAAATACTTGGTAAATATTTTTTTAATTTTTCCATATTACACCTATTTTTCTTCTTTAATTATATATACTGGTCTATTTTTTACTTCTAGATATATTTTAGATATATATGTACCTAATACTCCTAGGAAGAATAATTGTACTCCACTTACAAATAATATTATACATGTCATCGAAGGCCATCCACCTACTGGATCACCATAAAGAATAGTTTTTACTATTATAAATATTATTGCGATGAATGATACTAAACAAAATAATAATCCAATATATGTTGATAAAAGTAAAGGTGCAGTTGAAGAAGATGTTATTCCTTCTATTGCATATTTTATTAACTTTCTTAAATTAAATTTAGATTTACCTACTTTTCTATTTGGAGCTTCATAACTAATCCATTTAGTATTAAAACCTACAAAATCAAACATTCCTTTCATATAACGATTATATTCTGTCATTGAAAGAATTGCATTTACCATTTGTCTTGTCATTAATCTAAAATCTCTTGCCCCTGGTTTTTCTTTAGATTTAGCTAACTTAGTAATAAGTCTATACCATATATTAGTTAATCCTTTTCTAATAAAATTATATCCTTCATGACTCTTAGTATATAGTGCACAACAATCATAATATTCTTCTTTTAAATAATGATACATTGTTTTTAACATTTCAGGTGGATCTTGCAAGTCTACATCCATAAATGCAACATAATCTCCTTTAGCTTTTTCAAGTCCTGCTAACATACCAGCTTCTTTGCCAAAGTTTTTTGTAAAAGAAATGAAGTGTACTCTTTTATCTTTATTATTTAATTCTTTTAATACTCTTAATGTATTATCTTTGCTTCCATCATCTACAAAGATAAATTCAAAGTTTATATAATCCATTTCTTCTGTTATTTTATTTATTTCTTTATGAAATACTGGTATTGCTTCTTCTTCATTAAAACATGGAATAATTATTGAGATAAGTTCTTTCTTTTGCATAATAATTTCTCCTTTTACTTATAATAGAAAATTAAATATTTCCAATTCCTATTTACTATTACTATTTCTACATCTTCATCTATTTTATAATATTCTTTAAATCTTTTTAGATGGTATGGATCTGTTGGATTTATATTACATGGAGCAAATCCTGGATAAGCAATTAATTCTATTCTTTTAGTTTTATTAGCATTTTTTATTATTTCTTCATTGTCTTTATTAGCCCTATAAATACTAGTATAGAATATTAAATAAAACAACATGCCTAATATAGTAATTAATATAGTACTTATTTCTATAAATTTATTCTTCTTATAGTATTTATCGATAATTATTAAATATGTTATTATTAGAAATAAATATGTTCCTAAACTTGTTCTATAACCCCATGTAGGAGAAGCCAACATAACTAAATTAGAAACAAAACCCATACTATAGAAAATTATAGCTAATTCATTTTTATTTTTTATTAATAATACAAAATTAATTACTGTTAGTAAGAAATAATAAATAATTATATATATATTATTATCTAACCCTAAATTATTAATTACATTAAAACTTTCTAATAAATAAATACCTGTAGGTATAAATGCTATTAGTTCTATTAAATATAAAATAATTTTAATTAATTTATTTTTTACATTTTTATTGATTAATATTATATTTCCTATTACTAATAAAAGTATTAGGAAATAATTAATTCTATATGTATAAAATACTAAATTAGGTATATTATATAATACTTTTCCAAATATAGATAATTTATTAAATTCTAAATTTTCCATTCCACTTCTTATTCTATTACCTAAAGAAAAATACATAGTAGCAAAACTAATAATAGATATAAGAGTAAATACTATTAATTTCTTATTAATAGTTTTATTTTTTATATAATCTTTTACCACAAAATAAATATTTAATAATATTAATATAATTGCCATATGTTCTACAAACATTGGAATTATAATATTCAAAAATATAAGTAATATATTTACTAATTTATTATTATCTTTATTATTATAAATGATATAAAAATATATTAATATTAAAGGTATTACAAATAAATAAGTAATATTACCTGCTAACCATGTAACAGTTTGTGAAAAAGTAAATATATTCATAAATAATATAGATGAAAATGTTAATAATATTAATAGTTTTTTATGTTTAAATTTAACTATTTTATTTATGTAATATATTATTCCTACTATAGCTAATGAATTAATTATATTCCATAGCCATTTATTATAAGTAAGTATGTTTATTAATATTCTACTAATAAGTCTTCCTTCCCAAGTAAACCACATACCAATAGCTTGAGATATCATGTGATAGAATCCTTGTGCTCCTTCTAAGTAATTACCCCAATCATCTCCGGAAATTGGACTTAGAAAGAATATTAATAGTAGAAATAAAAATATTCCTATATAAATTTTATTGTTTTTCAATTTTTCTTTCATTATTTACCTTCTAATACCTTTTTTATTTTTTCACTTGCTTCTTTTACCTGATTTTCATCCGGGAATGTTACCCCTACTTCTACACTACCTAAATGTCCTAATGCTTTACCATCAGTTCCATCTAAGTTTTGATTGATTATTTCATATTCATTATAATTACTAATAAATGACTTAGCTAATCTTGTTATTACGTTTCTATTCATATCTGTTGTATATAAATTAGTATAACTATTTAATACTTCATCAAAGTTTAATAGTGATTTTGTAGTAATAGATTTTTTTATAATACTCATTAGTATTTTTTCACAGTTTTCAATACGTCCTCTTTCATTGTTTTTTAAATTTAATCTTTCTCTAGCTATAGCTAAAGCTTCTGTTCCATTATATTCTTTACAACCTTCTTGAACAATAAGTTTTTTTCCGTATTTATCATTATATGTATTAGTAGTTAATACATGTGTCGTTGTAAAACTATAATCAGAACAAAATTCTACGCCTCCTATAGTATCAACAATATCAACTAATGAATTAGTATTAACATTTACTACATAATCTATTTTAGTATTTAATAATTTTTCTAGTGCTTCTTTTGAAACATTACTATCATATGCACCTAAGCACATCAATGTATCTTTTGTATTATAAGCAGGTACATCTATATAATATCCTCTTAATATAGATGTCATTAATATTTTTTTAGATTTTGTATTTACTGTTATTAATAAATTAAAATCTCTCATAACTCCAGTAAAATCTGTTCCATTTAAATAAATTGTGTAACTATCCTTTACTTCATTATTGATTTCTTCTTTTTTTTCTACAGTAAATTCTTTTATAATTTTATAATTATCTCTATTATATAAAATAGTAGATTCCATTATATAATCAAAATCTCCCTTACTTATTAATAGATAAGTATTTGGATTTTGATCTATAGTAGATAATATATTACTAATACTATCTGTAGATAAATATTCCCCTTTATGAATTTCTTTTAAAGCTAAATCTACATCTCTTGAGTATTTAAAATAATAAATACTTTGATTATTATCTAATTCATCTATAGTATTTATACTATTTCTACTACTAGTTACTAATATATAATCAGTAGATATAGTCATGTATTCTTTAAATGTTTTATTTATAAATTTATTAGTTTTACTAACATAACTTCCTAATATAATATTTCCAGCATTCATACCAAGTATTAAGATTATTCCTAATATAAACCAAACAAGTTTTTTAGCTTTTATTAATAATAATCCACTAATTATTATAGATATTACTTCTCCAGTTATTAATAAATAGAAATATTTATCTGGTAGTATATCAAGTTCTTTAACATTTAATAGTGCCATTACTGCCACTACTAAAGTAATTAAGAAAAATATTAATCCAATAAATCTTCTAATTACTATTGGTTTTAATTTGTATTTTGCCATATAATCCTCCTGTTCATTAAGTTATTATATCATATTTCTTAGTATTAAATATCTTAATTAGTAGTATTGCTACTATTATACTAACTGATGGAGTAGTTATAATATGGCCTGTAAAGAATGATAAAATAATTGCTAGTAAGAAACTTGTTTTATACATATATCCTTCAAAGGTTTTATTGAATTTAATATTTTTTATTATTAAATAGACTATTATACTAAAGTAAATAATAAAACCTATAATTCCATGATGATAGAATATATCAAAATAATCCATTTCTATCATTTTAGTTTCTTCATTATTATTTAAATATCCTATACCGAATGTTTTTAAATATAAATTAGATTCTTTATATAATTTATTTTCATTACTTAAGAAAGTTAATCTTTGACTAAATATAAAGTGATCTATTAATTTTTTATCTTTAAATATATCAGTTATATTTTCTACTTCTAGGAAATCTAAATGTGTTTTTATATTTTTATAAAAATTAGTTTTTGGAAGTATTAGTATAAGTCCAAATACTCCTATAATTAATATACTAAGTGTAATTATTATTCTTTTATATTTCTTTTTTCTTATTGATTCAATTAATAAGTATGCTAGATATACTCCTATAGTAAAGAATAAAGATAGAAGTGGTGTTTTAGTACCCATCATTAATATAACTACTAAATATATTATTCCTAATACTATTTTTAATATTATATTCTTTTTATCTTTAAACATAATAAATATTATTGGAGTAAGAATAGATATTATTCCACTTATTTCATTAGCTGAGTTAAAGAATCCTAAAGTACCTTTTTTTGTTATTTCATATGTTTTATATCCTATACCCAATACTGTAGGTATAAGTATTAATATTAAATATAAGAATACTGTTTTTATTAATACTTTATTATCTATATTAACTTTATCTTTAATAGAATATAGTGATAAGAATATAATTGGAAAATAAAATACTTTTACTAAGTTTTGTATTTCAAAGAATAATCCATTATTTTTATATATAATCATTCCTATTATATATAGAATAAAATATAGTCCTATTATTAAGTATGGAATAATTAATTTTTTCTTTTTAAATATAAATATAGTTACTATAGTTATAAATAATAAGAATAATACTCTTACTATAATACCTATAGTTAAATTAATTTTTAATGTATGTATACATATACCTGTTAGTAAGTCTAATATAGGACTTATTAGTATAAATATAGATATTATTTTATTAATATTATTTTTAATAAATTTTTCCATACAACCACCTATTAAAATTATATCAAAAAAAAGAATATAAAACTATATTAAGTTTTCTATTCTCTTTAGTATTTCTTCTTTTATAGATTCATCAACTATTTGATTAATAATACTATTAAAGTTAGAAATAATAATTAATTTAGATGCTTCTTTTTCAGTTAGTCCTCTACTCATTAAATAAAATAATTTATCATCATTTATTTTTCCTGTTGATTCTCCATGAGCTCCTATTACATCATCTTCATGACATAGAAGAATTGGAACTGACCTTGAAATAGATGTATCAGAAAGTAGTATACAGTTTTCATTTTCAATTCCTTCTGACTTAGTACATCCTTCTTGAAAGTCTATTATTCCTCTAAATATTTTTTTAGAATTATCTTTCAAGCATCCTTCTACTTTTAAATTATTAATAGAAGAAATACCTACATTTTTCAAATCATAATTAATATCAATTAAATCATTATCTTTTCCTAAATAAATATTATTAAAATAGTTTTTAGAATTATAACCAATAGAGTCTAAAGATGAATTATATATTCTTATATTTCCTCCTATATCTATTAAGTTATGAGTTATAGAAGATTCATTTGATACAGTATCATTAAATGACATTATATTAGTACTAGATTCATTTAAATTATTAATATAAGTAATAGAACCATTAGAATAATCTTCAGTAGTTATTTCTTCTACTAAGCAATTAAAATGTTTATTAGAGTCTAGTGAATTATAATTAAATATAAAGTCACAATATGAGTTATTTTTATAATTAATTATTACTTTACTAACAAGATAATCATTATTAGAAAAATTATAATTAACAAGTATTGGTTTATCATAGTTTTTATCCACAGTTATTGTTAATTCTAAGTATTTAGAATATGTTATTCCTACTTTAGAAGTTATTTCTTCATTTTTAATTATTTGAGATACTTCTATACCATTAACAATATATAATTTATCAGTATTTAATTCATTTAAATCTAATTCGATATCTAAATTATTTACTTTGAAACCATTAGTAGTTTTGCATCTTAAGCTATTTAATTTCATATTATCACCTACCCTATAGTTCCTTCTAATTCTAATTCAATTAATCTATTCATTTCAACAGCATATTCTACTGGGAATGCCTTAGCTATTGGTTCTGCAAAACCTCTTACTATTAATGCTTTAGCATCTAACTCACTCATACCTCTAGTTTCTAGATAATAAATTGCTTCATCTGAGATTTTACCTACTGTTGCTTCATGAGCAAATTCTACATCACTACATTCTATTGTATCTACTGGAATTGTATCACTACGTGAAATACTATCTAACATTAATGATTCACATGAGATAGATAGTTTTGATTTTTTAGCATTCTTTTTAACTAAGCTATTACTTCTAAAAGTACATATTCCACCATCTTTAGAAATTGATTTAGAATTAACTACTGAAGTAGTATGTGGAGCGTTATGAATTATTTTTAATCCTGTATCTAGGTTTTGACCTGCTCCTGCAAAAGAAATATTAGTAAATTCACAAGAGGCATTTTCACCATTTAACACACTTAATGGATATAGCATAGACACTTTAGAACCAAATGATCCCATTATCCATTCTATTTTTCCATTTTCTTCTACAAAACATTTTTTAGTATTTAAATTTAACATATTCTTAGACCAATTTTCTATTGTAGAAAATCTTAAAAATGCATTTTTCTTAACAAATAATTCTACACAACCTGCATGAAGATTCAATTCGTTATAACCTGGTGCAGAGCAACCTTCAATAAATTGTAGTTTAGAATTTTCATCAACAATAATTAGAGTATGTTCAAATTGACCTGCTCCTTTGGCATTTAATCTAAAATAACTTTGAAGTGGTCTATCTAGTTCTGTATTTTTTGGAATATATACAAAACTACCACCTGAGAATAATGCATAATGTAGTGCAATATATTTATGATCCATAATAGGTACTGCTTTAGTGAAATATTCTTTTACTAATTCTGGATACTCTTTAATTGCTTCATCAAAACTTGTATATATTACACCTGTTTCTTTTAATTCTTCTGTTAGATTATGATAGACTATTGAAGAATCAAATTGTGCACCACTTCCAGATAGAGCTTTCTTCTCGCTTTCAGGAATTCCTAATTTATCAAATACATCTTTTATATCATTTGGAACTTCATCCCAGCTTCTTTTTTCTTTATCTATACTTTTTACATATGTAGCTATTTTATTAATATCTAAATAACTAATATCAGGTCCCCAATCTGGGTCATTTAATTTATAAAAATAATCTAGTGCTTTTAATCTTATATTTAGAATCCATTCAGGTTCATTCTTTTCTTTAGAAATTTCTCTTACTAATCTTTCCGTTAAACCATATTTAATATCTAATACTTTATTATCTGTTTTAGTATTATATATGTTTCTAGTTTCATTATCTAAGTATTCATCAACATTTGTTTTTGCCATAATACACCTACTTTAGATATTCTTTGTATCCATTTTTATCAATTTCTAAAGCTAATTTATAATCACCAGTTTTTACAATTTTACCATCTACTAATACATGAACTTTATCTACTTTTAATCCTTCTAATAATTTAGTAGAATGTGTAATTATTAATACTGAATTTTCTTCATTTTTATAAAGATTAATTCCTTTAACTACTGTTTTAATAGCATCTACATCTAGTCCTGAATCTGTTTCATCTAATATAGCTAATTTAGGTTTTATTAATAACATTTGTAGTATTTCATTTTTCTTTTTTTCTCCACCTGAAAATCCTACATTAAAATCCCTTTTTAAGTATTCTTCTTTCATATCTAATTTTTCAATTGTATTTTCAACTTCAGGAATAAATTCATAAATACTAGGTTTTTTACCATCTATACTAGTTTTAACTGATTTTAAATAGTTAGCTAGACTTACTCCAGGAATTTCTTCAGGAGATTGGAATGACATAAATATTCCTTTTTTAGCTATTTTATCAGTAGATTCTTCTGTTATATCTTCTCCATCAAAATAAATACTTCCTTCTGTTTTTATGTATCTAGGAGAAGAAAATATAGTATTTGCAAGAGTTGATTTACCACTACCATTAGGTCCCATTATTACATGTATTTCGCCCTTTTCTATTTCTAAATCTAATCCTTTTAATATTTTTTTGTTATGATCATCTTCTGCGATAGTATGTATATTTTTAATACTTAATAAACTCATATTACTTTTCCTCCATATAATCTTTTAGTGTTTTACTATTTAAATATTTAGTCATTGCATCATTTAAATCTTTCCATATTGGATATGTTTTACATATACCTTGTTTTTCACAATAGTTTTCTTCTTTAACACAACTAGCTGGGGCTAAATCTTTTTCAACAGCATTAATTATTTTACCAATGGGATATTTATCTGGAGAATACTTTAATTTATATCCACCTTCTTGACCACGACTAGTGATAAAGAAATCTTCTTTCTTTAAATCTAACATAATCTTTTCTATGTATTTTAAAGATATTCCTTCTTTTTCAGATATATCTTTTAACGATAGAAATTCATCTTTTTTATAGTTATAAGCTAATTCTAACATTACAGCTACAGCATAACGCCCTTTTGTAGTTATTTTCATAAAACATCACCTGTTTTGTATTTTACTACCAAATTGGTAGGAATACAAGTAAAATAATACATAAAATAGACATTTATTTACATTTAAAGTATTTATCTTTATTTTAATTTATCTTTGTTTATTATATAATTATATAATAATGGAGGTGTTTTATGGCTACCAAGAAAAGTTCTACTTCTAATAAAAAAACTACTAGTAAAAAACCTGTAGTTAAAGAAGAAGTTACCTTAAAAGAAGAAAATATTTTATTAAATAAAGATGAGGATATAAAAGAAGAAAAGCCTAAAAGTATCAAAAAGCATCCTATAGTTAATTTATTTTGCATTTTACTATTAATTGTTTCTATTGTATCTTTTGGTTTAATTATTATAAATAATAATTCTTCTATGATTAATTTAATTAATAGTTTATTACTAACTATATTTGTGATTTGTTTTGTAGTAGTATCTATTACTTATAAAAGAAATAATAAAAATGTGATTTTTATTGGTTGTTTAATACTAATTAGTTATTTTGTATTAGGGCTTGTTAATACTAATAATAATTCTATTAATAGTGTTCCTAATTTTAGTGGTAAGAGTATTACTGAAGTTATGAAGTGGGCAAGTAAGAATAATATTTCTATTAATCAGGAATATGAATATAGTGATATGATTGATGAGTATAATGTTATTAGTCAAGAAGTTGTTAAAAAAAATAATAAGATTACTGATTTAAATGTAGCAGTTAGTGAAGGTGCTAATCCTTCTAAAGAAATTATTGTTCCTAGTATGATTGGTTGGGATGATGAAAGAGTATTAAAATTTATTAAAGATAATTATTTAAGTAATGTATTAGTTGAATTTGTACAAAGTGAAATGGCTAAAGATACAGTTATTAATCAAAGTTCTAGTGGTAATTTAAAAAGAGATGATGAATTATCATTAACATTCTCTTATGGTGAAGAGTTAGATGAGACTCTAGTTAGTTTAATTGATTTTAAAGACATGAGTAAATTTGAAGTAGAGTTTTATATGAAAAAGCATCAATTAAATTATAAATTTGAAGAAGAATTTGATAGTAAAATAAAAAGAGGATATGCAGTTAAGCAAAGTGTTAATGCTGGTGATAAAGTAACCGTTAATGGTGAAGAAATAGTTATTACTATATCAAAAGGTCCTGAGATAAAGGTTCCTGAATTAAAAGATATGAATATGACTGAGATTACTGAATGGGCTATTAAAAATAAAGTTAAATTAAACTTTAGTGATAGTTATGATGACAGTGTTAAATTAAATGGTATTATTAGTACTAGTGTTAATAAAGGAGATATTATAGAACAAGGTAGTATTGTTAAAGTAATATTATCTAAAGGAAGTTTAAAGATGCCTAAGTTTGATTCTTTAGATGAATTCTATGAATGGGCTAATAAGTATAATATTAAATATAGTGAAGAACATGAATTTAGTGATAGTGTTAAAGCTGGTGAAGTAATTAGTTATTCTTATAAAACAGGTTCTATTATTAAGAATGGTGATATTATCATTGTTAAAATAAGTGATGGTGCTAAAAAATCTGTTCCTAAAGTTATTGGTTTAACTAAAAATAATGCAATTAATAAATTAGAAGATGCTGGATTAAAATATAGTGTAGTTTATAAGAATAGTACTGAGACTAAGGATAAAGTAATTGCTCAATCTATTAATGCAGGAAGTGTTGTTTCTACTAATACTACAGTAGTTATTAGTGTAAGTAATGGAAAAGCACCTAGTAGTTCCCAACAAAAACAAGTTGATCCTACACCTACACCAACTCCTACTCCTACACCAACTCCTACTCCTACACCTGAACCTGAACCACAATGTAATCAATGTAGTTTATCCGGAATTAGAGGTGTTGTATCATCAAATATTAATGAAGGAGGTTTCAGTGCAGTAGCTAGTGCTTTAAAGAAACATATTCAAACTCAATGTCCTGGAGCTAAAGTTGTTATTAATGGAGATTCCACTTCTCCTAAACCTTCTGGAACTATTATAAGTGGTAATCCTGAAGCAAAGAGTTATACTACTTGTGATACAATAACAATTACATTATCTAATCCTACACAGTAAAAATAAAAAAGAGCTTAAAGCTCTTTTTTTATTATCTAAATTCTTCTGAGAAGTTTCCTTTTACAAATACTTTAACTTCTTTTCCTTCTTCAGTAATACCTGTGATATCTAAGTCTTCATTTCCTACCATGAAGTCTACATGTGAATCACATTTATTTAAATTATATTCTTCATATAATTTATCTTTTCCTATCTTAACACCGTTTTCTACACATTCTGGGAATGAATCTCCTAAAGCTATATGGCAAGCTGCATTTTCATCAAATAGTGTTTCTAAGAATATTTTATTCATATTAGATATTGGTGAATCATATGGTACTAAAGCTACTTCCCCTAACATATTAGAATTCTTACATATATTAACCATTTCATTTAATATATCTTTTCCTTCATCTGCATATGCTTCAATTACTTTTCCTTTTTCAAATACTAAATAGAATCCATCAATAATATTATCTTGGTATGAAAGAGGTTTTGTAGCATATATTACTCCTTCAGCACTCTTACAGTCAGGTGAAGTAAATATTTCTTCTGTTGGGAAGTTTACTAATACTTCTTTACCATTAGCTAATACTTCTTTACCTGAAGCCCATATATGATTTTTTGGTAAATCTACTTTAAATTTAGTACCATTAGAACTTTCATATTTTAATGTTTTAAATTGATATTTAGTTAATTTATTAGCTCTTGATTCTAATTTTTTTATTTTTTCATTCCATATTTTTACTGGATCTTCTTCTCTTATACTACATATATCAAATATATCATTCCATAATATATCTATAGCATAGTCAGTATCATATAGTGCCTTAGCCCAACTTTCAGTTGGTACTGCAGCTATACACCAAGCTAATTCTGATTTATCACGTCTTGCATCAAAAATCTTTCTTGTTTCATATGAATACTTTGTCATAGCAGCTAATTTCTTTGAATCAACATCTTTCATTAATCCTGGAGTTTCACTAGCTAACATTAAAAATGCTGCATCTTTTTTGGCATATACATTCCACATTTCTTTATTCCATAGATTTGTTTTCTTTAATTCTTCTATATCTAAATTCATTAATGCTTCATGTTTTAAATATGGATCATTAACGTCATAATAAATATCTCTTACTCCTAGGCTATAAGCTACTTTAGATACTATTCTAACGAAATCATCTCTTTCTGTATTATAACTTATAAATAATGGTTGGTCTTTCTCTACTTTTAAGCAAGACTCTAATATAACTTTTGCATATTTTTCTTGTAAGTTCATTTTATCCCTCCTATATTTATTATACAACAAAAAAGGTAAGATTTACTTACCTTTTTATTCTACTATTAGTTCTACCCTATCTAATCTTTTTTCATTATAGAAAATTTTATATTTCTTACCATTTATAGTAGTAGTTTCATTTAATTCTGCAAACATATCTTCTAATTCACCAAAATCTTCTGCATTAGATGTCTTTGTATATATTAATATACTATAAGTACCTTTATCTAATTTAGAAATATCTATTTCTTTTTCATACCATGCATATGTCTTATCTAATTTATCTTTTGTATTTAATACATAAGGTCCTTTAGTAGTACCTAAATCAAATACTGTTTGTTTATATGTCTTAGTATTTTCAAATATTATTTTTCTTGTGATATTAGAAGCTACATCATATTTACCTGCATAGTTATATGAGAATCCTTGAATATATAATTTATTATTTTGGAATTTTATATTTTCAAATTCATTTGTCATATTACGATATGTAGGTGAAGAACTAGTAGTATATAATTCATCTCTTACTGATAATTCTATTGCTTGTGTTTTTAATGTTACTAATACTTTAAAACTATATCCATGTTTAGAATCTTCTCCACGTCTATCTATATCTTCATTAAAGAAGTTATCTACTAATTCTAGTGCAGAATATTCTCTCATAGTAGCTAACATATATAAATCATAATCTCCATTAGGTAAATTAGTTAAATCTAATGTACCTTTAAACCATGAATCAGTATAATCTTTTCCGTTTACTTTTCCTAAGTTATATGGAGTATTATTAGTCCAATTACCTACTTTGACTTTAAATACTTCTTCTGTATCTTTATTTACTAATACTAAGTAATATTCTTTATCTTTATTATCTTGATTTAAAATAGTTTCATATCCACTTATAGTGAATTTTTTATTTGTTTTATCCCAAGATAATCCTTGTAGGTAAAATTCTCCTTTTGAAGCATTTTCTTTTAATTTATCTAATTTAGTATTAGATTCTATTACTTCTTCTTCTATTACTTTTTCTTTTTCTTTTACTATTACTTTTATTTCTTTAGTAGTCTTTTTGTTTTTTGAATCAGATACTTCATAAATAACTTTATAAGTTCCTTCTTTTGTAGTATCTACTGTATTAGTAGTTACTTTAATATTCTTAGTAATATCTCCATCTTCAGCATCTGTTGCTTTAACATCTTTTGTTGAATTAAATTCATCTCCTACAGTTAACTCAATGTCTTTTGCATCAATTACTGGTGCATTATTTAATTTAACTGTTACTTTAATTGTTTTAGTTACTGATTGATTATTAGAATCAACTACTTTATATGTTACTTTATATTCTCCAGCTACTTTTGTATTAACAGTATTTTCTATTACTTCTATTTTATTAGTAATATTTCCATCTTCAGGATCTGTTGCAGTTACATCTTGTTTTGGATCAAATGAAGTGTTTTCATCTATTTCTTTATCATTTGCATTTATTGTTGGATTAGCATTTACTGCTACTGATTTAGATGTAGTAATAGAAACATCTGGAGCACTAGCTAATGTATATCCATAGATATTATCATTTCCTGTTAGATTTACTGGTACTTTATACCATGTATTATTACCTACTCTAACAGAGTCTAGGATAGGTACATAAGTATTTGTATATAAACCACTTATTAATGAGTATGAAGCATCATCTGTATTATAGTTTACCCATGTGTAGCAATTACCACTTGCTGTTACACTTGTTTTACCATATGTAGAATCTGTGAATTTAATAGAGTCTGCTGATACCCAATGTTTTTGATCATATTTATAATCACTAGTTACTAAGTAAGCTACTGGTGAATTATTAAGATATGCAGTTACATATACCATTACATATCTATCTTTTAATAAAGTAGATCCTGTTTTAGATGTTAATGTACTGTCAAAATAATATTCTGTATTCTTAGTAGATATAGCAACTTGTGGTTTTAAATCAGCATTTTCTATATGTAAGTCATATTCATAATCTTTATCTTGATATTCAAATACTGAGTTTGGAGAAATATAACCATTTTTACCTTTATTTATTTTTAACACGTTGTTAGCTTTTACATATACATAACCATTCCAGTTATAATCTCCACTAGTTATTTCATTATAGTTAGAATCTATATTTAAATCACTAACTAATTTATACCATTTTTCATTATTTCTCATTACTTCATCAACAATTACTACTGCATCTTCTTTTTCAGGATATGTATAAATTTGTCTAGCTGAAGTAGATGGTTCACTATAAGTAACAGTAGGTCCTGTTACTACTCCTAATTGGTAATAGTTATAATCTTGTAATCCTAATGATTTATCTAAATAATAATAATTTGATGCCATTTTTTCAGACCAATATGTATCAGAAGCATACTTAACATTCATTCCTATCCATTTATCACCAAATTGTGGTCCAAAATATCTCCAATCTCTTGGATGTGCATAACCATATGTTATCCATTTAGAAGCATAACCTAAAATACTATTTGCAAATGTTGGATACCAATTAGCTGCTTGTATTGGATTTGAATCTACTGCATTAAGTCCAAATCCATTATTTTTATTAATTGCTAAACTACTTCTTCCATTACCTGTTTCATTTCTACTTAAACTTAAAGATAGAATAGCATTTACTCCATATTTTTCTTGAGCATAATAGAAGAATGTTCCCATACCATATAATCTTGATGCACCACTAGATGCAGCATTACCATATACTCCTCTATAATATCCTAAATTGTTTCTAATATATTCATCTATATTTACACTTGAGTAAGATGTCTTAGTATGATTTGACAAATACATGTAGTAATTATAATATGGAGTATTTTTATTTACTGAGTTATTATAATTACCATTTTTATAATCTTTTACCATTTTCTCTATATTGTCATAGAAATAATGACCATCATAACTATAATAATTACCAGTATTTAACATTTCTGGTTTAGGTCCAATAGTACTTCCTGCTCCTCCACTATATGTATTTTGAATTTTAGCTACATAGTTATGTCTAATTGATTCATTATTTACTGTGTAAGAACTTATTGATTTAACCCATGTGATTGGAACTATTTCATAAGTAGAAGATTTTATCCATCCTGTAAAGTTTCCTGTTTTTACTTTAGCCATCCAACTATTATGTGCACTTGACCAAGTTGTATCTATATGAGCTCCATCTACTCCACCATATAATGAACCAGTATCCATATATGTATAAGATGATTTACTTTCTGAATTTGTATAAAAGTATGTTAATGTTTCAGGGTTAACTGATAAATCTAGTATTCCAACATTAGCATCTATTATTTTAGTTTGATTATTATCTTTTACCATAATAGCTAAATCTTTAGCTCCATTACTTATCATTGCATTTCTAGCAGCTCCATAGTTATTATAGCAACCTACTGTATCAATTACTCCATCTGTATGAAATCCTGCTAATTCATATTTATCACAAAGATCTCTATTTTTATAGTTATTAGAATCGAAGGCATAAACATTCTTACAATTTAATACTGCAAAAGAAAGTAAAGCTATCATTAATAGTTTTTTCTTTTTCATATAAACGCCTCCTTATCCATTATCTTAGTAATTATATTATATCAATAGATTAGTGTTCATAAGAGATGTTTTTGACACTTTTTATACATACTTTACATTATTTTACAAAGCCTTTTACATGTACTTTGTTAACTTGATTAAATTAGTATTTTTAGTTATAATTTATATAGTATAGTTTGGAGGATGAAAGATGCATAGTAATGAGAAAGTAAAAAGTAATAAATTTGTTAGTTTTATGGTAAAAGTATTTAGTGTATTAGCTTTATGTACTTCTATTTTTGCGATATATGAAATATATTTATTAAGTTCTATTGAGGATTTAATAAGATATATAGTAATGGGATTATTTATATTATTTGATATTATAATTATTATTAAATTTGGAAGTAAAAAGAGAAAGAAAAAAACTTATTTATCTTTCTTAATTATATATTTCCTTATATGTGGAATTATAGGATTAGTTATTTCTTATTTTTATGGTCAAATTAGTAATATTAATAAGAGTAAAGTTACTTATACTTCAGATATGTTGGTAATGAGTTCAAATAAAGCTCAAGATATTAATGATGTTAGTGATATGAAGATAGGTATTTTAAGTGATAAAAAGTCTCCTGAAGGATATATAATTCCTAAAGAAATAATAAAGGAATATAAATTAGAAGATGAAAATGAAATAGTTGAATATGAAGATTATACTTCTATGTTAGTTGATATGTATGGTAATGAATTGGATGCATTATTCGTTCCTGATAGTTATGTTAGTATGTTTTCTGGTATTACTGGATATGAAAATATTTCTACTGATACTAGAGTAATAATTAGTAAAGATAAACTTATGAAGAAAGCAGCTACTTCTAAAATAGAAACTGCTTCTAGTGGTAAAGATGTTAGTGAACCTTTTACAATTCTTTTAATGGGAATTGATTCTACAGAAGAAACATTAGCAAAGAATGCAATTGCTAATGGAGATACTTTGATACTTGTTACATTTAATCCTAAGACTTTAAATGCTACAATGTTATCGATACCTCGTGATAGTTATGTTCCTATAGCTTGTTGGAGTGGTAATCCTGAAAATAAAATTACACATGCTGCTGCATATGGAAATGATTGTATGATTAATACAATTGAAAATTACTTTGATATTAAAATTGATTATTATGCTAAATTGAATTTTAAGGGATTAGTTAAATTAGTTAATGCTGTTGGCGGTGTTGAAGTAGATGTTCCTAAAGAATTATGTACTGATGATTCTGGTCGTATGAAACAAGTTTGTATACAACCTGGTAGACAAACTCTTATGGGTGAAGAAGCATTAGTATTTGCAAGAAATAGAAAACAATTAGCTGAAGGTACTTTTGGTAGAGATCAACATCAACAAGAGATTATAATGGCTCTTATTAATAAAATGAAAAATGTTAGAGATGTTTCTAAATTTATGGAAATACTTAATGCATTTTCTGATAATCTAGATACAAACTTAACTACTAAACAAATATTATCTTTCTATAATGTAGGTAAAGATATTATTAAAAAAAGTTTAAGTAGTGATGAAGCTGATTTAATTACTATTCAACAGTTATATCTTCAAGGTGAAGGACAAATGATTTATGATGAAAGAGCTAAGATGGTTCTATGGGATTATGTTCCTAATAAGAATAGTAGAAATGATATAGTTAATGCAATGAAAGTTAATCTTGAATTAAAGAATCATGAAGATATATGTGAATTTAGTTTCTCTATTAATAAACCTTATGTGAAAAAAGTAATTGGTTATGGACCATATAATAATAATGTAAGATTTAATTTATTACCTGACTTTACTGGTGATACTGAAGCTCAAGCTCAGGCTACTGCTAATAAAATAGGTGTTAAAGTTAGATTTGAAGGTACTAGTGGTACTGTAGTAGAACAAAGTTATCCTGCTAATAAGAGAATTGACTTAATAAAAGATACATTAGTTCTTAAATTATCTGGTAATAAAAAACAAACAGACGATGATGATAAAAAAGAAAAAGAAGAAACTGATACAGAAAAAGATGATTCAAAAGATAAAGAGAAGGAAGAAGAAAAGAAAGAAGAAGAAAAACAAGAAGAAAAGAAAGATGAATCAACTGATACAACAGAAGATAAAAAAGAAGATGAATAATCTTCTTTTTTTATGCAAAGAAAAAGAACTACTATTGTAGTTCTACTAAACATAATTTTTCTCCATCATGGATAAATATTAATTTAGCTTCTTTTTGATATTTAGAGAATTCTTGATCAGTATAATCCCATGATGCTGTTACTATATATGCTTTATCATCATTTTTATCTCCATAAGCAAATACATCTTGTTGTACATCTTTTATTTCTATTTCATTTACTGTTGGAAGTGATTGATTTCTATTTCCGTATATATTGCTTTCTACATATTTATAATATGTGTTTTGAGCATTCATTAAAAAGTTTTCTAATGCCCCACTATATACAAAATCTACTCCTCCTACATCTGTTTTGGCTGTTTTATCATTTAATGAATAGAAGTCATATATAAACATTTCAGATATTTTTTTTACATATTTTTCTTCATCTACTTCATCTTTTGAAAGTATGTTTTTTAACTCTTCAAACATCTTATGATATTTTTTTGTTTTACTATCTTTTAAGTTATAACCATATTTATCTATTTTATTTACTATTTTTGTTTCTTTTACTTTACTTTTTCCAAAAATCTTATCTTTAAATGCATATATTCCTAAGGCTAAAGCTATTATTAATAGAAGTATTATTAATATTTTTTTTGCTTTCTTTTTTAATTTCACTTCTTTTCCCCACTTTCTTTATTCTTATTTTCATTTAATAAGTCAAATACTATTATATCATTTGATACATCTAATAATTTATTAGTATATTCTGTATTAGAACTAATTTCTTCTTCAGATATAGCTTCCTCTACTAATGGCATATACTCTGCTTTTTGACTATTATAGTATAACTTATTATTAACCCAGTTACCGTTAGGGAATACTACTATATTATCTTCTTTAATATTATAAATATCATGTCCTAGTGCATATTTATTTTTAAATCCAAGCATATTACCTAATGTTGGTACTACATCATACATACCCATTACATTAGTGTTTTCAAAGTTTAAGTTAGTACCTTTCATATCTTTAGTCCAAATAATAAATGGTACTTTTCTTCCTAATTCATATTGGTATGAATCATATTCTTTATAGTTAGGATCTTCTGCATTTAATATATTATTTGTTTCTTTGTCATAATTATATAATCTATCATAATCTTTTCTAGGAAGTCTTGCATCATGGTCTCCATATAATATAAATACTGTGTTATTAAGTAATCCTTTTTCATCTAATGCAGTAATAAATTCTCCTAATGCTTCATCTGCATAGTGCAATGATTTGAAGTAATTTCCTAGTTTAGTTCCTTCCATGTATGGATAAACTACTTCTTCCCCATCTTCATTTACTTCTTTCATATTTACTTCAAAATCACCATATTTATCTACTTCAGAGAATGGTGTATGATTAGTTAGCATCATTACCATACCATACCATTTTTCATGTTCTTGGTTGATTTTTTCTATTTTTTCTACTGATTGTTTAAAGAATTCTTTATCACATAATCCTAGTCCAATAATATTTTCTTTTTGAACATCATATTCTGATTTTGCATAGAAATGTTCATACCCTAAGTTTTTATGCATTGCACGTCTATTCCAAAAGTCAGCGTTATTAGCATGCATACTAAATGAATAATATCCTTTATCTTCCATTAATTTAGGTATCCCTATATAAGTTCTATCTGCATATGAAACAAAGGCTGTACCACTTTTTGTAGGCATTAATCCTGTATTAAATGTTAATTCTGAATCACTACTAGTTCCAACACTTACTTGTGAATGGAAGTTTGAAAAATACATTCCTTCACTTGATAATTTATTTAATGTAGGTGTTACTGGTATACCATTAAATTCTAATCCAATGGCATTAGTCATCATACTTTCACCATGAATTACAATTACATTCTTACCTTCAAATATATTAGTATATTCATTTGTCTCTTCATTTACTTTTCTTTCTTCAAAATAATCATTAAATTTCTTTTTAGCTTTATCATATCCAAACATTGAATTAATCTTAGGTTGAATAGATGTAACTACGTCATTAGCTTGATATATATAAATACCAAATCTCATTACTATATACTCTTTATTCCATTGTTTAAAAAATCTAGATACATCTAGTGATGTTAAAGTTACTAAGAATAATACTAAAAGAATACCTGCAGCACTTAGTGTTTTAATAGTCTTTCTTTTTCTTTCTTGTTTTAATTCTACTTTTTTATAATAGTTTTTCTTTTTTAATCTAAAGTTTGTGATTATCATAACAATAGGAGCTACTAAATATACTAAGTCTTTTAATTGTAATACATTCTCTACAACTGCATCTCCTACATCACCAATATATTGTGTTAGAGAAAGCATTGAGATGGATGCAAATGATGTATAAAATGTATAGTATACTGAATTAATCATACATATAGCTGTTAAAAATATAGTAAATGTCATATAGTAAGCAAATCTATTTTTAGGTTTAAATAAATAACCGAATGCTCCTATAAATACTACTACAGTTGTATCAGCAAGTATTGCCTTCCATGATAAATAATTATCTATTGAGTGCATACATAAAAATCTTAATAATGTAGCATTTATTACCATAAAAACAACAAATGTTAAGAATAATACATTATTCTTAATATATACTTTTATTAAATGATCTTTTTTTATTAATTTTATTTTCTTTATTATTTCATCTTTTAGTTTATTAAATGTGTTTTTTATTATTTTCATATTTAATACCTCACTAAATTATTATATCATTATATATTATTATTTTCAATCTATCAAAAAGAGAACTAATCTAGTTCTCCGTTGTATACACTTGCGTTTATTACCATACCTAATACATATATATATGATAGTAAATATATCCATAGTAATAATACTAATATATTAGAGATACTACCATAGAATAAGTCGTATCTTGCAAATTTTTCTACATAAAAGGCAAATATTTCTGTTGATAGAATCCATCCTATTGCAGTAAATAATGCTCCTTTATTAGTAGTTATTCCAGGTATTTCTTTATCAGGTGCTATTACATACATTAATTTTATATTAATAAACAATATTACTAATGTAAGTGGATATCTTAGTATTCCTAACATTTCTCTTGTTATTCTTACTACTATGCTATCATTAGTTATTTCTTTTAATATATCAAATATATTACTACCAAATACTGGTACTAATATTAAGAATAGAAATAATCCTACTAAAACAAATGTCATAGTAATAGCTTTTAGTCTTCTACTCACAATATTATTAGGCTCTACTTTATATATTTCATTAGATGTATTTATCATTGAATAAGGACCATTTGATGCTAAAAGAAATGCTGATGCATAGAATACTATAATATTAAAATTAATTCCATCTCCTGCAGTAACACTATTAATAATATTAGCAATTTCTATTGGTAGTGAACTATCTATAGCAGTTTTTAATGTATCTGTAGATATTGATAAATTAGCTGTTATAGTGGCTATTAATGCGATCATTGGAATTAATGTCATAACAAGAAAAAAAGCAAGTTGCCCTGGCAATATTCGCATTTCTGGTTTCATTAATAACTTGAATATTTTAAGAGTAAAATTTCTTGCTTTTTCCATCCAATCACCTTTTTATTTATATTCTTCTTTATTAGTAATCATTTCAAGAGTTGCTTCATTAATAGAATCATCTAATGTTTTTATTTCATCAGTTATCATACTATAACCTACTGCTGCTCCAAATGAATGTGGTAAATTTTTCATTTCTCTTGATAATTTCTTAGCATAAGTACTTATTTGTCTTTCACTATAACCTACTAAGTAAATTAAGAATTCATTACCATCAGTTCTAATAATTTCACTATTTTCAAGTTGTGTATTTACTAGAATACCAGCAGCTTTGATAATTAGATCATCTCCTTCTTCATGACCATAATTATCATTAACATATTTAACATTATTTAAATCTACCATTACTATTGATTGTGGGAATACTTCACATGCTTCCCATTCTTTCATCTTAGCATTTAAGTAGTTTCTATTTTTAAGTGAAGTTAACATATCTGTATATTTATGTCTATCTTCTATTTTTACTTTTTTAACTTGTTTTTTCTTCTTTAAAATTAAATATATAACTGTTAGAGTTATTAATGGTGCAAATATAATTATTAATACAACCATATATACTTGTTCTAATGTAGAATCCTTTAATATAGAAGCTTTTAAGTTTTCTATTCCAGAATTTCTATAATTATAATAAGAATTTGTATTAATTATATAATTAAATAAATCATAGAATGCTCCATTATTATTCTTAACCATGAATTTATAATCATTCATCATAGTATCTTGATATAATAATTTTAAATTTTTAAATTTAGTATTTTGATAATATGTATATATTTCTCTATCTACTACAATTAATTTATCTTTTGATTTTCCTACTAATTCATCTATAGTATTATATTCTTTAATATTAGCTCTTGAGTTATTAGTAAAGTAATTATATAGAGAATCACCTTTTAACATAACTATATCTTTACCTTTTAGGCTTTCAAATGAATTAACTATATGATTATCTTCTTGATAACCTAAAATTACATAGTCTTCTACAAATGTTGATAAAGTAGCTGTATATTTATCATTACTATAATTATAATAATCAAAGTAAATATCTATTTCACCTTTATCAATTGCTTTTTGTAATTCTTTTTTATTAGAGTATTTTTTATATTTAAAATTGATATTTGCTAAACGAGATATTCTATCGATATATTCTCCAGCAATACCTGCAACTTTACCATTTACTTTTCCTTCATATGGTAAATTTTCAATATATCCATATACATAGTTTTTAGATATTAATTTTGCTTTTGTTTTAGCATCTAATTTATTTTTATCTAAATAATAATTTAAGTATGAATCATTATATTCTTTAATATAATTTGTTTGTCTCCATTTATTATAATATTTAGTTACTATATTATTTAATTCTTCATTATTATCACTTAATGTTAATACAATTTGTTTCTTTAATTCTGTGAAATAATAAACTATTGAATACTTATCTTTTTCAATTGTATAATCTAAATACATAATATTTGGTACTACAATCATATTTATTTCATTATCATCTAAAGCTTTATATAAATCAGCTATATTATCATAAGATTTGTAAGATAAGTTAGTACCACTCTTTAAATAAAAACTTACTTCTTCTACATCATCTTTTAATACTCCGAATACCATATTCTTCATATCTTTAATATGATTGATTCTTTGATATGTTTTACTTACTGCTACATAATTATCATTAAATAAGAATAAATCTTTTTTACTTAATTTTTCATCGTTACCTAAGATACTAATTCTAAATCCATCAGTAGTTGGAATTGATGTTTTTAGATAAGGTATTTTATTAAATTCAATACCTATTTTATCTTCAAAGTCTTTTATAAAATCAAATATAACTCCTTCTCCATTAGTACCATATAATGGATAATCATTAACTATTTCAAAGTCATATGTTTGATCTTTATTTTCTTCAACCCATCTTTTTTCTTGAAGAGTTAGTGTTGTTGTTTTATCTTCTTTATTATAATAACGATATACAAATACAAATGCTATTATAGCGATTAGTATAGGAATTATTATTAATAACTTCTTTTTCATATTACTCTCCTACTTATTTAGTCCATGACATATTTTGTTTTGAATGATGTTTATACCCTACAATAGGAAATTCGTCCTTTTTAGCTTCATTATTTACCATTACTTGAATGTCATAGTATGCCTTTTGTTCATCAGTTAATGCATTTAATACACTATATGCAAAATCTCTTGCTGGTTGTATTTCAATATCATCATTGCTTACTATATCTACATAAACAATTCTACCTTGTATTCTAGCATTAACACTTTTTGTTTTATCTTTTAATTCTTCTTCAATACTTTTTAATGCTTTATCTTTAATCTTTACTTTTTCTATTCCTTCAAGTCTAGTTCCATAATATACGCCACTATCACTAGGGAAGAAAAAATTCTTAACTATAATAGCTAAAATAATTAAAAATATAACTATTACTACTCCCACAATAACATGTGAGTGTTTCTTTATAAATCTTAAAATATCTTTCATTATCATCACATCCTAATATAATAAATATTATACACTAAGTAGTATATATTTTCAATGTAATTAATTTAATTCTTCAATTAAAATATCCATAGCCATTTTAGGATTAGCTTTTCCTTTTGTTTCTTTCATTACTTGTCCCATCAAGTATTTAATTGCTCTATCATGACCTGCTTTATAATCATTAACACTTTCAGGATTATTAGAAATAATTTCTTTAACTACATTTCTAATCTCAGAGTCATCTGTAATATTTTCAATACCTTGTTCACTAATAATATCTTTAATAGATTTATCACTTTCTAATACTATATCTAATATATCTTTTAAGTTTTTACTAGTTAAAGTATTATCATCTATTAAATTAACTAATTCAATAAATCTTTCTTTGTTAAGAGTTGTATCAGTAATTAATTTTTCATTTTTATTTAAGTATCCTGAAATATCTCCTAATAATAAATTAGAAGCTGTTTGAAAATTAATATTTTCTTCTAAAAGTGTATTAAAATAATCACTTAAACTTCTGTTAGATACTAATTTTTCTGTATTTATTTCTGATACACCTAATTCTTTATATTTTTTTCTTCTCTCATCTGGTAACATTGGTATAGTTTTAACAGCATCTTCTATCATTTCATCAGTTAATACTACATATGGAATATCTGGTTCTGGAAAATATCTATAATCATTTCCTGTTTCTTTTACACGCATTAGGACTGTATCATTTATTTTGTCATCAAATCTTCTTGTTTGTGGTTTAAATGTTTCCCCAGCATCATATATCTTAGTTTGTCTTTCTATTTCTTTTTCAACACCTAATTTAGCATTAGAAATAGATCCTATATTTTTAATTTCTGCTTTAGTACCTAATGGGTCAGATTCATTTTTACGAATAGATACATTAACATCTGCTCTCATTGAACCTTCTTCAATCTTACAATCTGAGATATCTCCAAAAGATAATAATTCTCTTAATTTTTCAAGATATAGTTTAACGTCTTCTCCATCAGACATACATGGTTTAGTAACTATTTCTATTAAAGGTACTCCTGCACGATTAAAATCTAGAAGAGTCTTAGTACCACGGTGAGCACTCTTACATGTATCTTCTTCTATATGCATTTCTTCTATATATACTTTTTTCTTTTCTCCATTTGATTTAGTTATCTCAACATAACCATCATATCCTATAGGAGTTTCATTTTGAGTAATTTGATAGTTTTTAGAAATATCTGGATAGAAATAATTTTTTCTATCAAAATGCATTACTTTTCTAATCTTACAATTTAATATAGTAGCGGCTTTTATACCTAAGTTAATTACTTCTTCATTTAATGTAGGTAAAGTACCTGGATAAGCTAAATCTACTACATTAGTTAAAGAGTTAGCCATTTCTCCATATCCATTAATAGAGTTAGAAAAGATTTTTGTTTTTGTTTTTAATTCTACGTGTACTTCTACACCTATTGTAGGAATATAATTACTCATCTATATCACCTCCATTAGGATTTAATTCTAGATTAAGTTTTTCTTCTAAGTAACTAGCTAATTTATATATCTTAGCTTCTTCAAAAGAATTACCAATTATTTGCATACCTATTGGCATCTTATTATTATCAAAACCTATTGGTAAATTAAGTCCAGGAAGCCCTGCCATATTAACTGGTATTACTAATACATCATCCATAAATGATTTAGATGGATCATCCATAGGATCAGTTAAATCATATGCAGTTGTAGTAGTTGTTGGACCTATTATTAAGTCATAGTTTTTAAATACATCTTTTAGAGCTTTTCTCATATCATCTCTAATAGATAAAGCTTTATTATAATATATCTTAGCATTTTCTCCACTTAATAAGTAACTACCTACCATGATTCTTCTTTTTACTTCTTCTCCAAATCCTAGAGCTCTTGTTTTTAAGTAAACATCTTCTATGTTTTCAGGATTTTCATAAGAATAACCATAACGAATCCCATCAAATCTTGCTAAGTTAGAACTAGCTTCTCCCATAGCTATAATTTGATATAGAGTAACTGCATTTTCTAAATAATCTACATCTATATAATCTACTATTGCGCCATTTTCTTTTAATAATTCAATTACTTCTTTTACTTTATTAGTTATTTCAGAATTAACTATGTCACTCATAAAGTAATTAGGTACAGCTATTTTCATACCTTTTATATCTTCACCTATTAATCTTGTGAAATCTTCTTCTTCTTTTCTTACTGAAGTTAAGTCCTTCTCATCTTTTCCAACTAGAGCATTAAGAAGTAATGCATTATTATAAACATTAGTAGTCATTGGACCTATTTGATCTAGGCTTGATGCGAAGGCAACAAGACCGAATCTTGAAATTCTACCATATGTTGGTTTCATACCTACAATACCAGTATATGCTGCGGGTTGTCTGATACTTCCACCTGTATCAGAACCTAATGCAAATGGTAAGTCACGTGAAGCTATAGTAGTAGCTGAACCACCACTTGATCCACCTGATATTTTTTCTTTATTCCATGGATTTTTAGGGGCACCAAAATAACTAGTTCTTGAACTTGATCCCATAGCAAATTCATCCATATTAGTTTTACCAATTATGATCATGTTCTTTTCATTTATTTTTTCTACTACAGTAGCATTATATATTGGAATAAAATTATCTAAGATGTGAGATGCACATGTAGTTCTTAAACCTTTTGTTACGATATTATCTTTTACTGCGATAGGAAGTCCAAATAAAAGATTATCTACTTCCTTGTCTTCTAATTCTTTAGCTCTTTTAATAGCTTCTTCTTTGTTTAATGTGATGTAGGCATTTAAATCTTTATTATTTTCTATATTTTGGAAGGCTTCTTCTACTAAGTCTATTGGCTTAATAGTTTTATTTTTTAATAATTCATTAATCTCTTTAATACTTTTATTTAAATACATATTAAGCACCCTCCCCTTCTGATATAACTACAGGTACTTCAATATAATTTCCACTATGTCTTGGGGCATTATTAACTACAACTTTCGGATCTAGCATTACTCCAGATTCATCTTTACGTAGTTCAGTACTATTTTCCCAACAAGCAATAAGGATATCATCATCATACCCTTTAACATTATTAATCTTTTCTACATCATCTAATAGTTTTTTTAATTCCACTTGGTATTTTTTTATTTCTTCTTCAGTTAAAGAAATTCTAGCTAAATCAGCTACGTGTAATACCTCTTCTTTTGATAGTATTTCTTCCATAGAAACACTCCTTCCCATAACGTATTTATTATAGCATAAAAAAAAGAAGATTTAAATCTTCTTTTTAGTTTTCTTCATCATACATTTTACCTTTAGAATCTAGTTGAATTTCATGTCCATATTCAAATACTAAACTCATTGAATATAAGAATAATATTTCTATGATATTTAATAGATTTAATTCTAAATTAACTTGTTCTCTAAGAGGTATATTAAGTATAGTTTGACCTATAGCAGAAAGTATAATACAAGTAATCATTAAGTAAGCCATTTTCTTTATATGATCTACATTGTCCATTGTAAATGGAGTATCTCCTTCATTTATATTTTTAAATAATAATTCCAAGTGTTTTAATGATTTAATTAATACTATTATAAATGCTCCTAAGAAAGCCATTCCTAATTCTAAGAATACTATCACTCCAGTTTCTCCATATCTTTCTATGGATGGAGCTATAGTAGTAATATCCTTTTCACTAACATCTGCTGCTACTACTACATGATCTCCTACTCTAATTTCAAAGCTATTACCTACTTCTACTATTTGTATTTTCTTATCTTTAGATACTATTTTTCCATCTTCAACATCAATATATTTGAATCCTATTGGTAAAAGTATCATTGCTGCTACTAAGAATCCAAAAGCTACTCTTAGTACAATAGCTGTAATCTTACCTACTAAAGATAGTACTTTACTTATACCTTTCATTTGATTTTGTTTTTCTTTTTTGAATTTAACCACACTCATTTTAACTTCTTCGTCTAATGAATCTAAGTCAATCATATTATCATTTACTAAATCATTAATATTACACTTAAATATCTTACAAAGTTGTAGTATATTATTCATTTCAGGATAGGCTTCACTTGTTTCCCATTTACTTACACTTTGACGGCTTACCCCAACACGCTCTGCAAGTTCTTCTTGTGATATATTTTTTCTCTTTCTTATTTTTTTTAGATTGTCTGCGAATTTCATTAGACTTTTCTCCTTTCGTTAATGAGTATATATTAAAATACTAATTATTTTTACCAACTTTTAGTTGCTGCACGTCAAAGTTGTCATTTTAATTATAACATAAAAAAAGAGGAATATTCCTCTTATTGTTGCGCTATACAGTTTTTTATGTATAATCTTTTATTTTCTTTCTTAGTTGCTCCTTTATAATTTTTAACTGTACCAATAATAGTTATTTCTTTATCTTTTTCAAATGAAGAAATATTTGTTTGTTCAGGTACTAAGTTACAAATTATATCTACTGAATATTTACCATCTTCATCAGTATATCCTAAAGTAATAATATTTTTCTTTTCATTTACTTCTTTTAAAGTAGATTTAACTCTTAAGAATTTTTTATAATACTTATTATATGCTTTTACTTCATCTTTAGTAAATTCTATTGCTAAATCAACATCTGATATATCAATAGGTTTAGAATTACGTTCTAAGTTCCAAAATCCTATTTCTATATCACGTCTACCTTGGATTTGATTATAATCTATTACTTTATAACCTAATCCCATATATTCTTTTGTTCCACCATCTTTTAATTCAAGTGTTTTAATTGCGAATAATGGAGTATATCCATATTTAGTTACTCTTACATAATCTATTGTTATCATGGCTATTATTATTAATATTACTGTAAATGATATATTAATAATTCTTTTCCATATATTTACTTCTTTTTTTTCTTTATTTTTTGTCATTCTTTCATCTCCTTAGACGTATCATATTATATCATATTTTTAATATTTTTTCAACTTTTGGGGTATAAAAAAGGCTTTCCATTATTAGAAAGTCTTTTATTTTAATATGTATGGATCAGTTTTACTACCTGAACCTGATTCTTTATCAATTCCTTCTTTTAATGTAATTATAGGACGAACACATGCACTTATTGATGCACTATTCCAACTAGAATTATACCATCTTGGATCAAAACTTGAACCTGGGCCACCATTTACTAGATTACCATTATTAATAGCACGGCCACTATAATAAAATCTTGTCGCATTATAGTAATAGTAATAACGTGATGCTAGCCAATATCTTGCAGATGAACCTTCCTTTTTAGTAGCTGTTAGATTATTATATGTATTCTTTACTAATTGATAATCTCTTAAATATAATGTATCTCCTGTTAATCCATCTTTATATTCATGACCAGCTCCTGTTGTTGGAGAAGATGTTGATGATGCTTGTGGCGCTTTATTTATTGCTCCATTAAAGTAATATGTATCTTCAATTGAAGGTGTTTGTCCACCATAACCCATCATTCTTGTTTTTATTGTATAGTCTTTTTTAGAATAACATTCTGCAATATCTTCAAGGCCTGCTACTAAGTTTCTATAACCATCAACTCCACTAACTGTTATATTATTAGTTGAAATATATTCTGATACTGCATCTACTGTTCCATCTGCATTTAATTTTATAACTCTCCATAATGTTTGATCAGATGTTGGTGTTGTACCACTAAATCCTTCTGTTGCAGTTGTAGCTTCTTCTTTATCTGGTACTAATTCAAAGTAATCACCTACTTTAAAGTTTGATTTAATTACTTCATCTGTAGCCATTTCATATGTAACTTCAAATTCAAATTCATGAGTTATTCCTTCTTCTGGAATAGATTCAATTTCTTCTCTAGTCATATTGGTAACATCATAATATATACTTACTTTATATGTTTCAGATAAACCACATCCTAAAGGCTGTTTATTTTCAACTTCTCTTCCATCATCATATGTAACTGAATATTTTAGATAATTTGGTTTTTCACTAATATCTTTGCCATCTATTGTTGAAGTTACTTTTGTTACCATAGCATCTATAGTACCTTTATTTATAGCATCTATAGTAAATTCATAGTAATCTTCAGGATTATTTAATGTAACTGACCAAGTTGCTTTTGTATTTGGAAGGTGTTCTTCACTTTCTTCTATACTAGGCATAGTACTTGATACACTTCCATCAACTACTTGTGGATTTGTCCAATAAATACTCCATGTATTTTTGTTAATATGTGCATTACCATTAATTTTTAATGTTGTAGCTAGCGCTGCAAACCCTATACCTATTATTAATAACAATATTAATAATGAAATTGTTTTATTTCTCTGTCTTTTCATAATAACACCTATTATTAACTACAATTAGTACATACACCATTCTCATCGAATGTATAACTTACTCCATCTATTTCACGAGTTTCACCATTAAATCTTCTATTATCCATATATCCATTACCATCATCATCGAATGTAGATAAATAGTATTTCTTACCATCTAACTCTAACCATCCTTTATAACAGTAACCATCTTTAAAATAATATGTATTAGGTCTACCTGAACGATCAGTTAAATCATATCTCCATCCATTCATTATCTTAGTACCATTTTCCCAATACTCACTCTTTTGATCACTCATTGGTGTGATACTATTAGTTAATACCCAACCTGATTTATTGCTCAAATAATATGGATTACTTTCACTACCCTTACCACTTATCTTAGTAAGCCCAGCACGTAAAGTTATTACAGGACGAACTGCGAAAGATAGTCTATTATAATTATACCATCCAGAATACCAAAATCCGCGAAAACCACCATTACTATTACCTGTTCCACCATCATAACTTATTCGATTTCCAGCGCTATTAACATAACGCCCACCAAAATTAAAATTAGTAGAATAGGCATAATAATAATAACGTGAAGCTAGCCAATATGATCTATTATCACCATTTATTGTTTTTGCATTTAATTGTTTACCAGTATCGTAGATATCACTGATCAATATATAATCTCTTAAGTATAGTGTATCTCCAAGCGCGCCACCTTCATATTCTTCTCCAACCCCTGTTTCTGGAGTTGGTGTTGATGAAGTTTGTACTGGTGTTTTTAACGCTCCACTAAAAATATAGTAATCTTTTATTTCTTCACTTTGTCCATCATATCCCATATGCCTTGTTTTAATTGTGTAACCTGTTTTTGCATAATGTGATGATATATCATTAAGTCCTGCTATATAGTTACCATAGCCTTCTATACCGCCTATAGTAAAATTATTTGTTGAAACATAGTGGCTTACTGCCTCTGCAGAACCATCAGCATTTACATTTATTACTCTCCATAGACATTGATCTTTTGTTGGTGTTGCCCCACTAAATCCATCATATGATGTTGTGGCTATTGCATCATCTGGACATAGATAGAAATATTCACCTACTCTTAACGTTGGTTTTGCAACTTCATCTGTTACTACTGAATATGTTACTTGATAACTAAATTTATATGTCAATCCTCCAGCTGGCATATTATTTATATCATCAGCTGTCATTTTATTAAAATCATAATATACTCTTACTTTATATTTTTGACTTGAATTTGCAGCTAAAAAATTATTAAGTGCTACTTCTGTTCCATCATCATAAGTTACAGTATATACTACATAGTCTGGTAAACTAACTGGAATATCATTTGTATCATATACTACTGATTCTATATTTGTAATCATTGCATCAACGCTTCCAGTATTAACTGCATCTATTGTAAATTCATAATAATCCCCTGGTAAAGCTAGTGTAGCACTCCATGTAGCTTTTGTATTCTCTGCTTCTTTATCATCCTCACCTATTTCTGGTAAAGTGTTTGAAACAGATCCTTCTGCTACAACAGGATTAGCCCAATATATTTGCCATGTCGGTTTTAATACACTTGTAATACCATTTATTTTTAAAGTTGTGGCTAATGCTGCAAAACCTATTGTTACTCCTAATAAGATAATTGTAAGTAATAATATTTTGTTTTTTCTTTTATTCTTTCTCATACACTACTCTCCTATTATATTCTATTAATAGTATACGATTTCTTTTTTCTTTTTTCAATAATAAAAGAATTTAAAGTTTTTCTTTAAATTCTTGTTCTGTCCAAATAGGAATATTTAATTCTTGAGCTTTAGTGTATTTACTTCCTGGATTAGATCCTACTATTACAACACTAGTTTTCTTAGATACTGAGTCTGTTGTTTTACCACCTAGAGACTCAATTATATCTTTAGCTTCATCACGAGTAAATAATTCTAAAGATCCAGTTAATACAAATGTCTTTCCAAAAAAATTATCATTCTTTTCTATTTTCTTACCTAGGTAATTCATATTAATACCTAGTTCTTTTAATTTATTAATTATTTCTATATTTTCTTCATTAGCAAAATATTCTTTTATACTTTTAGCTATTATTCCACCAATATCTGGGATATTAGTTAATTCTTCTTCACTAGCATTTATAAGATTATCTAAAGTATTAAAGTTTTGAGCTAATATTTTACCAGTTTTTGCTCCTACATGAGGTATACCTAATGCAAAGATTAATTTTTCTAATGAATTAGATTTGGAATTTTCAATTGCATCTAGTAAGTTATTTACTGATTTATCTCCAAATCCTTCTAGTCTTATAAGATCTTGTTTATGATTCTTTAAATTATAAATATCTACTATGTTTTTAATAAATCCAAAGTTATAGAAATCTTCCATTATTCTATCACCTAGACCATCTACATTCATAGCATCACGACTAGAGAAGTGAATTAATCCTTCAATGTGTCTTGCGGGACAATTATTGTTTGGACAATAATAGTCAACTTGTCCTTCTTTTTTAATTAAAGGTGTATTACACATAGGACATTCTTTTATCATTACAAAGTCTTTCTCTGTACCTTTACGTCTTTCTACTTTAGCTTCTACTACTTCAGGGATTACATCTCCTGCTTTACGAATTGATACAGTATCTCCTATTTTTAAATCTTTTTCTAATACATAATCTTCATTATGTAGAGTTGCACGTGATATTGTACTTCCAGCAACTATTACTGGATCAAGTACTGCGTTTGGTGTTATTTGACCAGTTCTTCCTACTGTGAATATTATATCTTTTAATTTAGTTAATACTTCTTCTGCTGGGAATTTATAAGCTGTTGCCCATTTAGGATATTTTGCAGTATAGCCTAAGCGTTTTTGTTGTTCAATACTATTTACTTTTACTACTACTCCATCTATATCATATGGTAAGTTTGGTCTTAATTTTCCTTTTTCTTCAATGAATTCTAATACTTCATTTATATTTTTTACTAATCTATTATTAGGATTAATTTTAAATCCTAAAGAACGCATATATTCTATTGCTTCAGAGTGTGTTTTAAGTCCATAATCTTCAGGATCTGGTAAGTGATAGATAAAGTTATCAAGTTTTCTAGAAGCCGCTACTTTAGAATCTAACTGTCTAATAGATCCAGCTGCGGCATTACGACAGTTTTGAAGAAGTGGTTCACCTTTAGCTTTTCTTTTTTCATTTAATTCTTCTAGAGTTTTTTTATTCATGAAGATTTCTCCACGAACTTCAATATCTACTTCTTCTTTTAGTTTTAAAGGTATTACTTTAATAGTTTTAACATTATGAGTAATATCTTCTCCTATTACTCCGTCACCACGAGTAGCAGCACGAACTAATTTACCTTTTTCATATAAAAGTGATACTGATAGTCCATCTATTTTTAACTCACACATATATTCAGGATTAATTCCTTCTTTTTTTATTCTTTCATCGAAAGCTATAAGCTCACTTTCACTAAATACATCTGAAAGAGACATCATTGGAATTTTATGAGTTACTTTTTCAAACCCTTCAATTATTTTTCCACCTGCGTGTTGTGTAGGAGAGTCTTCTCTAACCCATTCAGGATGAGCTTCTTCTATTTCAAATAATTCTCTTAAATAACTATCATATTCTTGGTCTGTGATTGTTGGATTATCTAGGGTATGATAATTATAATCAGCCTCATTAATTATATCTATAAGTTCATTCATTCTGTCCATAATATCACCTATTAATATTATACCATTTTTAGATATATAAAAAAAGCAGTTTTACTGCTTTTATATTACTTTTGATTTTCTTCTTTTTCTTCTTTTTGTTCTTCATTTTTCTCACTAAGCATTGCTTTTAATTCTCTATTTTCATATTTCTTTTTAGCATTTGTTATATTAATGTCGAGTATTGTTTCTTCTACTTCTTCTACTTCTTTATTTGCTCTTACTATTTTACTTTTCTTATATTTTAAATAATCGATGTATATAGGTATTATTTCAATATAATCTTCATATGTAAATACTTGTTCATTTGATTCACTTTTTTTTCTCCATTTTTTCATTTTTTCAAGCATTTTATCGTCATCTAAGATTTTGTATTTATCATCGGATTTATATAATCCAAAGTTTATACAAAATTTTATAAATTCTTTAGGTATTGTTGTTTCCTCTACTATCTTTTCACATTTTTGTTCTTCCATTGTAACCATTTGCATATAGTTTCCATCTTTTTCTTTATCTTTTTCACTGAAAATATCATATAATTTACTTATTTCTTCAATAGAAAAAGTTATATTTTCTTTTCCATCATACTTATTATCTAGTAAATAATTAATTATGACATTTCTTTGCTCCATATTTTTCTCTACTCTATAATAATCAGAACCACTATGATTGCCAGTATTTGCATCACCATAAGTTAATTTATATCCAAGCGTTAATAATAAGTTATTTACACATTCATTATATTTTCCACTGTATTTAATAATATTATAATTACTAATTTCTTCTTTTGGAATTTCGTTATAAGCATCTTCTCTAACTAACAATATAGGTTTTTCACCTAATTTTACTGATCCGTAAGTAAATTCATCAGAATTAGTTATAAGGGCTGAAACAAACTGGTCTTTATGATCTTCTAATGGTTCAACTATTATAAATTTTGGTTGTTTCCAATCACCAGCTCCATCACCTGTACTTAGTGCTACTGAATTAATTGTAAAATGAACTGTGTGTCTATGAGATAAACTTTTTACCTCTTTTTTTTCTCCATTATATTCAAATTCTACCTTACCAGTTTTATTTCCATCATAATTACATAAGATTGTTTTGTTTTTTGGAAAGAAGTTTGTAACATGAATAATAACTTTATCATCAGTTTGATTGGCGCTTGGTGTTATTGCTTCTTTATCAGTAATAACTATACCATTTTCATCATATGTAATGGCCTCTGATATTGTAATATTTTTTTTAATGGATTCTAATTCTTGAATTTCTTTTTCTAATTCTGTTAATTTTTTTTCATTTTCTTCTATTATGGCTTCTTTTTCTTTTATTTTATTTTCTAAATAGTCTGTTGGTATATTATTTTTAATATCTTCTTCCATCATTTCTTTATTTACTTGTAGTGCTTCTAAGTCTCCTTGTAATGTTCGTACAGTATCTATTCTTTTTTTGTTTAATTCTTCTAGTCTTTTATGTATTTTTCTTTGTTTTATATATTCTTCTTGATTAAAATCTATTTTCATATTATCACCTAATTAAATTATAACATAAAAAAACTGAGTAAACTCAGTTTTATTTATTTATTTAATAAACTACCTCCTACATATAATTTATAACCATTTAGTATAATATTTGAGTATGTTTCATCTTCATCATTTAATTCACTAATATATGAATCTCCTGTTAGTACTAATTTAGAGTTTTTATCTAGAGTTATCTTTATATTTTTGGCAGTATTACTATTATTAATTACTCCTTCATAACTTGATTTATTAGTTAGATTCATATCTAATGTAGATATTTCATCTACTACTATATTACCTTCTATATTTTGATTAATTAATTTTAATGTAACATCTCCACCATTATTTCCACTTCTTCCCCATGAATCTTTTTGAATCCTTAAGAAATTTCCTTCACTATCATTATTTGTAAATGTATTATTTTCTAAAGTAATATCTGCTGTTGTATTAGTTACATAGATAGAATCACCTTTATTAGTTATAATAGTTGAATTTTTTGATGAAAATTCTGCTGTTCCTTCTGAAGCATCTCCAGACATAGATTGATATATAAATATATTTTTATATGTAGTTGATTGTCCATTTAGAGTGTTATTTGTATCAGTTAGTTTTACATTATCTATTGTAATTTTATTTTTACCTTCAATTATTAATCCTTCTGATGCTTCTGATATTAATGTAGCGTTTTTTACTGTAATATCAGCTGTAGAGTATACTGCAGGTGAACCCTTTCCTGTAGTTTTATAAGTACCTTTATTAACAGTTACTACTCCTCCTCCACGGTCTGATCTAATAGCAGCACTTGAAGTACCATTAGTAGTTATTTCTAAGTTAGTTGCATTCATTACTCCACCACCTGTTGTCATGATACCTCCTGAATTATCTTTAGTAGTAGTTATTTTAGAATTACTTATATTAACTGTTGTACCATCACTACTTGAATTATTAGTAGTAGCACTTCCTCCATAACTAAATACTCCATTAGCACCTGTTGCATTTGTAGTAATAGTTGCATTCTTTATAGTTAGATTAGCACCATCTTTTGCGAGTATAGCAGAGTTAGTCCCATAGAAAGATGTATTATCTCCTCCATTAGAATCTCCTTCTTTATTAACTGTAATATCAGATAAAGTAGATTTAGCATTTGTTACTAAAATAGCATTTTCATCAGAATTAGTAGAAGTAAATTCTTCATTACTTATATTTTCATCACTTTTAATTTCTTTAACAGAGGAATATGTAGTATTATTACTATTATTTATTTCTTCAAAATTATTATCACTATTATTATTAACTATTATAATAGTCCAAAATATTCCTAAAACTAATATTAAACTAGCTATTATAATTATATATATCCATGTCTTTTTCATTTATACTCCTTTCATTATTGATTATTTTGTTCTGTTGGTTGTTGGTTATTATTTGGCATTTCTGGTGGTTGATTATTATTACTATTATTACCATTATTATTATTCATTTGAGGTTGTCCATTATTATTATTTTGTATCATAGGCATATTTTTATTTTCCATACCAGCTCTATGACAATTATTAGTTAATAATGTAAATGCTGTGAAAGCACCTGTTGATAAAACAGCACCAGCTAATAACCCAATTATAAATATTATAATTTTTTCTTTCATAATTTCTCCTTTCTTTCTCTATAATCATAATATTGTTATCTTAAATAAACATTAAATTCTTTTTTATTTTTATTTTCACTTCTCCTTTCATGTATTAATAATATTTCATCAAAATTAAAAGAACATTAAATGTTCTTATTTTTTTAAAATTATTTTAAATGTAGTTTTATTATCTTTAGAATAAGCTTTTATTACTCCATTATGATTAGTAACAATATTTTTAGCAATAGCAAGTCCTAGACCATATCTATTAGATTCTCTATTTCTTGATTTATCTCCTCGATAGAATCTTTCAAATATTTTTTCTTCATCGCCTTCTTTAATAGGATCTCCTTCATTAGTTATTTCTATATAAATACTATTTTTATCTTTATATAGATTAACTAATATAATTGATTCTTTATAACTATGTTTAATGGCATTATCTAAGATAATTGAAATTAATTTTTCTATTTCTTCACTACTACAATTAAAGAATATATTTTCTTCAATATTAGTATTTATTCTTACATTATTTTCATAGGCTATTGATTCAAATATTAAAGATGTTTTCTCTACTATTTTAGATATATTTTCATTCTTATAATTATTTATAGATGCACCATCTTCTAATTTAGATAAGTCTAATAATCCTTTTATTAAGTTACTCATTCTCTCTGATTCATATTTAATATTTTCTACATATTTAGAATTCTTTTTATCAGATTTTAATTCATCTGAAGAAGCAATTATTACTGAGAGTGGTGTTTTTAACTCATGAGATGCATCAGCAATAAAGTCTTTTTGTTTATTAAATGCTTCTTCTGCAGGATAAGTAATTCTTTTAGTTAAATATAAAGTAATAAAATATATAATTATTTCTAACATAATTAATAATAAGATAGATTGTATTAGAGTAAGAGATAATTTATTATTAATATTTTTTGTATTTATTATAGTAATAGTATTATCTTTATAATTATAGGAATAACCATTAAAATAAAGATTACCTATTTTTATTCCTTCATCTTTTTTTATTATACTTTTAGCAATAGTCTCTATATCAAAATTACTTTCATTATTATTATGACTAATAATTCTTTCTATTTCATTATTATTTAATTTAACAGTATATACTTCATAATCCATAATCATCATATTATCTATATCTTTATTTGGATTATTAAATTCTCTAGGCATTTTCTTTTCTTCCATAAATGTTAAATTTCTTCTAATACTTTCATATTCTCTTTTATATATTTGAGTATTATATATTGTGATACCTAGAAAGATAAATATTGATAGTATTAAAAATATTGTAGTAAATACTTTTCTATTTAATTGTTTCATTGTTATACTCCATTTTATATCCTAAATTTCTTAATGATTTTATATTAACATTTGAATTAATTAGTTTTAGTTTCTTTCTTATAAATGATAAGTATGCTTCTAAGTTATTAGATATTGAATCATTATCAAGTCCCCATACTTTATCATATATCATTTCTTTAGATAATACTTGATTGGGATTATTCATAAAATATTCTAGTAATTGAAATTCTTTATTTATTATATTTATCTTTTCATTATTATTTTTATTTATTATATCTGAAGTAGATAAATCAAGTATTAAATCACCAAACTCTATAGTATTATCTTTTACTTTATCTATTCTTAATTGAGCATTTACTCTAGCGACTAATTCATCTATATGGAATGGTTTAGGAATATAATCATTTGCTCCTATACTAAATCCTAACAATTTATCTTCTAATTCTGATTTAGCAGTTAACATTATTACTTTAGATTTAATATTATTTTTCTTTATTTCTTTTAATATTTCTATTCCATCAACATTAGGTAGCATTATATCTAATAATATAAGATCATATATATCCATTAATGCATTATATAATCCTTCTTCTCCATCATTAGATATATCTACTGTATATTTTTCTTTTTTTAATCTATTAGCTACTAATTCAGCTAAAGATATTTCATCCTCTACAATTAGTATTCGCATATTATCACCTCTAGATAATTTAAACATTTATTTATTAAATAAATATTAAAAATATTATAACATAAAAAAAGAAGATTACTCTTCTTTAGTCATTACTTTTTTAGACCATGTTCTTTTACCACATTTAGGGCATTTAAGGTATCTTGTTGTAGACATATGTGGTGCATATAAAACTTTTGCATATGATGGTACATGTTTATGATGACAAGCTCTACATTCATAGTATCCTGCATCTACTTCTAGTTTTAATGCATAAAACATTGGAATCATTAATAATACTGTTGAAGCACAGATTATTGTGCCTAATACTGGTCCTTCTTCTAAAGTTAGACAAGCAAGTGTAATTATGCCTGCATAGAATAATACTGAAGTTACTAGAATAACCCACATACTAGTCATTAATTTCTTATTCTTAATCTCCTCTTGTTTAGCAAGTTCTATTAGTAACTCTTCTGTCTTTTTCTTTTCATCTTTCATATTTTCTTCACCAATTAAAAGTTCATTGACATTAATATCTAATATATTACATAAATCTAACATCTTATCTGCATCAGGTAGAGATAATCCTCTTTCCCATTTAGATACAGCTCTATCTGTAATTAATAATTTTTCAGCTAACTCTTCTTGAGTTAAGTTTTTTTCTTTTCTCTTAGTAGAAATAAATTTACCTATTTTAATTAAATCCATGAACTTTTTCCTCCTTTCATGAATTAATTTTATTATGAAAGATTAGTTTTTTACACATACTGGTGGTTGAGTTATTTTTTTATATAGAATGATCTTAATAATCCATAATTAAATAGTCTAGCTTTATTAGGCATTTCTTTTATTACATAATAACTAGCAGCAACATCTCCCATTGCAGCAATAGTCATACAATAAAAAATTAGGGCTACTGCGATATTATATGGCATAGGTATAAATTGAGGTAAAATTAACCATATAGTAAATGGAATTATTCCTAAAATAAACATAGGTGCTAAACTCATTATTATGAATCTTGATTTAGAAACTAATTCTTCACAATATACAAAGTAAGCTCCATCTTTTTTAGATTTCCAAATTTCTTTTTCCACATTTTTTGGGTAAAATAATGCATGTATTATTTCATGGACAAAGGTTAATAAATAAACTGAAATAATAACTATAAAGAAAGATATTATTACTTCTAAATTCATAGTTAAATGATAATCTATATCTTTTAATTTTAAATATGCAAATATTATCATTATTATTACAATAGGAAGTATTAATAAAAATCCTAGTTTTAATTGTTCGCGTATATTATCTATTTTTCCAAATTCTATTGCATCTTTTGGAATAGTTTTTCTTTTTATTAATTGTGAATCATCTTGATAATTTCCTTTAAATTTTATATTAAACATAATTACTCCTATCTTTCTACTTTATAAATTACATCATATTCATCTTCTGTTGGTTCTTCCCAATAACTTATTAATTTATTTTTTAAACCATCATTAAAATAGAAGTCATTTCCACCTTTTCCTTCTAATACTTTTTTATTTCTTTCTTCTATATTTTTTTCCCAAGTGGCATCATCTACACATACATAGTGTATTTCATAATCTACTCCTACACTATCAAAATATTCTTTTATTTCATCTCTATCTTTTTTGGCCCATAATCCTCTTTCATAGATTACATTAGCACCTGCTTTTACTATTTCTCCTACTTTTTTATTTAAATATTTTTTTAATCTTTGTGAAAATACATTATAAAATTCTCCTTGTTCGTTATTTATAAGATCATATGTTGCTTCATCTGGAGATATAATAACTGCATTTAAACTATCTTTAATCATTTTTGAATAATAACTTTTACCACTACATATTTTTCCACATACTAATATTACTTTAGCCATATTATCACCAATTAAATTATAACATAAAAAAACAGTCTTATGACTGTTTTAATGATGATGGTGATGATGATTATGAACATGATTATCTATGTGACACTCTTTATCACTACATGCTTCTTCTTCTGTTTCAAGAATTGCATGACATATATTATGTTCAACTAACTCTTCTCTTATTTCTTTTTTTACTTTAGAAATATCTTTAGCTTTAGATACTATATGCATAGTTGCATAATTATTATAACCATCTATACTCCATACATGAATATGATGAATATCATCAACATCTTTTATTTCTAATAAATGTTTTTTTAACTCTTCAATATCTATATCTTTTGGAGTCTTTACTAAGAATATATCTAATACTTCTTTTAAGTTTCTTAGTGAATTAATTAATATGAATAAAGCCACTCCAATAGACATAATAGAATCTAATATTTTAATATCTGTGAAGTTCATTATAATAGATCCTATTAATACTACTACCCAACCTAATACATCTTCTAACATATGTAGGTTAACTGATTTTTGATTAATGGAATCTCCTTCACGTGTTACATAAGCCGCAATAAAGTTTAATACTACTCCAATAACTGCGAAGATAATCATACCTTGGTAGTTAACTTCTTGTGGATTAAATAATCTTTTTATAGATCCTACTATTACTAAGATAGAACCTACTAATAGGATTGTAGTTGTGATTACTCCTCCTAATACAGAGTATCGTTGATATCCATATGTATATTTATTATTAGCATGTTTTTTACTTTTTCTTTCTAAAAAGTAAGATATTCCAATAGAAGTTGCATCTCCTAAATCATGAATAGCATCAGAAATAATTGCTACTGAATTAGTAAATATTCCCCCAACAAATTCTATTATTGAGAAACTTATATTTAGTATAAAAGCTATTAATATATTTTTTTCTGTTTTCATATTCCTCCTATTATCCTAAGGCTACATCTAGAATCATCATTATAATAAATCCTAGAGAAAAACCAATAGTTCCTAAGTTAGAATGTTTTCCCACTTGCGATGAGGGAATTAATTCTTCTACTACTACATATATCATGGCACCTGCGGCAAATGATAATAAATATGGTAGAATTGGAACTACTAATGTAGTTAATAAAATTGTGATTAATCCACCTATTGGTTCAACTATACCTGATAAAGTACCATATATAAATGATTTTATTTTAGAATTGCCTTCTTCTTTTAATGGCATTGAGATAATAGCTCCTTCTGGAAAGTTTTGTATCGCAATACCAATTGACAAAGCTATAGCTCCTGCCATTGTGATAGTATTATTACCACTAATAGCTCCAGCTAATGCAACTCCTACTGCCATACCTTCTGGAATATTATGAAGGGTTACTGCTAAAACCATCATAGTTGTTTTACTTAGTTTTGTTTTTAATCCTTCTTGTTCTTTTGTTTTAACATGTAGATGCGGAATAATATTATCAAGTATAAGTAAGAATATTATACCTAATATAAATCCAATTGTAGCTGGAAGCCATGCAATTAGTTTTTGTTCTTGAGCCATATCAATAGATGGTATTAGAAGTGACCAAACTGATGCTGCGACCATAACTCCTGCAGCAAATCCTAATAAAATTTTTTCAAGTTTTACATTCATCTTGTTTTTCATTAGAAAAACCATAGCTGCACCTAATGTTGTTCCAATAAATGGAATTATTAAACCTATAAATAGATTCATATAAATCACCTACTCATTTCCTTTTAGACTTGTGACCATATCTATTTTTTTAATTTTTCTTGATAGGAATTTAGATACTAAGTAAGATACTATAAATGTACCTATTGAAGCTATTAAATAAGTTCTTATAGATATACTAGCTCCAAAATCATAATGTTCTTCAATAGCAGTTTTAAACAACCAATCTGTTAAGTAATAACCTAGTGGTAGGCCTAATATAATAGATATTATAGCTATCCAGTTATTTTGTTTTATAAAGATATTTTCTATTTGTTTATCTTTAAATCCTAATACTTTTAGAGTTGAGAATTGGTATTGTTTTTCTGTATATGAAAGTATTCCTAAGTTATATATAATTATAGCACCTAAAAGTATAGCAATACCAATAATTAATACTAACATTGTTTTCATCATAGAAAGCATACCTACCATACCATCTTTTAGATTTTCTATATCTTGAATAGTTTCTATGTTTTCTATTTCTTTTGTTTTACTTAGGTCTATATTAGTATATAATGAATCAGGTTTATATTCAATTCCTAAACTTTCTAGATAAGTTCTTGTCATAGATATATTTTGATTTTGTGGATCTTTATTAAATCCTATTATTTTAGATTTATAGTATTTATCATCTCCATAAATATGCCATGTTATTTCATCATTTAATTTATATCCTTTAGTAGAAGCTAATTTATAAGTTACATAGATTCCATCATCTGTAGGTTTAGATTTAATTTTATTTTTATTATCAACAAACCTTATATAGTTATTAGCATCAGTTACAAAGATATTATTAGATTCTCTTTTTCCTTTTTCATCTTTTATTTCTATACCTATACTTTGAGATGTATTTTTACCATATTTATCATATAGTTCATTTAAGTCTTCATTAGAAATATTTTCTTTAATATTTAATTTATAATCAAAGTTATATAAATCATCAAATTGTAGTTTTACAAAGAAATTCATTGAGTCTAGCATACCAAAAGCACAAACTATTAACATACAGCAGCCTACTACTCCAGCAAGTCCCATAAATGTCCTCATTTTATTTCTTAATATATCTCTTATATTCCAAATAGATGAGAAACTTAATTTCTTAAATATTTTCTTTTTAGTTATACTAATAGTTTTTGATTTAACACTTGGTATTTTAGTTCTTAATGTTTCAGCAGGATTTTCTTTTAAAATTGTTCTTCCTGTGATGTAAGTTATTAAAGCAACTATACCTATTACTATTAAAGCTACTAAATAACTTGTTTCATTCATTGATGGACTTCCATTTGGTATTTCAAAGAATTCCATTTCTAGATTAATAAATATACTACCTATTATGAAGTATCCTAATATTAATCCTATAATTGATGATAATACACTAATCCAAAATCCATAACCAATATAATGGAATAATATTTTTCTATTACTAAATCCTAATGCTTTTAAAGTACCTATTTGTACTCTTTGTTTTTTTACTACTCTTGTCATTGTAGTTATTACTGATAACATTGCAATAAATAAGAATATACCTGAGAATACTCCTACATAAGTTTTACCTTCATCAATTTCACCTTGATAAGCAACATATGAAGATGTATCTTCTACTTTAATAATTGCTTTAGCATTTTTTACTTTATCTTCTATATCAATTTTTACTTTATCTACATTAGATTTTTTATTAACATCAACCATGATACTTGAATATGGAATATATTCTTTATAATTAAAGTTTGGCATTACCATATCAAATATATTTTCATTTATACCTGTTTCTTTTATAACTAAGTTTTTAATATATTCCTCAGTTATTTCATTAACAGACATATAAGCAAATCCAAATTCTTTTCTATCTGGATATAATTCAGAAGAATCTCTTACATCATATAAATGATCTGGGACATTTATTAGTCCTAATACTTTTTCATGTAACTCCATTCCATCATATTTAACTAATACTTCGTCTCCTACTTTAATATTATTTTCTATTGCATAGAAATTATCTAACCATATACCACTTTTATTAGGATCAAATTTTTCTCCTTTATATACATAGAATTTAGATATATTATTTGTTTCTATAAAGTTTAATAATAATGTTTTATCATTATCAGTAGTAGCAGTTACTGATAACTTTAATTCAGCGTCATTTACATTATCTATTTCTTTTATAGTATTTAAATCATCATGGTTTAATAGACCCATTGCGCTTAAGTCATATAAATTATTTTCAGAATAAAACTTATCACTAGTTTTTTTCATACCATCCATATATGCTTCTATTCCAGAATAAGCCATTATTCCGATCATAATCATTAAAAAGATTGTGATAAACTGAGACAAATTTTTTCTTATGTCTCTAAACATTTTTCTTTTTAACATATTACCACTTAACCTCATCTATGTTTTTTGGATGGCGATTAAGTTCATTTGATTCTACTTTTCCATTTTTAATTCTAATTACACGATCTGCAATATCTGCGATTAATGCGTTATGTGTAACTATAATTACAGTTGTATCTTCATCACTTTGCCTTCTTAAAAGTTTTAATACTTCAACACCTGTTTTAGAGTCTAGTGCTCCTGTTGGTTCATCACAAAGTAATATTTTAGGATTTTTCATAATAGCTCTAGCTATTGAAACACGTTGTTGTTCTCCACCTGATAATTCACCTGGAAATTTATTAGCATGTCTTAATAATCCTACACTTTTTAATACTTCTTTAGAGTCTTTACTAGTATTAGTAACATCTTTAATTAGATTAACATTTTCTTCTACTGTTAGGGTTGGCATTATATTATAAAATTGAAATATAAATCCAACGTCGTTAGCTCTGTATCTAGTTAATTCTTTATCACTAAATTTAGCTATATCACTTTCTCCTATTAAAATACTTCCACTAGTGGCTTTATCCATACCACCTAATAGATTTAAAAGTGTTGATTTACCTGCTCCACTAGGTCCTAGTATTACAACAAATTCTCCACTATTAATATTTAAATCTATTCCATCTAGAGCATTAAATTTTTGCTCTCCAACTATATATGTTTTTTTAACATTCTTAAGTTCTATAAAACTTTTCATGTTTACCTCCTTCTGAAATATGAAATATATTTCATATTAATTATATTCTTATGATACAAATTAGTCAATAAAAATATGAATTTTATTTCATATTTTTTTGAAGTATGATATAATTAATTTGAGGTGGAGTTATGTTAGATACAGTTCGTGAGCCTAAACAACAAAGAGCTATAGAGAAAAAAGAAAAAATTATTGAAGCGGGATTTAGTCTTATTTGTAAAAATGGTTATCATAATACTAATACTGCAGAAATAGCAAAAGCCGCTGGAGTTTCAACTGGAATTTTATACCAATATTTTAAAGATAAGTATGATATATTAATTCTTGGTTTAGAGAAATATGGTGATAAAATTTTTTTTCCTATGTTAAATACTAAAAATATTAAATTTAATGATTTTGATTCATTTATTAAAAATATGATTAAACATTATATAAATGATCATAAAGTATCTAATACTGCTCATGAAGAGATAATGTCTATGGTACATTCTGATATGAAGGTAGCTGATTATTATTATAAAAGAGAGTTAGAAATGACTAATTCTATAAAAGATATATTAATAAGTAATGGGTTTATTGATGATAACTTATATGAAAAAGTTCACGTTATGATTGGATTAATTGATAATTTATGTCATGAAGTTACTTATCATAAACATAGTGATATGAATTATGATATTATGACTGATATAGTAATCAATAGTATTAAAGAGTTATTTAAAAACGACTAGTTTAGTCGTTTTCTTTTTTGTTTAATAATGATCTTGCTGTAATATATGCTGTTATTGGTATAACAATTATACAGCCTATACCGCTAAATAGTATTCTTATTAGTTCTGCTACAAATGTTTTTGCATTAATAATATTAGAAATTGTATAGTTACAACTATAGAACCATATTAATAATGTCATAAAATCTCCTAGAAATGCAAACATTAATGTATTAGTTGTAGTACATAATATATCTTTACCTATATTCATTCCTGATTTAAATAATTCTTTTTTAGATAATTTTTTATTATTAACATGTACTTCATATAATGCTGATGATATAGCAATTGATGAATCTACTGTAGCTCCTATTAAGCTTATTAAAATCATGGAAATAGCTATATTTGTATAATCTATTCTTATATCATAAGAAAACATATTTATTTCTTCATAAGATTCATAACCAAAACCAGCTATTCTTGAGATATATGTTATTACTAATATAAGTAATGCTAATATTATTAATACTATTATTATTGATTTTAAACTTGATTCTGTTTTTATATTTTTTTCATTAACAAAATATAAAATAATATAACTTACTATAAAGCATCCAATTAATGAGCATATAATTGGATTTAGTCCTAGAGCTATTAAATAGAATATAACCATTAATATTAAAAAGTTAAATATTAATGATAAAAATAGTTTTATTCCTCTTTTTCTATCAATATATATCATTAATAGGAATAGTATTATTATTAATATTATATTCATTATTCTGCACCTCTTTTCATTAATTTGATTGAGATGAATGCAGATATCGGAATAGTTATAATAATACCTATACTACCTATTAGAAATCTTGATAGTTCTAATGTAAAGTTATTTGAAATATAATTATACATTGAAAAACCATTACGTATGGCTAATACAAAAATAGGAAGTCCTGCGCATAAATAAGTAAAGAATAATACATTACTCATTGTACTCATAATATCTTTACCTATTTCTTTAGCGGATTTATTTAATGCTTTTTTAGATATTTTTTTATCTTTATCAATAAGTTCTGAGACAGATGAAGATATAGTAATAGCTACATCCATTATAGCTCCAACTGAACCTATTAATAATTCAGGTATTATAATATCTTCTACTGGTATAGTTAAAAATGATAATTCATTAAAATTTATTCCTTTATAATTAGTTAATTTAACTACAATAAGTAATAAGATAAGCATTACTATCATAGATATAATAACTGAGATTATTGCGGAGAGTGTTTTTTTATTTATTCCACTGGCTAATATTAACGATAGTATAGAGAATATAATCATTTCTATTATAGATACTAATAATAAATTAACTCCTTTAAAATATAATACTAATCCAATATAAAATATTATTAAATTAAGTATTACACTTACTATAGATAATAATCCTTTATAAGAACCTACTATATAAATTAAATTTACAAATATTAATATCATTAATATTAAATAAATATCTCTTTTTAGATTAATATCATTTCCATCAATTATTACTTTATCCCCTATTCTATATTTATCTGTGACTACTGATGAATAAGATTCTTCATATTCAACTTCCTTTTTATTACCTTTATCTTTAGTATTTGTTAGGACACCTATAAGTTTTCTTGTATAATATTTTTCTTTTAATCCTAATGTATTTTGTGATACATCTTCATTTATAGTTTCTATTTCTGTTATTTTCATAATTGGTGAAGAGTATAAAAAATCATCATTATATACAAATATTATAGTAATAATTGATAATACTAATATTATTATTTGAATTATTTTTTTCATATACATCACTATATCATTATAGCATAATAAAAAGCAGTTAGACTGCTTTAAATTAATTCTTTTATTTTACCTTCCATGTCTTCAGGACGATATGTAGGAGAATATCTTTCTACTACATTACCTTCTCTGTCTACTAAGAATTTAGTAAAGTTCCATTTAATGTCATTTTTCTTTTTATATGTTTTACTTATTTTTTCTACAGCAGACATAGCCATTTTATTTTTTAATCCATCTATTACATCATTTTCTTTTTGACTTTTTAAATAAGTATATAGGCCTATTTCATTTTCTCCATTAACATCTACTTTAGTAAATTGATCAAAAGATGTATTGTATTTTAATGCACAGAAGTTATGTATTTCTTCATCTGTACCTGGAGCCTGATTACCAAATTGATTACATGGAAAATCTAATATTTCTAATCCTTTATTGTGATATTTCTTGTATAAGTTTTCTAGTCCTTCATATTGAGGAGTAAATCCACAATCAGTAGCTGTATTAACTATTATTAATACTTTACCTTTAAAGTCACTTAGAGATACTTCTTTGCCAGCTCTGTCTACTACCTTGTAATCATAAATAGACATAATATCATCATCCTTAAATTTATTATAACATATATACTAATTATCCTATTATTTTTTAAATTGTACTTTTATATTATTATTTCCTAAATTATCTAAATCAGCTATATGACCTATTTTTGTATAACTATAATTTGTATCAAATGATTTATAAAATATTACTAAACAATTATCACCATAAAGCATTACATCGCCTTTTTCAATATGTTTAGGATTATATGAATTTGTAGATAGATAATTATTAATATAAACATATTTTTCATTACCATTTAATTCATTCATTGTATATTCTTGGGGGAAGAGTTTAATAAACTCTTCTACTGTATTATTATTTTCTAATTTAAGTGTATATGTTTTATTATTAATAACTACTTTTATATCAGACACTAAATCACTCTCCTTAGTATTAATAGAATTATTTCTACAACCTGTTAGTAATATAAGACAAATTATAATTAATAATACTTTTTTCATTATTTTAGATTATCCTTTAAAAATTTTTCTATTTTATCAAAAGGTATTTTATCTTTTTTGTCATATAAATCAGTATGAGTTGCGTCTTCTATTACTACAAATTCTTTATTATCTTTATATTTAGAATCTTTAATCATATTATTATATGCGTCACGTCCCATATAGAAAGAATGTGCTTTATCTCCATGAATTATCATTACGGCATTTCTTATTTCATTTGAATAATGAAATAATCTTACGTTCATCATAGAAGTATTAGTTTGAATAGCCCATCCATTATTAGAATTTAAGCTTCTTTTATGATATCCTCTAGGAGTTTTATAATAAGCATGATAGTCTTTTACAAATTCAGGGGCATCACTTGGTAGTGGATCAACTACTCCTCCTGCTAATTTGTAATTACCATTTTTATAATCTTCATTTCTTTGATTATTTAAATTAATTCTTTGATTATATCTAGATTCTTCATTATCTTCTTTATCAAAATAACCATTTCCTGCAACTCTAGACATATCATACATTGTTGATACAATGGTTGCTTTTACTCTTGTATCAATACAGGCTGTTTGAAGAGCCATTCCACCCCATCCACAGATTCCTATTATTCCTATTTTTTCACTGTCTACATTATCAAGGCTAATTAAGTAATCAACTGCTGCTTGAAAGTCTTCTACATTTATATCGTATGATGTCATATATCTTGGAGTACCTAGTGATTCCCCTGTATATGATGGATCAAATGCGATTGTTAAGAAACCTCTTTCTGCCATTTCTTGTGCATATAATCCACTTGATTGTTCTTTAACAGCTCCATATGGGCCACTTACTGCAAGTGCAGGTAATTTTCCTTCATAATTTTTTGGTTCATATAAGTCAGCTACTAAAGTAATTCCAAAATGATTTTTAAATGTTACTTTTTTATGATTAACTTTATCACTTAAGGGAAATACTTTATCCCATTCTTGAACTAAGTTTAATTCTTCTTTCATATTTTCCTCCATTTTATATTATTATAACATAAAAAAAGAGAAATTAATTATTTCTCCCATAAATGAAGTGGATAATCTCCATTTTCATTTTCTTTTGTTTTAACAAGTTTTTTAATAGATTCTCTTACTTCTGGTGCATCTTCTTTATAAGTTACTCCTAACCATTTAGATGTAGTTGGAAGTACTTTTACTTTTACTTTATTATTTTTAATCATTTCATCTAATACATCAGGTAATAGGAATTCACAAGTAGATAAATCATCTTTATTTTCTTCTGCAAATTTTACTATTTCACTTTCTAATTCATCAAATAATATTGGAGTAAATCCAAACATTAACATAGATACTGGATGATCTAATTCTACATCGTATGGATCAGATCCATTTAATGGTTCACAATGAACTATATTACCTTCTTTTGTTGCTTTTGATTCAATAACTCCTGTTAAGTATCCATCTTTTTCCATACATACTCCACGTTTTACTGTACCTGTTTCAGAAAGTGTTTCTCCTATTTTATATCCAACTACACAAAAATCATCATTTTTTTTCATAAAGTCTGCTGCTTTTTTAAATGCATCAAATCCAAAGAAATCATCTGCAGATATAATTACAAAGTTTTCATTTACTTTTTCTTTTACGCAAAGTATTGCATGTCCTGTACCATATGGTTTAGTACGGTCTTTTGGATAATCATATCCAACTGGCAAATGATCCATATTTTGGAATGCATATTCTACATGAATATGTGGTTCTACTCTACTTCCTATTGTTTCTTTAAATATTTTAAAGTTCTCTTCTTTTATTAAGAATACTACTTTTGTAAATCCTGCACGTATGGCATCATAGATTGAATAATCAATTATAAATTCTCCATTAGGTCCCATTGGTTCTATTTGTTTTAATCCACCGAAACGGCTTCCCATTCCTCCTGCTAATATTACTAATGTTAAGTCTTTATTCATAGTTTTTCTCCTTTTTTTATTGGTTAATTTACTATAACACACTTTTTAAAAATAAAAAAGAAGAATTATCTTCTTTTTGCATTTAAATTAAACTCTAAATCTTCTATAGATGAAGGAATACTATAACCTTTACCTTGATTTTCTATTATATCACTTGTGATAGTATTACCATCTGTAGTTATATTAATAATTCTTCCTTCTTTTAATTTATCCATAACGGATGGTTTATTTCTAATGAATTCTAGTTCTTTTGAATCAATTGTTTTGGGCATATTGTCTTTTATTCTTAATGCTGTGAATTGATTTGTTTTACTCATAGATATCATTATTTTTTCATTTATGTATAAATCTCTTATCATGTTTTTCTCCTTATACTTTAGATAATTTCTTATGATTCTTCATTAATTTTTTAATACCATGAGGATGTTTAAAAGCAACACTTACTAATGTATTAGTTACTTCTACTACTTTACCTGTTCCAAATGTTTCATGATATACAAAGTCTCCTACTTGGTAATCCACATCTTCGTCTCTAAACATTTCTCCAACTTCTATTTTTTCTTTAACTTCTTTTGTTTCTTCTTGTTGGTCTGTTTCTAGAAGTTCTTTTGGTATTTCATTAAAAAATCTACTTGTAGGATTAATCTGTTCTCTACCGAATAAAGTTCTACGGCGTGCATTAATTAAGTATAAATCATCTTTAGCACGAGTTATAGCTACATACATTAATCTTCTTTCTTCTTCTACATCACTGGATTCCATTAATGAATTCATGTGAGGGAATATTCCTTCTTCTAATCCTATTAAGAATACATGATTAAACTCTAATCCTTTTACAGAATGAACTGTCATTAAACTTATTCTATTAGGGTCATCTTTATATTCTTCAACATCGCTTACTAAACTTATTTCAAGTAAGAATTCTTCTAGTGAAACAGAACCTTCAGCCTCTTCAAAGGCTTTAGTAATAGATTTAAATTCTTCTAGGTTTTCTAAACGAACTTCTGCTTCTAGGCTCTCTTCGTCTTCTAGTTCTTTTTTCATACCACTAGCATCTAATACTTTATCAATTAACTCTGTTAGAGTTAGGTTTTCGCTTACTTCTCTTAATCTTTCAATTAAGTTTTTAAATTCTAATTCTTTACCACTACTAATAGCTTCATAAATACTTATAGACTCATCGTCAGCTTTCTTAGTTAGATTTTCTATTGTCTTTAATCCTATTCCTCTTTTAGGAGTATTTATTACTCTTAATAAACTTACATTATCTTTGTAGTTATGAATTAATCTTAAATAAGCTATTAAATCTTTTATTTCTTTTCTTGAGTAGAAATAAAAACTTCCAACAACTCTATATGGAAGATTTTCTTTTAACATTGCTTCTTCCATTACACGTGATTGAGCATTAGTTCTATAAAGAATAGCTATATCTTTATATTCTACTCCTTTATTAATTAACTCATTTATTTTCTTTACTACGTAGTTAGCTTCATCTTTTTCATTATAGGCTCTATAGTATTTAATCTTTTCTCCTATACCTCTACTAGTCCATAGTTTTTTATCTTTTCTTTGCTTATTATTTTTAATAACTGCATTAGCTGCATCTAAGATATTTGAAGTTGATCTATAATTTTCTTCTAGAAGAATAGTTTTTGCATCTTTATAGTCTTTCTCAAAGTTTAAGATGTTTTTATAATTTGCTCCTCTAAAACTATATATACTTTGAGAATCATCTCCTACACAAGTAATATTTCTATATCTTTGACTTAATAATTTAGTTAGAATATACTGTGCTTCATTAGTATCTTGATACTCATCTATTAATATATATCTATATAGATCTTGATACTTTTCTAATAAATCTTCATTCTTTTTAAATAATTCTATTGGAAGTAATAATAAGTCATCAAAATCTACTGAGTTATTTCTTTTTAGTTTTAATTGATATGTTTCATATACTTTTTGAATTACTTTTTCATAATCACTTACTGCGTATCTTTCATACATTGCTGGAGATATCATTTCATTTTTACAGCTGCTTATTTTATTTCTAATAGCTTTAGGATTATATATTTTAGGGTCATACCCCATATCTTTAATAATTTTTTTAACTACAGTTAAAGAGTCATCTGAATCCATAATAACAAAGTTTTTATCATAACCTAATCTTTCATAATTCTCTCTTAATAGTTTTAATCCAAAAGAATGGAATGTAGATACTGTTAGTTTTTTAACATCATTACCTATAGCCATAAATAATCTATCTTTCATTTCTTTTGCTGCTTTATTAGTAAATGTAATAGCTAAAATACTATATGGACTTACTCCACATTCTTCTATTAAATAAGCTATTTTAGTAGTTAATGTTTTAGTTTTACCAGCACCAGCTCCTGCTATAATTAGAAGTGGTCCATCATTATATAAAACAGCTTCTTTTTGTCTATCATTTAATTCATCTAACATATATTCACTTCCTGTCCTTTTATATTATACATTAATTCTTACTTTAAAAAAAGAAGTATTATCTAATACTTCTATATAGATTTTCTAATTCTGTAAAGTTAGGTTGAATTACATTTTCTTGTTTTTCTATTTTTACTTCTTTCTTACTTCTTTTTTGTTCTTTTAATATTTTTAATAATAGTTTATAATCTTCAAGTGTTAACATATCTTCATATATTGTTAATCTATTATCAATAACTTTAGATTTCTTAGGTATAGTTCCATATACTATTTCAGGTGCTTTTATTTCTATATATGGTTTTGTTTTTATAGTAGGTTTACTACTATATACAAATTGAGGTACATCTATACTTAAATAATTCTTAGGCATTTTCTTTACTTCTTTTTTTACTAATACTTTTTTTACAGGTTCTCTATAATCTCTTCTTAAATATATTAATACTAATTTATATATTATTAAGAATAATACCCATACTACAAATATAATACTAGTAAGTTCTATTAAAGCAGTTGCTTGTTTATTTGAATATATTGTTTTACCATCAAATATATCTAATTTATTATTATTTATTACATATAGTAATAATGCAAAGATATAGTTTATTATTAAATATATTACTAAATTTAATCTCTTTATTAAATAAGATGTTTTATAACTGAATAAACTTATCCATAGAATAATAGATGTTACTATTATTGCAGTGAAGTAGACAGCTAGATTTGGAAAATATATTACTATAAATAAATTATTTATCATATTATCAAATATTTTATTTATAGATGGTAAATAACTTATTAATAAAGATATTAATATTAATAGTGAGAAACCTATATAAATTATTTTATTTCTTTTAATTGTTTTTTTATTAGTATTAGAAAAAACATATAATAGTACTAATAAAATAAGTAATATTAGTACTGACCATACAGAGTCTTTTGCTACTTCAAAAAACAATGATAATTTATCTAATAGTGATAATTTACTCATACCTAACTCCCCCCTTCTTAGTTTTATTCTTCAATACTTGTAAGCTCAAAAATGTATATTGTTTGTGTAGTTTGGTCATTATTTGTACAAGTAATTAATGTTAATGTAGTTTTATCATAATTTCTATATATAGCCACTTTACCTACTTTAGGTTGTCTATATATATTGACTACTTTATAAATATATTTTTTACCTTTATATGTTACTTCTGCTATATCATCACCTTGTAATTGATATAGTTCATTGAAGAAAGCTTTCCATCCAGTTCCTGAATGTCCTGCTATTATAAAGTTTCCTTTATCTACATCTGGATAATCAGATCCATCTACTACTAAGATATTTTTTTCAACATCATTTTCACCGGATCTTTTATCAACAAATCCTTTTGTAAGATTTATCTTTGGTATTGTTAAGTAACCAATGTATTCATCAGTTACTACTTCTTCTTCCTTTTTATCTTCTTCTTTTTCTCTTACATCTTCTTTTTCTTCTATTTCATACTCTGGTTCTTTTTCTACTAATTCTTTACCATTGTAGTAATAATTTGATATATAGTCATAAGCTAATACTTTCTTAGATTCTATATAATCATATAGAAGAAAGAAACCTCCTACTATTATTATAAGTGCCGCTATAAAGGCAACTTTTGTAGGAGATGATTTCTTATTATTATGCTTTAGCATGTTTTAGTATAAAGTCTAATCCAATACCAATGATTATAGTACCAATAAGTGCAAATATAATAGATTCAGTTCCTGTATTAGGTACTATAGTTTCTTTTGTATTTGCTAATGTTATTTGATGTGATTGATGATTATCATCAACTGTAAATGTAATTTTTTCATTACTTTTAATATATCCAGCTGGAGCACTTTCTTCTTCTACTGTATATGTTCCATATGGGATATCTGTAATTACATGTGGTTGTTCTGTTGAAGTAAATCTAACAATTACTTTATTAGTGCTATCTTTAATTACTAATATTGCTCCTGCTAGAGGTTTCTTTGTTTCTTGATCTATTTTGTTAATATTAATAACGATATTTTTAGGAGTGTTTTCCATAGTAACACTATATGATTTTTTATCTTTTGTAACTTTAACAGTAACTGGTTTTGTATTTAATATATATCCTTGTGGTGCAGTTAACTCTTCTACTGTATATGTACCTGGTGCTAAATTCTTAATAATATGAGCATTTATTGTAGTAGTCCATTTTGCTAGTTCTTTTCCACTTTCATTCTTTAATACTAATACTGCTCCTGCTAAAGGTTTCTTTGTAATTGCATCTATTTTATTTATTGATAATGAACCTAATTCTTCATTTTCAAATGTTACTGTAACATTAGAAGTTTTTGCAGATAATGTAAATGTTTTTACTTCTTTACTTAAAGCATATCCGTTAGGAGCTTCAGTCTCTTCTACTGTATATGTTCCATATTTTAAATTATTAATAGCATATCCTTCACTTGTTGTAGTAAATGAAGCTACTGTATTTTTATTAGCATCTTTTACTACTAATTTAGCACCTGCTACTGGTTTTTTAGTAACTGAATCAATCTTAGTAATTGTTACTTTTGTTGTTACTACATTCATTGTAAATCTAATTGATGATGTAACTGTTGGTGTTACTTTATCAAGTATTGCTACATTTTGCATAGCAGTATTTGTTGGTTGATATTCAAATGCTCTATATCCAGTAATTCCTACAGCTTCTGCTTTTACTGTTATTTCTTTTATATTTGCAGATACTGGAATATTAATTCTAAATACATCATTAACTCCTACAGTAAATTCATTTGAATAATTAAAGTTTCTTCCATTTAGAGTAATCATTGTACCATTTGGAGCATTATCTATTTTTACTTTATAATTCATAATATTTTGAGCAACATTAGCTCTAATATCATTTGATACATAATAGTTTCCACTTTGTGTTAAGCTTGTATTATTAGTTGTAATACTTAATTTAGTTTCAGGAACTTCGTTTTTATCATATCGATGAGCTAGACCTTCATTTACTAATCTTTCTACAGCATTAACTATATCTTGATTAGATGTAGTTTTCTTAATTCCACCATTAAGGTTATTAGTTCCATGTGTTTTATCTAAGTATAACCATACAGCTACTTGTGTTATATAGTAATCTTTTTCTTGATTACCAGTTATAGATTTTTCTGGATATCCATTTTTCATAATATGTAATACTCCACCATCTACTAGTGAACTATTAGATACCCAATTTGCCATTATGTTTGAGGCAGTTTTTTTGTTTTTGTTTAAACAATATAAGTATTTTCCATCACTACAATATTTATATGAGAAACTTACTCCTTGAATGTATGCATTATCAATTTTACGTGCTGTAGCTATCCCAATTTGAGATGGTGCTGCTTTAACATTCATCATAGATACTATTGTCATAATAAATACTAGTAATAGTCCTGTTGATAATTTAATTATTTTTTTCATAAAAACATCTCCTTTAATGCCGTTTATTATAGCACAAAGGCTTTTTTATTTCAAGACATATGAGTCATATAACACTTTTTATTTTTATTCATATAATACCTTGGAAAAGGAGATTTTATGAAAAAGAAAATATTTGTTTATTTATTATGTTTAGTAATAGTTTTTATTATTGCTTCTAGTGTATTATTTAACTTTAATAAAAAAGATGTGAAATTAGAAAAAATAACTCTTGCAGAAGTAGCTCATACTGTATTTTATGCACCTATGTATGTTGCCATTGAAGAAGGATATTTTGAAGAAGTAGGAATAGATATTAATTTAATTTTAGCCAATGGTGCTGATAAAGTTGTAGCTTCTGTATTATCAGGTGATGCAGAAATTGGTTTTTCTGGAAGTGAAGCTACTATATACGTTTATAATGGAGGAGAAAAAGATTATCTAAAAACTTTTGCTCAATTAACTCAAAAAGATGGTTCTTTTATAGTATCTAGAGAGAAAATAAAAAACTTTACTTTAGATGACTTAAAAGGAAAAACTGTTATTGGTGGTAGAGCTGGTGGAATGCCTGAAATGACTTTTGAATATGCTTTAAAAGAAAATGGGATAGATCCTAGAAGTGATTTAGATATTGACACTTCTGTTGCTTTTCCTGCTATGGGTGGAGCATTTATATCTGGTCAAGGTGACTTTGTTACTTTGTTTGAACCAACTGCTAGTCAAGTTGAAAAACAAGGATATGGCTATGTTGTAGAAAGTGTAGGAAAACTTGGAGGTAATGTTCCTTATACATCTTTCTCTGCTAGAGGTAGTTTTATAAAAGAAAATAAAAAATTAATTAAGAATTTTGATAAGGCTATTATGAAAGGTTTAAATTATGTTCATAAACATAGTGATAAAGAAGTAGCTATAGCTATTATTAAACAATTCCCTGATTCTAAAATTAGTGAACTTACTGATGCAATTAAGAGATATAGAGAAATAGATGCATGGCCTACTACTACTAAATTTAGTAAATCTTCATTTAATCATCTACAAGATATAATGATTGATTATGGTGAAATTACTAAGAAAGTTCCTTATAATAAATTAATGTATAAGATTAAATAGGAGTGATTATCATTATCACTTCTTTTTATTTTTCATAAAATACTTTGAGGTGTTTTATGAAAGTATTAGAAATATCTAATTTAAAAAAGTATTATCATACTTTAAAAGAAGAAATTCTGGCTTTGGATGATATTAGTTTTGATCTTAATGATGGTGAATTTATTTCTATAGTTGGTCCTAGTGGTTGTGGAAAAAGTACTATTTTATCTATTCTTAGTGGTTTAATTGATAAATCTAGTGGTGATATTAAAATAGATAATAAGAATATTTCTTATATGTTACAGAGTGATTCTTTATTACCTTTTCTTACTATATTAGATAATTGTTTATTAGGATTAAAAGTACAAAAAAAACTTACAAAAGAAAATAAAGAGTATGTTATTAATTTACTTAATAAGTATGGCTTAGGTGATTTTATAAATAAATATCCTAGTAATTTATCAGGTGGTATGAGGCAGCGTGTTGCTTTAATTAGAACATTAGCTATTTCACCTGACATATTACTTTTAGACGAAGCTACTAGTGCTCTTGATTATCAATCTTCTTTAATTATTAGTGATGATATATATAAAATAATAAAAAATGAAGGAAAAACTCTTATTATGGTAACTCATGATATAGGATTAGCTATTAGTATGTCTGATAGAGTAATAGTTCTAACTAAAAGACCTGCTAAAATTAAAAATATATATGAAATTAAGTTAGATAATAAATCTACTCCTATTAATAATAGAAAAGATAAATTATTTTCTAAATATTATGAAAAGATATGGGGGGATTTAGATGTACAAATATAGTTTAGAACATATTAATTTTTTAAATAAAATTAAGAAAGAAAAGAAAATTATAACTATTATTAGATTATTAATAATAATTATATTTTTAATAGTTTGGGAAATCTTTTCTAATTTTAATATTATTAATACATTTTTATTTTCTTCTCCTAGTAGAGTTATTAATACTATTATTAAATTATTTAATACAGGTGAATTATTAAAACATATAGGTATTACTTTATATGAAGTATTAATTAGCTTTTCTTTAGCTTCTATTTTAGGTATTATTATAGCTAGTATTTTGTGGAGATATGAGAAGTTATCTAAGATAGTAGATCCATATATAACTATTATAAATTCACTACCTAAAGTAGCATTAGGTCCTTTAATTATTATTTGGGTAGGTGCTAGTATTAATTCTATTATTGTTATGGCTTTAACTATTAGTATCTTCACTACTATTATTAGTATTTATAATGGATTTATTAATGTTGATAATAATTATATTACTATGCTTAAAAGTTTTAATGCTTCTAAATTAGATATATATAGATATATTATTTTTCCTAGTAATATATTAAATATAATTTCTATTTTAAAAATAAATATATCTATGAGTTTAATTGGAGTAATTATGGGAGAATTATTAGTATCTAAATCTGGGCTTGGTTATTTAATAATGTATGGTTCTCAGGTGTTTAATTTAGATTTGGTTATTAGTAGTATTGTTATACTAGGTTTTATTTCTTATATTATGTATTGGATTGTAGATAGAATAAGTAAAAAACTAACTATTTATAGTTAGTTTAATTATTTATATAATTTATATTTTCATATAATAAAATGAATATACAGGAGGTGGTGTCTTTGAAGGTAAGATGTATATTTATGTATGTGGTTGTATTGGCACTACTTTGTATCATCATTGGATTAGTATTTTAGTATATTCAAAAAAAAGAAGCATTCTAATATGCTTCTTTATATATTTTTAAAATATCTTCTTCTGTTACTATTCTTGGATTACCTGGAGTACAAGGATCATTTAATGCTTGTTTTGCAAGTTTTGGTAATAACTCTTCTGATACACCTACTTCTCTTAGTGTACTTGGAATATTTAATTTTTTATTTAATTCTTTTACTGCTTCTACTACTTTATCTACTGATTCTTCATTTGATAGATTTTCCATATTTAAACCAATAGCTTTTCCCATATTTCTAAATAATTCAGGACAAACTTGTCCATTAAATTTTAATACATGTGGAAGAAGTATTGCGTTAGCTATGCCATGTGGTGTATCAAAGAATGCTCCTAAAGAATGAGCCATTGAGTGAACTATTCCTAGTCCTACATTTGAAAATCCCATACCGGCAATATACTGTGCATAAGCCATTTTTTCTATAGCAATTGGATTTTTTTCATTAGCTGCTTTCTCTAAGTTTTTATATATTAATGCCATAGCATTTATATGGAACATATCTGGTATTAACCATGCAGCTTTTGTTGTATATCCTTCCATAGCATGAGTTAAGGCATCCATTCCAGTTGATGCAGCAAGAGATTGTGGCATACTTTCCATTAAATCTGGATCTATAATTGCACATACTGGAATATCATGTGGATCAACACAGACCATTTTTTTAACATTTAACTCATCTGTAATTACATAATTAATTGTTACTTCAGCAGCAGTTCCAGCAGTTGTTGATAATGCGAATAGTGGTAGTCCTTTTTTTCTTGTTTCTACTGCTCCTTCAAGACTTACAACTTTTCCATGTTCTGGATTAGTCATGATAATTGAGATAGCTTTAGCAGTGTCGATGACACTACCTCCACCAACAGCTACTATAGCATCTACATTATATACTTGTGCAGCCATTAATCCTTCTTGAACATTTGTGATAGTTGGATTAGGTTTAACATTTAAGTATTCATGATAAATAATTCCACCATCTTCTAATAGCGATGTTACCTTACCAGTTACTCCTGCTTGTTTTATTATTTTATCAGATACTACTAATACTTTTCTATATCCTCTTTTATTAAGTTCTTCAACTAATTTTTTTCGTGAACCACGACCAAAGTATGAAGTTTCGTTTAAAACTATTCTATTTACCATATTAGCCAACCTACTTTCTTTTACTATTTCATTGTATCATATAATTTTAAAATAAAAAAGATACATTTTAATTTAATGTATCTTGTGATTTAGAATTTAATGTAAGATCCGCTCTTCTACCATCTAAATATGCGAAATACCCTGCAGAAGCAATCATAGTAGCGTTGTCTGTACAATATTTCATTGGCGGTATAGATAAATCTATATTTAATTCATCGCATAACTCCTTCATAGCATTTCTAAGTCCGTTATTAGCAGCTACTCCACCAGCTACTATAACATGTTTAATATTTTTTTCCACAATAGCTTTTCTTACTTTATTAGTAATAGATTCTACAGCTACCTTTTGGAAAGAACATGCTAAATCTTCTTTTATTAAAGGATTATTTCTTTGCTCTTCATTATGAGCAAGATTAATTACAGCACTTTTTAATCCACTAAATGAAAAATTATAACTATCATCTTTTAATGGTACCGGTAAATTATATGTATTCTTACCAACACTAGCTAATTTATCTAATTTAGGTCCACCGGGATACTCAAGACCAATAACACGAGCCACTTTATCATAGCATTCTCCTATAGCGTCATCTAAAGTTCCACCTAGTTTTTTAAAATCATAGTGTTTAGTCATTTCAATTAATTCAGTATGTCCTCCACTTACTACTACTGCAAGTAATGGAAATTCTAATGGTTTAACTAAACTATTGGCATAAATATGTCCTGCTATGTGATGTACTGGTATTAATGGTTTATTATATATGAAAGCAAGTGTTTTAGCAGCTTCTAATCCTATTAAAAGAGAACCTATAAGACCTGGTCCATAAGTAATAGCAATAGCATCGATATCTTCCATTTTCATATTTGCTTTTTCTAAGCATTCTTCTAATACCATTGTTATGTTTTTAACATGATGACGAGATGCAATTTCTGGTACTACACCTCCAAAATCTTTATGAATATCTATTTGGCTAGATATTACAGTTGATATTTCTTCTACACCATTTTTTACTATAGAAGCACTAGTTTCATCACAACTACTTTCAATTCCTAGTATATACATATCTTTCATTAGAATCACCTTTTCATTTCATATGTATTTTAACACAAAAGACTCTTATTTTAAAGAGTCTTTATATTTTCTTTCCATTAAAATACCATCTATTCCATTATAATAGCCAATTCTTTTAGCTTTTTTTATAAATCCATTCTTCTCATAAACATGGATTGCAGAAAGATTATCTTCTTTTACTTCTAAAGTAATATCCTTTTTTATATTATCTATTAAGTATTTTAATAATAAATTACCTTTTCCACTGTTTCTCTTGGATATAGTTATTTCAAATTGATTGATCTCACATCTTTCGTAGATATCACTATAATAAATATATCCTATTATTTCATTATCTTCTTTTAATACTAATACTTTCCCAAAAGGGTTATTACTAAGTTCTTCTTTAATATATTCTTTAGAAATAAAAGAATTATCTAATTCATTTAAATTAGTAAGAGGATATATCATAATTTACTTTCCTCAGCCTCAGTAAGCTTTAAGTATTCTGGATTAACAGCATGTGGATTAATATTTTCTTTATCTTTGAAGTAATTAACAATTTTTACCATATTTGGTGAATAAGTGTTAAGTTCTAAATCATCAAACTCATCATTTGAGATAAATTCATAATCATTTATTTCTTTTAGTTTTTCTTCTAAGTCTTTTTGAAGTATATGACAAGGTTTTAATATTTCTTTATAATCTTTATCATAAATAGCTGTGTATACATAGCCACGACGAGCATTTATTAATGGTACGTGATATTTTTCCTTATCACTGGAAATAGCCATTGCTTCTAAGGAATATATTGTTGTAATTGGAATGTTTAAGCTCCATGCATATACCTTTGCGATAGTTATACCTATTCTAATACCAGTGAAACTACCTGGTCCATTAACTACTATTATTTTATCTATATCTTTTGGAGATAAATTATTATCTTCAAACATAGAAACAATTCTTGGAAGTGCTACTTGTGATAAATTTTGTCCATCATCTTCCTTTATTTCAGAAATTAATTTATCATTATCCACAATAGCTGTGTATAAATAACTACTAGATGTATCTATATATAAGATTCTCATAAGATTGCCTCACATAATTCTTCATATTTTCTTCCATATGGAGTAATTGTAATAATACGTTTATCTTCATCTTCTTCACTACTCTTAATTTTTATATCTAATCTTTTTTCAGGTAAGTAATCTGGAATCATATCTGCCCATTCAATTATAGTAATACCTTTTTTAGTAAAGTATTCTTCAATACCAAGATCACCTACTTTACCATCAAGACGATAAACATCCATGTGATATAGTGGTAATTCTCCTGATGTGTATTCTTTAATAATATTGAATGTTGGAGATGTGACTTCTTCTTTTACTTCTAGAGCTTGTGCAAAACCTTTTGTAAATACAGTTTTTCCTGTACCTAAATCTCCCATTAAACAAATGACCATATTAGGAAATTTTTCTGATTCAATGTTTTGTGCAAGTTCAATTGTTTCTTCTTCTGAATATGTTGTTAATTTATAATCCATTCTTATCACCTAGTTTTATTATACCAAAAAAAAAGAGTTATACAACTCTATTCAAATATATTTATATGTGTTGGACACTTTTTTGCACAAAAAAAAATTCTTGGCAACTTCCTATTTTCGCATTAACTATCGTCGGCGTTTAGTGGCTTAACTTCTGTGTTCGGGATGGGAACAGGTGTACCTCAC